>CAZVUW010000130.1:0-6706 GCA_964629825.1 uncultured Actinomycetota bacterium
GGCGGCGCCTTCGGGGCGCGCGAGGACGTCAGCCTCCAGGTGCACGTCTGCCTGCTGGCGCTGCGCACGGGGCGGCCGGTCAAGATGCTGTACTCCCGTGAGGAGAGCTTCCACGGCCACGTCCACCGCCACCCCGCGCGGATGTGGTATCGCCACACCGCCACCTCGAACGGTGACCTGGTCAAGGTCGAGGCCCGGATCCTGCTCGACGGCGGCGCCTACGCCTCGACGTCCTCGGCGGTCCTGGCCAACGCGGTGTGCTTCGCCGGCGGTCCGTACCGGATCCCGAGCGCCGCGATCGACGGCTGGGCCGTGCGCACCAACAACCCGCCGTGCGGTGCGATGCGCGGGTTCGGGGTCGTGCAGGTCTGCTTCGCCCACGAGGCCCAGATGGACCGCCTCGCCCAGGCGCTCGGCATGGACCCGGTCGAGCTTCGGCTGCGCAACGCCCTGGCGACCGGCGACCGGCTGATCACCGGCCAGGTCATCACCGGCACCGCCCCCGTGCGCGAGGTCATCGAGGCGGCGGTCGCCCATGCAATTCCCCCCGAGGCGGAGCCGGATGGACCGCAGCTGCTGCTGCCCGGCGGCGCCGGCATGGTCGCCCGACGCGGCGACGTGCAGCGCGGCGTGGGGGTCGCGGTCAGCATCAAGAACCTCATGTACTCCGAGGGCTTCGACGACTTCTCGACCGCGGCGGTCCGTATGGAGCTCGACCCGACCGGGGAGCCGCTGGCCACGGTCCGCTGCGCCGCCGCCGAGGTCGGGCAGGGCTTCGTCACGCTGGCCCAGCAGATCGCGCGAACCGAGCTCGGCGTCGACCAGGTGCTCCTCGAGCCCGCCGACACGACCCTGGGCTCGGCCGGGTCCACCAGCGCCTCCCGGCAGACCTGGATGAGCGGCGGTGCCGTGCAGCTGGCCTGCCGCGCGGTTCGGTCCGAGCTGCTGACCCGCGCCGCGAAAAGGCTCGGCGAGCCCGTCGCGGGCGCCCGCCGCGTCCGCTTCGACCTACGCGAGGGCGAGGTCGTCGAGGTGGACGGCGGCGGGGCGTTCCCCCTGGCGGAGCTGCTGGCGGACGGGCCGATCGAGGCCGTCCGCCAGCACCACCATCCGCCGACCGACCCGCTCGACGAGAACGGCCAGGGCAACGCCCACGTCTCGTTCGCCTTCGCCGCCCATCGCGCCGTCGTGGACGTCGATCCCGAGCTGGGGCTGATCCGCGTGCTCCAGGTCGCGACCGGTCAGGACGTCGGCCGGGCCCTCAACCCCCGCGCGGTCGTCGGCCAGATCGAGGGCGGCATCGCGCAGGGTGTCGGCCTGGCGGTGATGGAGGAGCTGCTGGTCGAGGAGGGCCGCGTGCGCAACGCCTCGTTCACCGACTACCTGATCCCCACGGCGCTTGACATGCCGGAGGTCGTCGCCACCTTGATCGAGCAGCCGGAGCCGGGAGCGCCGTTCGGCGCCAAGGGCGTGGGGGAGCCGCCCACAATCTCCTCCACCCCCGCCGTGGTCGCCGCGGTGCGGGCAGCGACGGGCCTCCCGCTGGCACGCGTGCCGATCCGCCCGCAGGACATCGCGCTCGCCTACCGCCGGGAGCCGGCATGACCTCGCCGACCGGGCTGGGTGGGACGCGACTGGTGCTGCGCGGCGCCCGCTGGCCCGGCGACGTCGCCGTCCGCGACGGCCGGATAGAGGCCGTCGGCGCGGTCGCGGCCGAGGAGGGTGATGAGGTCCTGCGCGTCGACGGCGACATCGTCACGCCGGGCCTGGTCAACACCCACCACCACCTCTACCAGTGGCTGACCCGCGGCAGGGCGGTCGGCTGCGGCCTGTTCGGCTGGCTCACCGAGCTGTACCCGATCTGGGCGCGGATCGACGTCGACGACGTCGCCGCGGCCGGCCGCGTCGGGCTCGCCCAGCTCGCCCTATCGGGCTGCACCACGGCCGCCGATCACCACTACGTCGTGCCGCGCGGTGACGATTCGGTCTTCGACGCGATCGCGGAAGCCGCCTCCGCGGTCGGCATCCGGCTGCACCTCGCACGCGGCTCCATGGACCTCGGTGCCTCCGCCGGTGGCCTGCCGCCGGACGAGGTCGTCGAGGGCATCGACGACATCCTCGCCTCGACCGAGCGGGTGGCCGAGCGCTGGCACGACGGCGAGCGCATCAGCGTGACGGTCGCCCCCTGCAGCCCCTTCAGCGTCACCCCGGAGCTGCTGCGCGAGTCCGCCGACCTGGCGCGCCGCCGCGGGCTCCGGCTGCACACCCCCCTCGCCGAGACGGTCGAGGAGGAGGCCGACTGCCTGGCCCGCTTCGGCCGCCGACCCCTGGAGGTCCTCGACGACCTCGGCTGGGTGGCAGGCGACGTCTGGTTCGCCCACGGGATCCACTTCGACGACGCCGAGATCGCCCGGCTCGGCGCTGCCGGCGCGGGCGTCGCGCACTGCCCGTCGAGCAACGCACGCCTGGCCGCCGGCTTCTGCCGGGTGCCGGACCTCCTGGCTGCGGGCGTGCCGGTCGGCCTCGGCGTCGACGGCGCCGCCTCCAACGAGCAGGGGACGCTGATCACCGAGCTGCGCCAGGCGCTCTACTCGGCCCGCCAGTCGACGGGCCGGCCCGACGCCCTGCTGCCCGCCCAGGCCCTTGACCTCGCAACCGCCGGCGGCGCCGCATGTCTGGGCCGCAGCGACATCGGCCGGCTGGAGCCGGGACTGCGCGCCGACCTGGTCGTGTGGCCCGCCGACGACCTCGCCGACCTGCCGGACCCGGTCGCTGCGCTGGTGCTCGGACCCGAGCGGCGGGCGCGTCACGTGCTCGTGGGCGGCGTGCCGGTCGTGACCGACGGCGCTCTGGACGGCTTCGACGTGGACGCCGCATGGGCGGAGCTGGCCCGATGTGCTCGTCGGCTCTGGGCATGAGACTATTCAGAGCCGCAGCCCGGCCTTCGTCCTGACGTCCGGGCTGCTCAGCGATATCCGAACCAGAGAGGATCCCCGCATGAACCTGCGACGGTGGCTGCTGCCGCTGTTGATCGTCGCCCTGATCGCCGCCTGCAGTGGCGGCGACGACTCCGACACGGCCTCCGACGACGGCCAGTCGCCCGACGAGGGCGCCGAGACCGCGTCCGACGAGGATGCCGGTGACACCGCCGAGGAGCCCACGGAGGGCGGCGACGAGGAGGGCGGCGGCACCGCCGACGGCGAGCCGCTGAAGGTGGCCTTCGTCTACATCGGCCCGCCCGGCGACGCGGGCTGGACCTACCAGCACGACCAGGGCCGCCAGGCGGTCGAGGAGGAGTTCGGCGACGCGGTCGAGGTCACCTACCTCGAGAGCGTCCCCGAGGGCGCCGAGAGCGAGCGGGTGTTCGAGGATCTGGCTCGGCAGGGCAACGACCTCATCTTCGGGACCTCCTTCGGCTACATGGAGCCGATGGCGGCCGTCGCGGAGCGCTTCCCCGATGTGGTGTTCGAGCACGCCACCGGCTACATGACCTCCGAGAACATGGGCAACTACTTCGGCGCTGCCGAGGAGGGCCGCTACCTGGAGGGCATGGCCGCCGCGTCCGTTTCCGAGACCGGCGAGCTCGGCTACGTCGCCGCGTTCCCGATCCCCGAGGTCGTCCGCGGCATCAACGCCTACACCCTGGGCGCGCGCGAGGTGAACCCCGAGGCCACGGTCCGCGTCGTGTGGACCTCCACCTGGTACGACCCCGAGGTGGAGGGCCAGGCGGCCCAGAGCCTCCTCGACGCGGGCGTCGACGTGCTCGGCATGCACCAGGACTCGCCCGCCGTGGGCCAGGCGGCCGAGGCCGCCGGCGCCGGGTGGACCGGCTACAACTCCGACATGCAGCGCTTCGCCCCCGGGGCATGGCTGACCGCCACCACCTGGGACTGGGCGCCCTTCTACATCAAGACCGTGCGCGAGGTCATGGAGGGCACCTGGGAGCCGGAGTCCTACTACGGGAACATGGCCGACGGCATGGTGTCGCTGGCGCCCTTCGGCGACCGCGTCCCGGAGGACGCCCGTGCGCTGATCGAGGAGCGCCGCCAGGAGATCATCGACGGCACGTTCGTGCCGTTCTCCGGGCCGATCCTGGACCAGGACGGCGTCGAGCGCGTCGCCAGCGGCGAGCAGATGACCCTGGAGCAGCTGCTGTCGATGGACTTCTTCGTCGAGGGCGTCATCGGCGAGATCGGCGGCTAGGCCGGCGGAAGAGCAGCGCACATGTCAGGAGCGGAGCCGCCCGCCCTCGAGGCGGTCGGCGTGACGAAGGTCTTCCCCGGCGTCGTGGCGAACGCCGGGGTCGACCTCCCGCTGCGCCGAGGCGAGGTTCACGCCCTCCTGGGTGAGAACGGTGCTGGCAAGTCGACGCTCGCGGCCATCCTGACGGGCCTGTACCACCCCGACGCGGGCCACCTCCGCCGCGACGGCCGGGAGGTGGTGCTGCGAACCCCCCGCGACGGCCTGGAGCGTGGGATCGGCATGGTCCACCAGCACTTCCGTCTGGTGGACCGCTTCACGGTCGCCGAGAACGTCGCCCTCGGTGACCGTCGGCTGCCGTGGCGCATGTCCGCGGCGCGCATCCGCATGGCCGTCGCCGAGGTGGCGGAGCGCTACCGCCTGCCGGTCGACCCGGACGCGGTGGTGGGCGACCTGTCGGTCGGGGAGCAGCAGCGAGTCGAGATCCTCAAGGTGCTGCACCGCGGCGTGGACGTCCTGCTGCTGGACGAGCCCACCGCGGTGCTGACGCCCCAGGAGACCGAGGCGCTGTTCGACACCGTCCGCACGATGGCCGAGGCGGGCAAGGCGGTCGCCTTCATCAGCCACAAGCTGAGCGAGGTGCTGGCCGTGGCCGACCGCATCACCGTCCTTCGTGACGGGCACGTGGTCGGGACCCTGGCGCCCGCGGAGGCCACCGCCGAGCAGCTGGCCGAGCTGATGGTGGGCCGCCCGGTCGACCTGTCGCCCCGGCGGGCCGCCGCCCCGCCCGGGCGGCCGCTGCTGCGTGCGGAGAACCTCAGCCTGGCGGCGGTCGACGGGCGGGGAGGGCTGGAGGACATCACCCTCGAGGTCCGGGCGGGCGAGATCGTCGGAGTCGCCGGAGTCGCCGGCAACGGGCAGCGCGAGCTCGCGGAGACCCTCGCGGGGCTGCGCGCTCCGAGCGCCGGGCGGGTCCTGATCGAGCACACCGAGGTGACGGGGCGCGGACCCGCCGTGACGCGGGCGGCCGGGCTCAGCTATGTGCCAGAGGACCGCCTCGGCACCGGCCTGGCGCCCGGCCTGTCGATCGCCGACAACCTGCGCCTCACCGACGACCTGCCGCTGTGGCTGGACCGGCGCTCGGCGGACGAGCACGCCGAGCGGGTCATCGCCGACTTCGACGTGCGCACCACCGGCCCGGACGCCGTCACCCGCAACCTGTCCGGGGGCAACGCGCAGAAGGTCCTGCTGGCGCGCGAGCTGGGCACCCGCGAGGGCGAGCAGCGCGCCCTGATCGTCGCCTCGCCGACCCGCGGGCTGGACGTCGGCGCCACGGAGTTCGTCCGCCAGCTGCTGGACGCGCGGCGCGCCCAGGGCTGCGGGATCCTGCTGATCTCCGAGGACCTGGACGAGGTCCGGGCGCTGTCGGACCGCATCGTCGTCCTCTACGAGGGCCGGATCGTGCTCGAGCGGCCCGCGGCCGAGGCCACCGTCGCCGAGCTCGGTCTGGCGATGGCCGGCCACGCCGTCGGGACGGGCGGCTGAGATGCTGGAGCGCCTGCGGCAGCTGCGCCTCGAGCGCCGTGCGACCGTCAGCCCGGCGGTCCTGGTCGCCGTGCCGGTCCTGTCGGTGCTGGCCGCGCTCTCCTTCGGCGCGGTGTTCCTGGCCGCCACCGGGCACGACCCGCTGCGCGTCTACGGCGAGATGCTGCGGGTGTCGTTCGCGACCGGCTACGGCATCACCGACACCCTCGCCAGCGCCACCCCGCTGATGCTGACCGCGCTCGCGGCCGCGCTGGCGTTCCGCTTCAAGCTCTACAACATCGGCGGCGAGGGCCAGCTCTACGCCGGGGCGATCGCCGCGGCCGGGGTCGCGATCTGGCTGGGGGAGTCGGTGCCCGGCCCCCTGGCTGTGCTCCTGACGGTCGCGGCCGGCGCCCTGGGCGGAGCCCTGTGGATCGCAGTGCCGGCGGCGGCGCGGGCGCTGCTCGGCACCAGCGAGATCATCACGACGCTGCTGCTCAACTACGTCGCGCTGTATGTGATGCGCTACCTGGTGTTCGGGTCACGCAGCCCGTGGCGCGACCCGGCCTCCGCCACCTTCCCGCAGGGTCGGCCGATCCCCGACGCGGCGGAGCTCGCACGCCTCGGGACCACCCGCATCCATCTGGGCCTCCTGGTCGCCCTGCTCGCGGCTCTGGCACTTGCGATCGTCGTCCGGCGCACGCGCTGGGGGTTCACCTGGCGGGTGTTCGGCGACTCGCCGGCGGCCGCCCGCTACGCGGGGATCTCGGGCCGCGGGGTGGTCGCGGCGGTCCTGCTCATCTCCGGCGCGCTCGCGGGTCTGGCCGGGGCGGGTGAGGTCGCCGGCCGGGCGGGCCGATTCGATCCGCAGGGCCTGGAGCTGGGCCTCGGCTACACCGGGATCATCGTGGCGGCACTGGCCCGCTACAACCCGCTGGCGGTGGTGCCGGTGGCGGTGCTCCTCGGCGGGGTCCTCAACGCC
>CAZVUW010000131.1:0-6669 GCA_964629825.1 uncultured Actinomycetota bacterium
CGCTGGGGTCAACTCTACCCGCTCCCCCGCTCGATGTTGTTCTCGACGCACATCTACGGCCAACACAACACCGTGGTCGGGCGTGGCGCCGGCGGACAACCCCCTCCCACGCCCGATGTTGTTCTCGACGCACATCTACGGCCAGCACAACATCCGGGTCGGGACAGGCGCCGGCCGCGGACAGCCCCCTCCCCCGCCCGATGTTGTTCTCGACGCGTATCTGCGGCCAGCACAACATCGAGGCTGCGGAGGCGGCGCGGACCCGGCCTGCTCGACCGGGTCCGACACCTGCGTCCGTGCATCGGTGCATCTGCTCAGTGCGAGGTCACGCTCCCCTTCGGCACGCACCTGCCCGGAACCTCTCCCGTCGGGATGGTCAGCGGGCCCTCGGTCGGCACGTCCAGGAACGTCGCCATCACGACCGTGACCTTGTCGGTCGCGTTGTAGGCCGAGTGGATGTTCCCGTACCCCGGGTCCACGAAGGCGCTCCCCTCGGGATAGGTCCGGTCACGGCAGTCGTCGGCGTACACGTAGGTCAGCTCCCCCTCCTTCACCGTGACGATGACCGGGCCCGGGTGGGTGTGCCACGGGAAGGCCGCCCCCGGCTGGACCTTGATCTCGGCCATCGCGACGGCCGAGGGGTCGGGGAGCCGCAGGAACTGGCGGCTGCGGCCCTTGATCTTGAGCCGGATCTGCATCGTGACGTGATCGGTGAAGCTGCTGCGCTTCGTGATCTCCGTGACCGTGATGGGCTGTGGCGTGTCCGCCTGGTCCTGCGCGGCCGAAGGAAGACCCAGAAGGGTCACCCCTGCGACCGCGGCGAGGACCACCAGGGCTGCGATGCCGACCCTCCAGGGGCGGCGCTCGATCTGTGCGTTCATGCTGCTCACTCCTTCTTTGTCACAGTGCGGTGGGCTTGCGCCCGTACGTGAGCGCGTGGGTGGGGGTCAGCGAGGTCGTGGCGACGTCCGCGAACCCATGGCGGTCGAGGAGGTCGAGGTAGGCCGAGACCGGCAGGAGCTGGTCGTCGATCTGCGCCTCGAAGAACTGGATGCCGCTCATGACCCGACCCGGGACGGAGCGCAGGCCGGCGTCGTCGTCGGGGAACGGGAAGTCCGAGATCACGAACCAGCCGCCGGGGACGAGCGCCCGCCGGATCCGCTCGGTCACACGGTCGATGTCGCGGCACTCGTGCATCGAGATGTTGTTGATGACGAGGTCGAACTCGCCGTCGAGGTCGAGCTCCTCGAGCGGGGTGTGGATCAGCTCGACCCGCCCGTCGAGACCCGCGTCGGCCAGCCGCTTGCGCGCCCGCTCCAGCGAGTAGGCGTCGCCGTCGGCGCCGACGATCGTGGCCGCCGGGTAGTGCTCGGCCAGCCGCACCAGCCCCTCCCCCGAGCCGCAGGCGGTGTCGAGGATCCGCAGAGGCGTGGCCAGCAGGTCCTCCAGCCCCGGCACCTGCCCGAGGCCGCCCGGGATGAGCCGGACATAGAACGGCAGCCCGGTGGAGGCGACGGCCGAGATGAACTCGTGCCCGGTCGCGTCCCACCAGGTGCGCTGCCCGGTGGCCAGCCGCTCGCCGAAGCGGTCGAAGATCTCGGGCTGGGCGAAGATCCGGAAGATGGCGCCGACGTGAGCCGGGTGCGCGCCGTCCAGCAGAAGGGCCGGCAGGTGCGGGCTGAGCCGCAGCGCCGAGCCGTTGCGCTCCACGACGCCGGCGCCGATCGCGGCGCGGCTCCACACGCGGGCGTAGAAGGTGTCGACGTCCGCGGCGATCGCCAGCGCCTCGGCGGTCAGCCCGGCCGGTCCGGCCTCGGCCAGCGCGGAGATGAGGTCGTTCTCGAGGCCGATCTGGACGGTTCGGACGGCAACGTAGCCGGCGAGGTGACCGAGCAGCAGGCCCGCCTGCTCCTGCGGTGTCGGCTGCTGGTCCGTCGTCGCGGGGCGGTTGCCGGTGTCGGGTTGCAGCGTGGTGCTCATGGTGTCTCCTTGATCGGTTGGCGTGGAGACACCGTGGGGCCGGGCGGTCTAGGACCGGTCTAGAGCCGGTAGACGCGAGGGAAAGCGCGCTGACAGCACGCCGGTGTGCATCCCGTGCGCGCCTTCGTTCGGTGTGCGCAAGACGTCGCTAATGTCGGCGGATGCACTTCGGGGTGCTGGGCGGCGTGATCGTCACCCGCGGCGGCGAGCAGGTACCGCTCGGCGGTCAGGGCCCGCGGGTTCTGCTGGCCTTGCTCTTGGCGAACGTGAACCGCGTGGTCCGCGCGGACCGCATCGTCGAGGCGCTCTGGCCGGGCCGCCCGCCGGCCTCGGCCAACAAGATCGTGCAGACCTACATCTCGCAGCTGCGACGGGTGCTCGAACCGGAGCGGGGCAGCGGCGACTGGCAGGTGCTGCGCACGCGGCCCGACGGCTATGAGCTGGCCGTCGCGCCCGAGGCGATCGACGCTCGTCAGCTCGAGCGCGCTCTCGCCCAGGCCCGAACCGCGGAGCCGGCCGAGGCTGCGCAGCTCCTTCGAAAGGCGTTCGCCCTCTGGCGCGGGCCCGCCTACGAGGGCATCGACCGGCCCTTCGCCGAGTTCGAGGCGCGCCGGCTGGACGAGGTGCGCCTGACGGCGCTGGAGCGCTGCCTCGAAGCCGAGCTGGAGCTCGGCCAGCACCGCCGCGTCGTCGGCGAGCTCGAGGCGCTGGTCGCGGACAACCCCCTCCACGAGGGCCTCGCGGAGCTGCTGATGCTCGCGCTCTACCGCTCGGGCCGGCAGGCCGATGCCCTCGCCGTCTTCATGCGGACCAGGCAGCGGCTGGCCGACGAGCTCGGGATCGACCCCGATCCCCGCCTGGTGCGGCTGCACGAGCGCATCCTCCGCCATGACGAGGACCTGCTGAACCAGCACGCGACGGCGGCTGCCGCGACCGTCCCTGCGTTCACCCTGCACGGGGAGCGGGACGGGAACCTGCCCGTGGAGCGCTCCAGCTTCGTCGGTCGTGCGGATCTGCTTCCTGAGGTCGCCGCCGAGCTGCGGTCGCACCGCCTGGTCACGCTGGTGGGCGCTGGCGGTGTGGGCAAGACGCGACTCGCGCTGCGCGTGGCCGCGGCGGCATCGGCGGAGACGGGCGGCGCGTGGTGGGTGGACCTGGCGGCCCTCGCGAACGCCGAGCACATCGTCGAGCACACCCTCAGCCAGCTGGGGATCACCGACCAGATCGGGCGCACGCCGGAGCAGACGCTCCGGTCGTGGCTGGCCGGGCGGCGCGTGCTGCTGGTGTTCGACAACTGCGAGCACGTCGTGGACGCGGCAGCGCGCCTGGTCGACGAGCTGCTCGCGACGCATCCCGAGCTGCGCATCCTGGCCACCAGCCGCGAGCCCCTGCGCTGCCCCGGCGAGCTGCAGCGGCGCATCCCCTCGCTGGGCCTCCCAGAGGTCGACGAGGTGGAGGCGGTGCGCCGCAGCGAGGCCGGGCGGCTGTTCCTCGAACGCGCGGCGACCAGCCGACCCCACTTCGCCCTGGATCCGGTCAACGCTGCGGCGGTCGCCCAGATCTGCCACCGCCTCGGCGGGATCCCCCTGGCCCTGGAACTGGCGGCGGCTCGCCTGTCGAGCATGTCGGTTCAGGACGTGGCCGCGGGGCTGGACGACCGCTTCAACCTGCTCACCAGCGGCAGCCGAGCCGGTCTTCCGCGCCACCGGACGCTGCTGGCGGCCACCGCCTGGAGCTTCGACCTGCTGACACCGCCGGAGCAGATGCTGCTCTGCCGCCTCTCCGTGCTGGTGTCGAGCTTCGACGTCGAGGCCGCCAGCGCCGTCGCGGCCGCCGAGCCACTTGAGGCGCGTGCCATCCCGGGCCTGCTGGCCGATCTGGTCGACCGGTCGCTGATCGAGGCCTGGGAGGTCGAGGGTCACGCCCGCTACCGCCTGCTGGAGACCGTGCGGCAGTTCGGCCTTGAGCGCCTCGGCGTCGAGACCGAGGACGCGCTGTGGCGCTACGCCGAGTGGTGCGCCCACCTGTCCGAACAGGTGGGAACCGGCTCCCTGGTGTCGAGCGGCCACTGGTATAGGCGTCTGGAGCAGGACTCCCCGCACCTCCAGGCGATGGTCGCGTTCGCCGTCCAGCGCGGAGACGCCGAGCGCGCCCTGCGGATCTCCGCCGGCGCCGGCTGGGCGTTCGTCATCAACGGGCGCTGCAACCTCCAGATCGAGTGGCTGGGCCGAGCCCTGAAGCTTGCGCGCCGCACCGATCTGGATGGTCCCGTCATGGCCCAGGGCGTCCTCATGGCCGGGGCGCTGATGTCCATCGACCAGGACCACGACCGGGCCGATGCGCTGCTCAGCGAGGCTCTGCGCCGGTTCGAGGCGCTCGACCGCGCCGACGGCGTCGCCTGGGCGCGCTACTGGATGGCCGCCAACGCGGCCGAGGTCGGTGACGTAGACGGCGCTCGCCGGCACGCACGGGAGGCAGGCGACCTGGCCGAGCGCGTCGACGAGCCGGTCATCGAGGCCTACTGCCGGATGGCCCAGGCGGAGATGGAGCTCCTCCTGATGCGGCCCGGGGGTGGCCCGGAGGAGGCGCTGGCCGAGGCCGTGCACGCCTTCCAGCGCGCCGAGCAGCTCGCGTGGGAGCGTGGCCTCGAGGAGGCCCAGGCCAGGGTCCTGGTCGGCAAGGCCCTGCTGGTGGCCCAGGCCGGCGAGCCCGAGGCCGCGCTGCATGCCTGCCTGGAGGGCCTCGAGGCCTGGCGCAGGTTCGGCCGCGGGAACCGGCTGATCCTCGGGCTGGTGGCCGCGGCGCGGATCGCCGTGCTCGCCGGGCGGCATGAGCAGGCGCTCGAGCTGGTCGACGAGGGCATCCGGCTCCTGGCGGGCATCGCCTGGACCGCACCGCTGCGCGCCGCCCTGGAGGTCCTCGCGATCTGCGCAGCACCTACGGATCCCGTGCGCGCGGCGCGGCTGCTGGGAGCGGCGACGGCCTGGCCACCCACCCACCGCTGGCCGGTGCCGCTCGACCTCGGCCCCACCGAGCAGCTGGTCGCTGACGCCCTGGAGCCCGAGGCCGAGGCGCTGCTGCGCAAGCGCGGTGCGACACTCGACTTCAACGAGGCCGTGGCGTTGGCGCTCGCCTCGGACGACGCCCCAATGCCGGTAGCACGCGGGCAACGTCTCTAATAGAGTTAGCGCACACTTCAGCGGGAGTGCACTTTCTCTGTTTAGGTGATAGATATGATTGCGCGCTTTGCTGCGCCTGTCCCATTTTCACGGTTCAGGCGCTTCTGGTTGTTGTTGCTATTGATCTCAGCTTTGGGCCTTCCGGCTGCTCCGGCGGCGGGTCAGTCGTCGCCCGGAGCCCCCAACCTGGTCAGTGACGGAGCCGCGCTGCGGCTATCCGGCGCCAGTCGCTTCGAGACCAGCGCGCGCGTCGCAGCCGCGCTTTGGCCAGAAGGAGCGAAGACCGTTCTTATCGCAACCGGTTCCGACTATCCGGATGCGCTGGCGGGTGGTGCACTTGCCGCCGCCCGCTCTGCCCCATTGCTGCTCACGCCACGTGACAAGCTCGAGGACTCAGTTCGACAGCAGCTGCTCGCCTGGTCACCCGAAGAGATCCTGATATTGGGAGGTGAGGCGGCCGTCTCGAAGTCGGTGGAGCGCGAGCTGCGCGATCTGTTCGGACCCGTCGTTCGCCGCATCGCCGGTCGAACGCGTTATGAGACCGCCGCGGCCGCGGCCACCGAGGCCGGCCGGGATGGAAACGGCTTCGTCGCGCTGGCGACCGGTCTCGACTACCCCGATGCCGTCGCCGCCGGTGCGCTGACCGCGGGTGCGAGCCCGGTGCCGACCCTCCTCGTCGCCGGCGATCAGCTCGTCGTCCCGCCGCGCTCCGGCGAGGTCGCCCTCCTCATCGGCGGCCCCGGCGTGCTGTCCGAGCAGGTGGCCGCCAGCGCCCGGGCGCGCGCTCGTGACGTCGGCCGCCTGTCTGGCCCGAACCGGTTCGCCACCAGCCAGGCGGTCGCCGACTACGCCCTGCGCAGGCGGCTGTCCGGTCGCACCCCGCTGGTGATCGCGACCGGCGGGAACTTCCCCGACGCGCTGGTGGCTGGTGCCGCCGCCGGGCGCGCCGGAGGTCCCGTCCTGCTGATCCCACGCGACGGGCCGACGATCGACCAGGAGCAGTGGATCTCCCGCAACCGCGGTCGCTTCACCGGCGCCATCGTCCTCGGCGGGCCCGCGGCGGTGTCCGAGGCGGCCCGCACGCGGGTGCAGGCCCTGCTGCGCGGTGCGGCTCCGAGGCAGCAGCCGCCGCCGCCACCTCCGCCGCAGGCCGCGCCGCCGAAGACCTCGCCCCCGCCGTCGAGCCCGCCTCGCGGCTGCCATCCGTCCTACCCGACGGTGTGCATCCCACCGCCGCCGCCGGACCTGGACTGCAAGCACATCCCGTACCGGCGGTTCCCGGTCCGTCCGCCGGACCCGCACCGCTTCGACGCGGATAAGGACGGCATCGGCTGCGAGTCCGACCGCTAGGCTCGCGGCCCCTTCGAGCCGCCCCGACCGTTCGAGGCGGCCCGCCCGCCCCACCTGTCCCGACCGCCCCGACCGCCGCCAGGGTGTTGTTCTCGACGGAGATGTCCGCCGAAAACAACATCCAACCTGGCGGGTCGGGGACGGGCGCGGGGGGCGGGGC
>CAZVUW010000132.1:0-6423 GCA_964629825.1 uncultured Actinomycetota bacterium
CAGGCGGAGGAGATGCAGGACAAGCTCCTGCGCGCCGAGTTCACGCTCGAGGACTTCCTCGAGCAGATGCAGCAGATCCGCAAGATGGGCCCGCTCCAGGGCCTCATCGGGATGATCCCGGGCGTCGGCAAGCAGCTGAAGGACGCCGACATCGACGAGTCGCAGCTCGCCCGCGTCGAGGGGATCATCCACTCGATGACGCTCGAGGAGCGGCGCAACCCGTCGATCCTCAACGGCAAGCGCAAGCGGCGCATCGCGGCCGGCTCCGGCCGCAGCGCGCAGGAGGTCAACGAGCTCCTGCGCTCCTTCGAGGAGATGCGCAAGATGATGCGCCAGCTCGGCGGGGCCAAGGGCCTCGGCGCGCTGAAGAAGATGCGCGGTATGCAGGGGATGGGCGCGGACATGGACCTGTCCCAGCTCCTCGGCGGCGGTGGCGGCATGCCGGGCCTCGGCGGCCCGGGCGGGCCGGCCGGTGGCATGGCGGGCGTGGGCCCGGGCGGCAAGCCGCGCAACAAGCGCATCCCGAAGCGCAAGAAGCGCAAGCGCTAGAGGCGGCGGTCGACGCGGGAACGTCGCGCCACCCCGCGCGCGGCTAGCCCCAGCCCATCTCGTGCAGGGCTTCGTCGTCGATGCCCATGTGGTGCGCCAGCTCGTGCACGACGGTGATCCGGATCTCGGAGATCAGCTCCTCCTCGTCGGCGCACATGTCGCACAGCGGCAGGCGGTAGATCGCGATGCGGTCCGGGAGCACGCCGGCGTAGTCCAGGCGCTCGGTCAGGGGGTAGCCCTCGTAGAGGCCGAGCAGGTCGGGGTCGTCGGGGTTGAAGTCCTCGACCACGACGGCCACGTTGTCGAAGCCCGCCCACAGCTCGTCGGGGATGCCGTCCAGCGCCTCGCCGACCAGCTCCTCGAAGCGCTCCTCGGGTATGGCGTCCATCGGCGGAAGGGTACGCGGCGAGGCGCGCGCAGCCGCTAGCCTCCGCGACACCCGGACCCCTCGGCCCAGGACGCGATGTGCCCGAACTGCTCCTCAACAGCGCCCTGCTCGTAGGCGGCCTGATCCTGCTGACGTTCTCGGCGGACCGCTTCGTCCTCGGGGCTGCGCGCATCTCGAGCCTGCTCAAGGTCTCGCCGGTTCTGGTCGGAGCCGTCGTGATCGGCTTCGGGACGAGCGCCCCGGAGTTCGTCGTCACGATCCTCGCGACGCTGCAAGGCGCACAGGACCTCGCCTTCGGCAACGTCGTCGGCTCCAACACGGCGAACGTGCTGCTGGTCCTGGGCGCCGCCGGGGTCGTGCGTCCGCTGGTCGCACCCGAGCGGACGCTGCGCCGCGAGCTGCCGCTGATGCTCGTCGCCATCGGCCTGCTCGCGCTGGCCACCTTCAACCGCATGGTGACCACGCCGGACGCCCTGATGCTGCTGGTCGGGGCCGTTGTGGTGGTGGGCTACATCATCCGGATGGGGCTGTCGGATCGTGAGGCGGCCGCTGCGATGGAGGCCGAGGTGGCCGAGTACGAGGGGGAGTCCTCCGGCCTCCTCGCCGCGGTCGGGATCACCGTGCTCGGGCTGGCGGGCACCCTGGGGGGCGCGCAGCTCCTGGTCGAGGGCGCGACCGGGGTGGCGCGGTCCATCGGCCTGTCCGAGGCGGTGATCGGCCTGACCGTCGTGGCGGTCGGCACGAGCCTCCCCGAGCTGGTCACCGCGGTGGCGGCCGCGCGCCGGGATCAGACCGACCTGGTGGTGGGCAACGTCCTGGGGAGCAACATCTTCAACTCGCTGCCGGTCGCCGGGATGGCCGGCATCCTCGACACCGTCCCGCTGGACGACGCCTTCGGCCCCAGCCTTGCGGCGATGGTGGTGGCCTGCGTGGTCGGGGCCGCGTTTCTCCGCAGCGGCGGTCGGCTGGCCCGCTGGGAGGCGGCGATCCTGCTGGGGCTGTTCGTCGCGGCGACGGCGTTGACCGTGGTCAGCTGAGCGCCCGGGCCGACCCGCTGCGCTGCTATGCTCCTCGCAGACCCGCAGCGACGGGTCGTGTCGTGTGCGTGCGGACCTGCCGGACCGCACATCCGCCCGCAGACCGAGCGGGCGCGCCGGCCCCCTAAGCCGGCGGCACCGAAGGCGCACCCGGCAGCGCCAACCCGAAAGGCACCGCTGATGGCTGTCAAGATGCGTCTGCGTCGCGAGGGCAAGAAGAAGCAGCCCTTCTACCGCGTCGTCGTCGCCGATGTCCGGTCGCCCCGCGATGGGCGCTTCATCGAGGACCTCGGCTACTACCACCCCCTGCGCAACCCGTCGGAGATCTCCATCGACCGGGACCGCGCCCTGCACTGGCTCCGCAACGGCGCCCAGCCGAGCGAGGCGGTCATGAACCTCCTTCGCATCCAGGGCATCTGGGAGGAGTTCAAGCCGGGCGCCAAGGACGAGCACGCGGCCCGTCGCGAGGCCCGCGCGGCCAAGCGCCAGGCGCAGGAGGCCCGGCTCGAGGCGGCCCGCGCCGAGCAGCAGGCCCAGGCGGCCGAGGCGGCGCGCGCCCGCGCCGCGGCCAGGGGCGACTCGGGGGAGGAGCCCTCCGAGGAGGCCGTCGAGCAGGCCGTGACCGAGGACACCCAGCCGGACGCCCAGCCGGCCGAGGAGACGGGCGCTCTGGCGCCCGACGCCGAGACGACCGAGGGCTAGGAGGTCGCCGCGATGATGACGACCGACGTCCTGGAGTACATCGCCCGCAACCTCGTCGACCACCCGGATGACGTCTCCATCACGGAGGTCGAGGAGGAGGACGGCGAGATCGTCCTGGAGCTGCGGGTCCACCCCGACGACATGGGCAAGATCATCGGCAAGCGCGGCCGCACCGCCAAGGCGATCCGCACGATGGTGAAGGCCGCCGCCACGCGCGAGGGCGCCAACGCCACGGTGGAGATCGTCGAGTAGCACCTCACCGAGCTCTGGATCGGGTTCCGGCCGTGGAGCCAGTCGTGGTCGGCGTCGTCGGCAAGCCGTTCGGCGTGTCCGGCGAGGTCTACGTGCGGCCGGACCCCGACCTTGAGCACGACTTCCCGCCGGGCACGACCTATCGGCTGCCCGATGGCGAGCAGCTCGTGGTCGCCGACTCGCGCGTGCACGGAAACCGGCAGCTCGTCCGGTTCGAGGGCGTCGAGGACCGCACCGCCGCGGAGGCGCTGCGCGGCGCTGTCCTGACCCTGCCCCGTGAGGACGTCGAGCTCGACGAGGAGGCAGTGTGGGCGGCCGACCTCGTCGGTCGCGACGTCCTCGACCCTGATGGCGGCCTGCTCGGGACGGTCGAGGGCTTCCTCGACGGGCCGGCGCACGACTACCTGGTCGTGGCCCGTCCCGACGGCGGCGAGGTCCTGGTCCCGCTGGTCGAGGAGCTGGTGGACCTCGACGGGCCGGCCGTGGTCGTGCGGGCCATCCCCGGCCTGCTCGACTGACCACCCGAGCCGTGGGGGAGCCGACCCGCGACGACATGCACAATGGTCGCCATGCGCGTGGACGTCCTGTCGATCTTCCCCGAGTACTTCAGCGGACCGCTTGACACCTCCCTTCTCGGCAAGGCGAGGGCGGCGGGCATCCTCTCGTTGGCCGTCCACGACCTGCGGCGCTGGGCGACCGACAAGCACCGCACCGTCGACGACGTCCCCTACGGCGGCGGGGCCGGCATGGTCATGAAGCCGGAGCCCTTCCTGCGCGCCGTCGAAGAGCTGTACGGCGGGCTCGAGCAGCGCCCCCGCACGATCCTCTTCACGCCGCGCGGGCGGCCGCTCACCCAGCCACTGGTGGCCGAGCTGGCCGAGGAGCCCGCCCTGCTCCTGCTCTGCGGCCGCTACGAGGGCATCGACCAGCGCGTCCACGAGCTCATCGCCACCGACGAGGTGTCGATCGGGGACTACGTGCTCGCCGGCGGTGAGGTCGCCGCCTGCGTGCTCATCGAGGCGGTGATGCGTCTGCTGCCGGGCGCGCTCGGCAACAGCACGAGCGCCTCGGACGAGTCGTTCTCGGAGGGGCTGCTGGAGTACCCGCAGTACACGCGGCCCCCGGTGTTCGCCGACCGGGCGGTCCCCGAGGTGCTCCTGTCCGGAGACCACGGGCGCGTCGCGCGCTGGCGGCACGAGCAGGCGGTGGAGCAGACCCGCCGCGTGCGCCCGGACCTGTACGCCCGCTGGGAGAGCACGCACGGGGCGCAGGCGTGAGCTCCCCTGCGGCGGTCGGCAGCAGCGGCGAGCCCTCCGGCGGCGAGCTCCCATCGGTGCGGCCACCGGACCTCCCGGACGAGGAGCGCCGGGCCATGCGCGGCGAGCCCTCCTCGGGGCGGCGCTTCCTGCGCGGGCTCCGCGAGGCCGTCGTCCTCGGCGCGATCGCCTTGGGCCTCGCCTTCCTGATCAAGGTGTTCCTGCTCCAGGCCTTCTACATCCCGTCCGGCTCGATGCTGAACACGCTCCAGCTCGACGACCGGCTGCTGGTCGAGAAGGTCAGCTACCTCTTCTCCGAGCCCGAGCGCGGCGACGTGGTCGTCTTCCGCCGACCCGACGCGCCCGAGCGCACCGGGCTGCAGGAGGCGGTGCGGTCGTTCCTGGAGGGCTTCGGCCTGATCCGGCCCGACGATGACATCGATCTGGTCAAGCGCATCATCGGTCTGCCCGGGGAGACGATCAGCATCCGCGACGGCGTCGTGCACGTGGACGGCCGGCCGCTCGAGGAGCCCTACGTCCTGCCCGATGGCCGCAGCTTCTCCGCGGTGACGGTGCCGGAGGGGCACTACTTCATGCTCGGCGACAACCGCGGGAACTCCGACGACTCCCGCTACACGCTGGGGATGGTGCCGCGCGAGAACTTCGTCGGCCGTGCTTTCGTGATCATCTGGCCCCTCCGCAACGCCACCACTGCGCTCGGCTACGACCACCCGATATAGACACCGGCCCGGGTTGCCGCGCGAGCGCCGGATTGCCGCTGCTGCGGGCCGCGGCTATCCTTCGCGAACGGCGCGCCTGCAACCTCGGTGGATTGTGGCCGCTGACGCGATCGCTGCCTGAGCGGCTCGTGCGGCCGGCCGTCGCGGCCGGGGGGCTCTGCGTGGGGTGCGCTCCAGGCCAGCGCTGACGCCCGTGCTGCTCACCCGTTACGTCCCGGAGGCCACTGCCCCATGAACCGCACCGACCTGGTCGACATCGAGAACCTGCGCACCGACGTGCCGGACTTCCGTCCCGGCGACACCGTGCGCGTCCACGTCAAGGTGGTCGAGGGCAACCGCAGCCGCCTCCAGGTCTTCGAGGGCGATGTGATCGCCCGGCGCGGCAGCGGCATCCGCGAGACCTTCACCGTGCGCAAGATCAGCTTCAACGGCATCGGTGTCGAGCGGACCTTCCCCGTGCACGCCCCGGTGATCGACCACATCGAGGTGGTCCGCCGCGGCAAGGTGCGGCGCGCGAAGCTGTACTACCTGCGCGACCGCGTCGGCAAGAAGGCCAAGATCAAGGAGCGCCGCGAGCCGGCGGGCGCCTGAGCCCCCGGGGCCAGGCGAGGACATGGCAGCGGACGCCGACCGAGGCTGGCCCTCGGAGCAGACGGAGCACGCCGGGCCGGCCGACATCGAGCCGGCGGGTCAGTCACAGCAAGACCACCGTCCGGATGAGGACGCCGGGCCTTCGGCTGAGCAGGCGGGATCCAAGAAGGGCGGCCTCCTGACCGAGCTGCCGGTGCTCATCCTGATCGCCTTCGTGCTGGCGATCCTGATGAAGACCTTCCTGGTGCAGGCCTTCTACATCCCGTCGTCGTCGATGGAGCCGACCCTGCTCATCAACGACCGGGTGCTCGTCAACAAGCTGGCCTACACGTTCCGGGAGCCCCGGCGCGGCGAGATCGTCGTGTTCAAGGAGCGCGCCGTCGACCCACAGGACCTCGACGGGCCCGGCTTCTTCGAGAACCTCCTCGACTCCCTTCGCAGCGGCATCGGGCTGTCCTCGGCCTCCCAGAAGGACTTCATCAAGCGCGTGATCGGCCTGCCGGGCGAGATGGTCGAGATGCGCGACGGCGTCGTCTACATCGACGGCGTCGCGCTGGAGGAGGCGCCCACCACCGAGGGCGGCTATCTGTCCTCCCGCGATCTCACGGACTTCGGACCGACGCTGGTGCCCGACGACCACTACTTCATGATGGGCGACAACCGGCCGAGCTCGGCCGACTCGCGCTCGAGCCTGGGGACGATCCACCGCGACGATCTGATCGGCCGCGCCTTCGTCCTCATCTGGCCCTTCGGCCGCGCGCGAACCCTGCCCATCCCCGACTATCCGGGCGTGCCCGACTCGGTCGAGGCTGCCGAGGACGAGGAGCCCCTGGCGCTACCCTTGGCGTCCTGATGAGCGCTGAAGACCTCGAGCGGTATGAGACGGAGATGGAGCTCCAGCTCTACCG
>CAZVUW010000133.1:0-6406 GCA_964629825.1 uncultured Actinomycetota bacterium
GGCCAGGTCGGAGTTGAACACCCCGGAGCCGGTGCCGGTGAACGGGACTTCGTGAGGCGAGAAGCCGACCGGGGTCATGTTGTCAGACCACTCGAAGGTCTGAACCGGTGGTGGGACTTGAGCTATCGCGGCGGCGGGTAGGGCCACCACCAGGGCAGCCAGGATCGCCACCACACGGGCTTTCGGAGAAGACGCCATGCTTGCTCCTTCACCAGATGTTCCAAAGCGGGCCAAGGAGCATTGGCGCGCCCAGAAGTCCGAGTCAACCAGAAATGCTCTGGTTTGCCTGATTGGGCTGCCTAGCGAGGTTCATGGCGGTTTTGCGAGCGGCTGACGCACGATCGGTGTGAATCCGTCCGGTCGCCGGGGTGGTGTGTGGCCGGCTTCGGGGGGGAAGGGGGCTGCCCACCGACCGTCGAGGAGGCACGCCCCATGGACCCTGACAACAGCTCCGAGCGCAGCGCGGGCGAGCAGATCGCCGATGCCGCGTCGGCGGTCGCCGAGACCGCCAAGAACGCCCTCAAGGGGGCGGCCGAGACCGTGTCAGACGCCGTCGGAGGGATCCGGATCCCCGGCGTGCCTAACAGCGAGCCGCCGCCCGCGGAGGAGCCGACCGAGCCGCGCGAGCCGCTGCCGCCCAAGTCCGAGCAGTCAGCCCCGCGCGCCGTCTCCCCGACCGGGCAGGACTACGGTGCCGACCCCCACTCGCGCACCCAGGACGGCGCCTACCTGACCACCGCCCAGGGCGTTCGACTGCACGACACCGACCACTCGCTGAAGGCGGGTCCGCGCGGCCCGATCCTCATGCAGGACCACCACTTCCGGGAGAAGATCACCCACTTCGACCATGAGCGCATCCCCGAGCGCGTCGTCCACGCCCGCGGAACCGGCGCACACGGCGTGTTCCGCTCCTACGGGTCGGCCGCCAACATCACCCGCGCCGCCTTCCTCGCCGAAGGGGTCGAGACGCCGGTGTTCGTGCGCTTCTCGACCGTCGTCGGCTTCCGCGGCTCGCCCGACACGGTGCGCGACACTCACGGCTTCGCGGTGAAGTTCTACACGTCGGAGGGCAACTTCGACCTGGTCGGCAACAACATCCCGGTCTTCTTCATCCAAGACGCCATCAAGTTCCCCGACATCGTCCATGCCGTGAAGCCCGAGCCGGCCCGCGAGATCCCGCAGGCCCAGAGCGCCCATGACACCTTCTGGGACTTCGTCTCGCTGCACACCGAGGCCCAGCACCACGTCATGTGGCAGATGTCCGGTCGCGGGATCCCCCATACCTACCGGACGATGGAGGGCTTCGGGGTCAACACCTTCAGGATGGTCAACGCCGAGGGCGGGACCAGCCTGGTCAAGTTCTTCTGGAAGCCGAAGCTCGGCGCCCACTCCCTGGTCTGGGAGGAGGCGCAGATGATCAACGGCGTCGACCCCGACTTCCACCGGCGCGATCTCTACGACGCCATCGAGGCGGGCGCGCTCCCCGAGTACGAGCTCGGCGTCCAGGTGTTCCCCGACACCCCCGACCAGATGTTCGAGGGCATCGACCTGCTGGACGCGACCAAGTTCATCCCCGAGGAGCTGGCGCCCGTGCAGCCGATCGGGCTGCTGACGCTCAACGCCACGCCGACAAACTTCTTCGCCGAGGTCGAGCAGGTGGCCTTCCACCCGGGTCACCTCGTGCCGGGCATCGACGTCACCAACGACCCGCTGCTGCAGGGCCGGCTGTTCTCCTACATCGACACGCAGCTGACCCGCCTCGGCGGCCCGAACTTCCCGCAGATCCCAGTCAACCGGCCGCACGTCCCCGTCAACGACATGCTCCGCGACGGCTTTCACCAGCACGCGGTGCACGCGGGCAACGCGCCATACAAGCCCAACACCATCGACGGCGGCTGCCCGTTCACGATCGGCGCGGCCGGCGGCGCGTTCGTTGAGGTGCCCGAGCCGGTCGAGGGCCCCAAGGAGCGCAGCGCCCCGCAGTCGTTCGAGGATCACTTCACCCAGCCGCGGATGTTCTGGCTGAGCATGAGCGCGGTGGAGCAGGAGCAGATCGCGCAGGCCTTCTCCTTCGAGATCGGCAAGTGCTACGAGCAGGCCATCAAGGAGCGCGCGCTGCAGGCACTGGCGAACATCGACGTCGACCTGTGCCGGCGCGTCGCACAGGGCCTCGGCCTGCCGGCGCCCGCGCCGACGATCCCGCCAGCCGAGGACGTGCCGATCAGCCCGTCGCTGTCGATGATCGGCGGCACTTGGCCCACGGACGGGCGCAAGATCGGGATCATCGCCGACGAGACCTCTGACCTCGACGGTGTTCGCGAGCTGCGCCAGGCGATCGACGCGGCCGGCATGGTCCCGCTGGTCATCGGGCCGCACGGCGGGATGCTCGGCGGCGACTCCGGCGCGCCGTTCCCGGTCCAGCGCAGCTTCCTCACCGCCAGGTCGGTTGAGTTCGACGCGGTGCTGGTGGCAGGAGCTCCGGCGCCAGCACCCGACGCCTCGCCAGCGTTCGACCCGAAGTCGGCGGGCGGCAAGGGCCACGACGACCCGTCCGCGGCGCCCGTCGACCCCCGGATGACCATGCTGATCGCCGAGGCCTACCGCCACTCCAAGGCGATCGGCGCCTGGGGAGCTGGCGCGGCGGTGCTGGCTCAGGCCGGTGCGGACGGCGCCGGCGTGGTGGTCGGCGACTCACCGGCAGCGGTGCTCGAGCAGGTGACGACGCTGCTGGCCAAGCACCGGGTGTGGGAGCGCTTCCGGGTTCAACGGTAGGGGTCGGGTAGACCTGGGGGCGGGCCGGTGGTCGCCCTCGTGGGGGCCGCCGGCTCAGCCCAGGTCGGCCTCGAGCTCGATCTCCACGTACCAGCGCGGGTCCAGCAGGCCTGCGACGACGACCATGGTCGCGGCGGGCGGGTTGGCGCCGAAGAGCTCGGCGTGGGCGCGGCCGACCGCCTCCCAGTGGGCGGCGTCGGTCAGGTACATGCGCGTGCGGACGACGTGCTCCGGACCGGCGCCCGCGGCGGCCGCCGCGTCGAGGGCGATCTCGAACGCGCGGCGGGCCTGTGCCTCCGCGTCGTCCGGGTACGAGCCGTCGGGCCAGATCGGCCCGGTTCCGGACACGAGCACCCGGCTGCCGACCCGCAGGGCGCGCGTGAACCCGATCTGCGGCTCGTAGGGCGAGCCGGACGCGATGCGCTGTCGTTCGCTGGCCACGAGTCCCTTCCAACCTCCGTGAGCAAGCGCAATCATTGCTCAGCCGGCTTGCGGCGGATGTTCGCGGAAGGGAAGGAGGCGTTGTGACGGGTGAGCAGCCCCGCTCTGGGCAGGCGAGCGGATGGGCGGTCGAGGAGGACCCGCCGCGTGGGTTCGTGTGGCGTGCCTTCGGGCCTGCCGGTGTGCAGGAGGGCCGGGCGCCGACCCGCGAGCAGGCCGAGGCCGAGGCCCGGGGGGCCGAGGAGATCCTGGCCAGCATGCGCGGCCCGGCGATGCGGCAGGGGGCGGACTTCGACATCTTCTACGCCCAGACCCCGCCGTGGGAGATCGGCCGTCCCCAGCCCGCCCTGGAGGCGGTGGCCGGCTCCTTCCGCGGCCGCGTGCTGGACGTCGGCTGCGGGACGGGCGAGCACGCATTGCTCGCGGCGTCGACGGGGCTGGAGGCGGCTGGCATCGACGCAGCGCCGACCGCGATCCGCATGGCGCGCGAGAAGGCCGAAGCCCGCGGCCTTGACGTGCCATTCATCGAGGGCGACGCGCGGGAGCTGGCGAGCCACTTCCCCGAGCCGTTCGACACGGTCATCGACTCGGGGCTGTTCCACGTCTTCCCGGAGTCGTCCATCGCGCAGTACGTGGACGCGCTGGCGGAGGTGATCGCCCCGGGCGGCCGCCTGTACCTGCTGTCCTTCAGCGACGAGGCTCCCGGCGAGGGCGGCCCGCGCCGGGTGAAGGAGGAGGACATCCGCACCGCCTTCGCCGACGGCTGGCGGATCGACTCCCTGGAGCGCACCATCATCCAGAGCACGGGCATGGAGATCCCCGCCTGGCGCGCGGTGATCGTGCGTCACGCGGAGGACGGCTCGGGCTAAGGCAACGGCTCGGAACGATCACGCAACGCAGCGCCGCGATGGTCACCGATCCGACCCGCATGGTCCTGGACGAAATTGCCGCCGCCGTCAATCCGGCGTTCACGTGCCTGGAGGTCACCGAGACGGGCATGTCCCCCTAGCAGATCCCTGATCGCTTCCTGGCGCGCGGTGATCCTTCGGGGGGCAGCGGCATGGGGCGATGCTCGGGCCGCTCACGGTGTCGCAGTCGGATGCAGCACGGGTCGGTAGCCGCGCGCCAGAACCGCCACGGTGGTCGGCGGTGTGAGGACCCAGCCCTGCTCCACGGGTGGCCGCGGCGCCTCGTAGCCGTCAGGCGTCCACGGCAGCAGCCCTCGTTCCGACACCAGGTGCGGTCGACCGGCGACGTCGACCATGGTCCCGACGGGCAGGCTGCCGACGTCCGCGAGGTAGGCGATCTTCCCGGTTCCGGGGCGCGCCCTTGGCCGACGTCGTTCTGCGGCGAGCGCGGCGTCGAGGTCGGACGCTCGCAGCCTCGGCCTGCCGGTCGCCTCGCGATGCGCGGCCAGGAAGCGCGTCGCATCGGCGTGCCGGCACTCGAAGCAGGGGCGGTGGCCGGCGGCCAGCGCCGTCGCCTCGTCCAGGAAGAAGAGCGCCGTGTAGCCGCCGGCGTCGACCGGCCGGTAACGCCCCCTGAACTCCGTCACGCAGATGATCCAGGCGCGGCTGGCCTGGGCGCGCACGATCGCCCCGGACGAGTCGTGCAGCCGGCCCCCACGGTTGCCCATGAACATGCCGCGGCTCGGCACGGCCAGGATGCGCCCGTAGGGATCAACGCGGTTCTGGCGCGCCACTGTCCCCTCCGGTGTGGTCTAGAGGCCCTGCTGGACGATGTCCTGGTAGACCGCCTCGATCTCGGCGGCGCGGCGGCGGATGTGGTCGTCGGGTGTGGCCTGGAGCATCTCGGCGACCGGCACGTTGCGCGGTTCGAAGCCGAGCCCTGAGCCCTGGTCCTCGATCAGGCGCTGGCATGCGACATAGCCCGCGACCGCGCCGACGATGGCGGAGACCAGGACCGAAGAGGTCACCACGCTCAGGACGTCTATGGCCGCTGCTCCCAGGGGGTGAGGTCACCGGCTCGGCCAGGAGCTGGCGCATCGCCAGGCCGGGGCCCCGCTGAGAGCCCCGGGGGAGTCTGTCATCCGGTGCGTCCCTGGCCCTCGCACCGCCGCAGGAGGTCCTCGACCCGCGCACGGATCGCCTCGCTGGAGCCCTTGACCAGCTCGGAGCCCAGTCCGACGGCCGCGGCGCCGCTCGCCAGCCACTCAGGTGCGGACTCGACGGTGATACCGCCCGTGGGGACGAACGTCACGTCCGGGAAGACCGCAGCCATCGACCGCAGATAGCCCGTGCCCAGCGGCCCGGCGGGGAAGATCTTCACCGCGTCGGCGCCCAGCGCGAGCGCGGAGTGGACCTCCTGCGGCGTGAGCGCGCCGGCGATCACGGGCCGTCCCAGGCGGTGGCCGGCGGAGATCACCTCCGCGGTGGCGATCGGCGACACGATGAACGCGGCACCCGCCTCGATCGCAGCCTCGGCGGCCTCGCCGCTCAGCACCGTGCCCGCCCCGAGGACGAACCCTCCGGCGCCGCGATGCATCTGCACAAGCACCTCTAGCGCCCCTGGCACCGTCAGCGTGATCTCAACCGCGCGCAGGCCCGCACGAGACATGGCCTCGGCGGCCTCAACGGCGGCCGCCGGGTCAGACGTGCGCACGATCCCGATGACCCGCTGCCGGAGCGCCTCGGCCAGGAGGCGCTCGCGCTCGCTCCGCAACCCGCTCACGGAACGGCCGGCGGGTCGGCGTCCAGCGCGGCACCCAGGGTCGGCCGCAGCAGATCCCGCGGCGGCGGTGCAGGGTCGCAGAGGTCGCTCAGGGCACCTCGGTAGGCCACCGTCCGGGCCGCGGCGATCACCGCCTCCCGTGCGCTGGCAGGCCCGTCCAGCCCCTTCAGCCGGGCGTTCAGGAAGGCCGCGTTGAAGGCGTCGCCGGCGCCCGTCGTGTCGACCACGGACTCCGCCTTGGATGCCGGGACGCGGTGCCACTGCCCGTTCTCGCGGATCCACACGCCCTCGGCGCCTGCCTTGACGACCGCGTCCACGGGCAGCTCGTCGACCTTCGCGACCGCCTCATCCATTGCGGAGCCGCCCCACAGCGCCGCGCAGTCCTCGACGGAAGGCAGGAACAGGTCCACGCGGTCGAGCAGGGACTCGGCAGCACGGCGGGCCGCTGCCAGGCCTCCGCGCTGCCGCCACAGGTCGGGGCGCACGTTCGGGTCGAAGGCGA
>CAZVUW010000134.1:0-6223 GCA_964629825.1 uncultured Actinomycetota bacterium
GCGCTGCACATCGAGGACTACGGCTGGGCCCGCCACCCGGCCGTGCTGATGTGGCGCGGCCATGAGCTGGCCCTCGTCGCTTACGGCCTGGCGATGGTGGCGGAGTGGATCCGGCGCGGTCACGGAGACCAGACCGAGCCCCTGATCGCCGAGTTCGCTCGGCCGGATCCCACCCCTAGCCCGGACCGCCTCGCCCCGCGGCTGCTGCCGCCCTGGTGGGGGTGCGAGGCGCTGCACCGCTCGCACCGGGCCGCGCTGGCGCGCAAGGATCGCATGGCGTACGCCTGGCTGGACGTCAACGCCCTCGACGAGCCGTATGTGTGGCCCGAGCCCCCAGCGCCGGCGGCGGAGCCTCGGCCGCTGACCGCCTGGCTGATCCGCGTTGGCGCGGGCGAGCGCGCGGCGGCTGTGGCGCAGGGTCGCGTCGACCTCCCGATGGCGCTGTGCGGAGCCGCCCCGCGACCCAAGCAGCGGCGCCAGATCGCCGCGTTCACGGGAGTCATCCGCCCCGGTGATCCGATCGCTCTCACCGACGGCGCGGTCCTCGACGTGGGCGAGGTCGCGGGCGGCGCCGAGGGCGCGGCATGGCCGGTTGCGTTCGCAGGCCGCCTGCGGCGGGGCGACCTGGAGCGGCCGTGGCAGCTCCAGGATCCGCGCTCGGTGGGCGTGCTGCGGGGGGAGGAGGTCGTCCGGGCAGCCATCGCCCACGCGGGGGCTGAGTAGCCTTTCCTCAGATGCGCGCGCAGATCGATCGGCTGCTGATGGGCCTGGTCCGCGTCGCCGCGCGGCTGTGGTTCGCCAGCGTGGAGATCGTGGGCCGCTCGCGCCTGCCCGACGACGGTCCCGTCCTGATCGTCGGCAGCCACTTCAACGGCGTCCTGGACCCGCTGCTCGTCGCCGCCGCCTCCAGCCGCCTGCCCCGCTTCCTCGCCGCCGCCGAGTTCTGGGACAACCCCGCCGTGGCCGCCCTGCTGAAGTTCGCGGGCGCGGTACCCGTCCAGCGTCCGAGGACCGGCCGCACCGGTCCCAACACCTCGATGTTCGAGGCCTCGTTCGGCGCCCTCGGTCGCGGGCAGGTCGTCGCGCTCTTCCCCGAGGGGACCACCCATGACGAGCCGCGCCTGACGGAGCTGCGCACGGGCGCCGCCCGCATAGCGCTGGGCGCCCGGAAGCGCGGGGTTCGGGGCATCCGCATCGTCCCGGTGGGACTCGTCTACCAGACCAAGCACCGGCCCCGCAGCCGAGCGCTGGTGCGCATCGGCGAGCCGATCGACCTCGACCGCGACCTCGAGGGCATCGCGGGCGTCACGCCGGACGAGGCCGGAGAGGACCACGGGGCCGCCGTCCGCGCCCTGACGGCTGAGATCCGCCGTCGCCTGGCGCTGGCCGCGCTCGACTACGAGGACGCGGAGGTCGCGCTCGCCGCCGCCTACGCGGCACGGGTGTGGCTGCGGCCCGAGGGCGCCCGTCGCGAGTGGGAGCCGCCCCTCGACGAGGTCGAGCGCTGCGCCCGTGCCATAACGTCTGCACCCGCCGAGCAGCGCCAGGCCGTGGTCGAGGCCATGGAGGCCTACGCCAACGAGCTGTCGCTGCTGCGCCTCGACGATCGCGACGTCGTGGCGGGGGATCTCACCACCGCCGACGTGCGCTGGCGGCTCAGCCGGTTGGTGGCCGTCGCCGCCGCCACCCCGGCCGCCGCGGTCGGAGTCGCGGTCAACGGGCCCGCGATCGCCGCGATCTGGGGTGTCGGTAAGATGCCGGTCAAGCGGTCGATGCGCGGCACGCGGCGGATCCTCACCGGTCTGGCGCTGCTGCCGCTGAGCTGGGGCCTGCTGGCCTGGCGGCTCGGCCGCCGCCGTGAGCTGGGCCAGCCCGTCGTCCTCGCCCTCGTCGCCGGGCCCGGCTGCGGGCTGGTCGCGCTCAACCTCTTCGAGCGCATGCGCGCTCTGATCAGCGCGCGGGCGAGCTTCCGGCGGCTGCGCTCATCGGCGGCCGTTCTTCCGGCGCTTGAGGCCGCCCGTGCCGAGGTGGTCGAGGCGGTCGAGCGCGCCCTCAAGAGCGCCTGACCCTTCCGCCCCCTCACGCCCAGCCTCCCGCCCGACCCACTTGCGGCGTATACGCCGCAAACGGGTAGCGCCGCTGCTCTGGCCCGCGACGGTTGGACATTTGGCCCGAGATCCCGGGCCAAATGTCCAACCTTCGGGACGGGTTGGGTTTCGGGACGTAGGGCCAATCCTCGCCTTCCGCATGCAAGAAGTCGCGGGTCGGTTACTCTACGTCATACTGCGGGCAGACGAGGGGGCACATATGGGGCAGGTCGACCGCTCGGTGGCCACGGCGCTCGGGGGCGGGCTGATCGATGTCCTCGGCGCGGATGTGGGGGCCTCACGCGAGGCGCGCCGGCAGCGGCGCCTGCGCTGGCTGGCGCTGATCCTCGGCCTGCCGACGGCCTATCTGTGGTACCGGATCCTCATCGACCGGCCGATCAACCTGCTCCAGCTGCCGCCGATGCCCGAGGACCCGCTGCTGTGGGTCCTGCCGGCGATCCTGGTGCTGGCGATCGGCTCGATGCTGGCGATGCCACTGCTGTCGGGGCGGTCGCCTCACATCGAGTACCGGCCCGAGCAGATCGAGGTGACGCTCGCCGACGTCAGGGGGATCGACCCGATCGTCGACGAGGTCACGAAGACCCTCAACACCTTCCTCGCCCACGCGACCTTCCGCGACCGGCTGGGGGGTCGGCCGCGGCGCGGGCTGCTGTTCGAGGGCCCGCCCGGCACCGGCAAGACCCACCTCGCCAAGGCCCTGGCGCGCGACGCCGGGGTGCCGTTCCTGTTCGTGTCCGGCACCTCGTTCCAGTCGATGTGGTACGGGGCGACGGCGCGCAAGATCCGCTCCTACTTCAAGGCGCTGCGCAGCACAGCCCAGAAGGAGGGCGGTGCGATCGGGTTCATCGAGGAGATCGACGCGATCGCCATGACCCGCGGCGGGCTGGCGCGTGCGACCGCCTCGGCGCAGCCGAACCGGCTCTCCTCCAGCTGCGCCTCGGCCGCCACGCCGGTCGCGCCGACTCCGTCCGAGCCGCTGCACGCCGAGGCGACGGGTGGGCTGGTCAGCAGCCGCTTCGCCTCGACCGAGGGCACCGGCGGAGTGGTCAACGAGCTGCTCGTGCAGATGCAGTCGTTCGACACGCCGCCCGCCGGCGACCGCGCGTTCAACGTCGTCGCCGGCTGGCTCAACGCCTTCCTCCCGGCGCACCGCCAGATAGCCAAGCGCAAGGCGCCATACTCGAACGTCCTGCTGATCGCCGCGACCAACCGGGCGGACGGCCTGGACCCCGCGCTGCTGCGCCCCGGCCGCTTCGACCGCCGCCTCACCTTCGAGCCGCCCGCCAAGGCCGGCCGACGCGAGCTGATCGACCACTTCCTCGCCGCCAAGGCGCACGCGCCCGAGCTGGACCGCGACGACCTGCGCGACCAGCTCGCGGCGCAGACCTTCGGGTACACGCCGGTGATGATCGAGCATCTCTTCGACGAGGCGCTGGTCATCGGCCTGCGCAACGGGCGCGATGGGCTGTCCTGGGCCGACCTGCAGGAGGCGCGGCTGACCGGCGAGGTCGGGATGGCCAACCCCGTGCCGTACACGCCGCGCGAGCGCGAGGTCGTCGCCACCCACGAGGCGGGCCACGCCGTGGTCGCGCACCTCGCCGGCACGCGCCGGCTCGAGGTGCTGTCGATCGTCAAGCGCTCGGGTTCGCTGGGCCTGCTCGCTCACGGCGACCTCGACGAGGTCTATCAGCGCAGTCGCAAGGAGATGCACGACCTGGTCGAGATCGCCCTGGGCGGCATGTGCGCCGAGGAGCTCTACTTCGGCGAGTCCGGCACCGGTCCGGGCGGGGACCTCGCCTACGCGACGCAGGTGGCGTGCGAGATCGTGGGCTCGGTGGGGATGGCCGGATCGCTGGTGTCGCTGGCGGCGATGCAGAACTCCGCCTTCAACGACACGAACCTGGTCGGCAGGGTCCTGGCGGACCCCGTGACCCGGCCAGCCGTCGACCGCCTGCTCGCGCAGTCCAAGGCGCGGGCGCGCGCCCTGCTCGAGGCCAACCGGCATCTGGTCGAGGCGCTGCGCGACGCCCTGCTCCAGCGCGAGGAGCTGGTCGGCGACCAGATCACCGAAGTGCTCGTCGCCGCCGGACCGGCGGTCACCGACGGGCTGCGCATCGACCGCCGCGTCAGCGGTGACCGGCGCCGCACCGACTGGCTGGCGCCCTCCGACCCGAGCTGAGGCTCGACCGTCGACCGGCTGCGCCGGTCGGGCCTCAGCCGCGCACGGTCACCGGCACGCGCTGCAGCGCGTTGTTGGCGTAGCCGCCGACGTTCCAGGCCACCTCGAAGGGCTGCGTCGCACCGGTCGCGTCGGTCGCGCGGCTGCACAGCTCGTGATCGCCGGGCTGCGCCTCCCAGGTGGCGGTGAAGCGCTGCCACGCGTACGGGGCGAAGGGCGGGGCCACCTGCGCGTCCCACCAGGTCTTGCCACCGTCCGCGCTCACCTCCACGCGCTCGATCGGGCCGCTGCCCGACCACGCGCGACCGCTCAGCTCGACCGTGCCCGCGTCGAGCACCCTGCGCCGCGAGTAGAACTCGGGGATGCCGGGCGGCTTCAGCAGCGAGCGCACCGCGATCCGCTGAAGGGGGAGGCCGGGCTCATCCGGGTGGGCGCGCCAGCGGTACGAGCGGGCCTGCTGGTAGCCGGTGAAAGGCTCCGCGACGGCGGTGATCCGGCCCAGCCACTTGACGCTCGCCATGCCGTACCAGCCGGGGACGATCAGCCGCAGCGGGAACCCGTGCTGCGGCGGCAGGGGCACCCCGTTGAGGGAGTGGGCCAGGAGGAGGTCCTCGCGCTTGCACTCCTCGACCGTGAGGCTGCGCTGGAAGGCCTGCTCCTGGCCGCCCTCGACGCCGCGGTCGAGGCCGGTGAAGACGACCTCGACGGCCTCGTCATCCAGGCCCGCCTCCTCGAGCAGCGGGGCCAGCGGCGTGCCGGTCCACTCCCCGGTCCCGACCGCCTCCAGCAGCCACGGCTGGCTCAGCGATCGGGGCGGAGGCCCCAGGACGCGGCCGTTGCCGGCGCACTCGAGCGTCACCGGCACGGTGACCTGGGGCCGCGCCTTCACGTCATCGAGCGACAGGGACAGCGGTCGGTGGACCAGGCCGTCCACCTCCAGTCGCCACGCGCCGGCATCCACGTTCGGGATGTCGTAGTGGGTCAGCAGGTAGTGCATGCCGACCGGCGTGATGTCGTGGGCGAACGCCTCCAGCGGGAAGCCGTGGTTGCGCGTAGCCAGGGCGAGCTCCTCGCGGCTGATCGCTGTGGGGTCGGCCGAGGTCTCGGTGCCGGTCATCGCGTCTCCTCTCGCAGAGCCGCCAAGGTACGCCTGACGAGCCTCGTCGCGCCCGTCAGGCCTGCAGCACCGCCAGCAGGTCCTGCAGCTGGGCGTGGACGGCGAGCTCGGCGCGCAGCGGGGTGAGCACGCGCTCCTCGGCGACGTCGCGGACGGCGTCGTTCAGCTGGTCGAGCACCCTGCCGCGGTACCGCTCCGCCCCGCGCCGGGCCAGCCAGCGCCGGACGGCGCCGCCTGCCATCCGCAGGACCAGCCCGCCGAGCAGCAGGGCCGTTGGCCACGGCAGCCCGTCGGCTATGAGCGGTGGCTCCAGCACCGGCATGCGCAGGTAGTCGAGCAGCGCCAGCACGGCCAGCCAGACGGCCCCGGCGAGCATGGCCAGCTCGAACAGCGAGAGGATCCCCGCCAGCAGCGACCACCACCAGCGGCGCGGGTTGCGCAGCGGCACCGCGTCGACGGCCGCGGCCAGGGCCCTGGCCAGCGCGCCAGAGTCCACCCCGCTGGCGGCCACCAGCCGGCGGCGCCAGGACGAAGGCAGCGGCCCGGCGGCCCGGTCGACCACCTCGTTGACCGCGTGCTGAACGCCGACCGAGGTGGCCGACGCGCGTGCTCGCGCCGCCGAGGGTCTGCGCCCGAGGCGGCGCAGCAGCTCAGGCCCGCGTCCAAGGGTGGCGTGCACCAGACGGCTGAGAACCGGTCTGGTGCCATCCAGCGCCTCGGCCCGGCTCTCGGCCGCGGCGGTGGCCGCCACCCCCGCCACGCCGGCGGCCCCTGCCAGCGCCTGGGCGAGGCCGCTGTCGTCGAGCGCGCCGGCGGGCT
>CAZVUW010000135.1:0-6196 GCA_964629825.1 uncultured Actinomycetota bacterium
TCCCCTGGAAGGACGCCTTCGTGGGCGAGCTGGAGGCCGCCGGCATCCCCGTGCACTGCGTGGGCGAGGCCGGTCCGCGCGTTCGTTGGATCCCGGCGCTGCTGCGCCTGGCCACGCGCGGGGGCTTCGACCTCGTGCACACGCACAGCCCTGTCACGTCGCTGCCGCTACGCGTGACGCCGGAGCGCTTCCGGCCGGTGCTGGTGCACACCGAGCACAACATGTGGGGCCGCTACCGCTGGCTCACGTACGCCGCCAACGCGGCCACCTACGGGGCGAACGCCTCGGTGCTGGCCGTCTCCAACGGGGTGCTCAGCTCGATCGAGCGGCCGCGCTGGGCGCCCTGGGTGCGCATCCCGCCGGCGGTGGCTCTGTACCACGGTATCGACCCGACCACGGCAGTGCGCGGGCCCGAGGCGCGCGCAGCCGCCCGGGAGACGCTCGGCCTGCCCCAGGACGCCCCGGTCCTCGGGACCGTGGCGAACTTCACGCCCAAGAAGGACCAGCGCACGCTGTTCGCGCTGGTGAAGCAGCTGAGCGACGGCTACCCCGATCTGCGCCTGGTGCTGATCGGCAGCGGCCCGCTCGAGGCGGAGCTCCGTGCCGCCGCGGCGGCGGAGGGCCTGGCCGACCGCGTCCTGTTCACGGGTCCGCGCAACGACGTCCCGAACCTGCTGCCGGCCTTCGACGTGTTCGTCCTGAGCAGCCTGCACGAGGGCCTGTCGATCGCCCTGCTCGAGGCCATGGCATCGGGAGTGCCGCCCGTCGCGACCGCGGTCGGCGGCGTGCCCGAGGTCATCAACGACGGCGTCGACGGCTTCCTGGTGCCCACGCGCGACCCGGTCGCCATGGCCAAGCCCGTCGAGGCCCTGCTGTCGGACGAGGTCCTGTACCGCTCCATGTCGGCCGAGGCCGAGCGCCGCTCGCACGACTTCGGCATCGCCCGCGCCGTGGCGGCGATGGAGGACTTCTACGACGAGGTCCTCGCATGACCGCAACCGGGGCAGGTGGAGGTCGCGCCGCGGCCGACGAGCTGACGATCCGGGCCGCGACGCCGGCCGACGAGCCGGCGATCCTCGAGCTGCTTACGACCACCATGGCGGGCGGCCCCACCGGCGAGCGGACCGCGGAGTTCTTCCGCTGGAAGCACCGCAGCAACCCGTTCGGCGAGTCCCTGTCCCTGGTGGCCGAGGCCGACGGCGAGCTGGTCGGCTTCCGCACCTTCATGCGCTGGCGCTTCGTCCGCGAGGGTCAGCGGCTGTCGGCGGTCCGCGCGGTTGACACGGCCACCCACCCCGCGCACCAGGGCAAGGGCATCTTCACCCGCCTCACGCGCGCGGCGATCGCCGCAGCCCGGGCGGACACCGACCTGATCTTCAACACGCCCAACTCGAACAGCCTGCCCGGCTACCTCAAGATGGGCTGGCAGGAGGTGGGGACGGTGCCGATCGCCATCCGGGTCGTGCGACCCGTGGCGTTCGCGCGCGGGTTCCGCAGCGCCGGCCACGGCGAGCCCGCCGGACCGCCGCCGTCCACGGCCCTGCCGGCGGCGGCCGAGGTGCTGGCCGACCGCGCGGCGGTCCAGCGCCTGCTGGACGCCGCTCGGGTTCCGGCCGACCGAATCTCCACCGACCGCGACGCCGAGTACTTGTGGTGGCGCTACGCGCAGGCGCCGGGGCTGGACTACCGCGGCGTCTCCGTCTGGCGCGGTGGTGATCTGGTCGGGCTGGCCCTGGGCCGCGCCCGTCGACGGGGCGCGCTGGCGGAGCTGACCCTATCCGAGGTCATCGTGGCAGGAGACGACCGCCGCACCGCCCGCGAGCTCCTGCGCACGGCCGCCCGAGCGGGCGTTGACCACGTCGCCACTCACCTGCGCGGCTGGCCGACCGCCGAGCGGGCCCGGCGCAGCGTGGGCTACATCGACATCCCGGGACGCGGCATGACCCTGGTCGCCAACCCGCTGCGGCCCACCGCCGGACAGCTGTTCGACCTGGACGCCTGGGCACTGAGCCTGGGAGACCTCGAGGTCTTCTGATGGCCGGGCTGTCCTGGGCATCGCGCCCCCGGGGAGCCGCCTGGCTGCCGTTCCTGGCGCTGGGCCTGGTCGGCGTCTACGCGGCGGGTCTCGTCTACCTGATGACGGTGACGGACTACAAGGTCTGGGGCGCCGCCGTCTTCGGCCCGCTGCTGCTGATCGGCAGCATCCCGCTGCTGAAGCGGGCCGCGCGCGACGAGGATCCGCGCTTCTTCTGGCTGCTCTTCATCGCCCTGGCGGTGAAGCTGATCTCGTCGCTGATCCGCTACTTCGTCAACAGCGAGCTGTACGGCGGCGTCGCCGACGCGGGCGTGTACGCCAAGGAAGGCGAGCGCCTCGCCGAGGAGTACCGCCGGGGCAACTTCGGCGCGGAGCTGGGCCGCGACATCCCCGGCACCGGCGGGCTGCGGCTGGTCACAGGCCTGCTGTTCGCCGTCATCGGTCGGACCGACCTCGGCGCCTACATGATCTTCTCGTGGTGGGCGTTCTGGGGGATGGTCGGCTTCTACAAGGCCTTCCGCACCGCGCTGCCCGTCGGCGATCACCGCCGCTACGCGTGGCTGCTGTTCTTCCTGCCGTCCCTGCTGTACTGGCCGTCGAGCATCGGCAAGGACGCCTGGATGCTGATGGGGCTCGGTGCGGCAGCGCTGGGCGCGGCGCGGCTGCTGGCGCGCCGTCCGCGGCCGTATCCGCTGCTCGTCGCGGGTCTCGCCGCCACCACGCTCATCCGCCCGCACATCACCGTCCTGGTGTGCGTCGGCCTGATCGCCGCCTACGTGCTGCGGCCCGCGGCCAAGCAAAGGCCGCTGTTCGGACCACTCGGCAAGCCCGCCGGGGTGCTGGCGCTCACGGTGATCAGCGTCATCGTGGTCGCCCAGGCCGGGGAGTTCTTCGGCGTCGAGGACGAGGGCGTGGCGGGGGTCACGCAGGTGCTCGACGAGGCCTCCGAGCAGACCGGCCAGGGCGGCTCCAGCTTCGAGGCCGTGAACGCGCGCACGCTGGCCGACGTCCCCGAGGCCGTGCTGGCGGTGCTGTTCCGCCCGTTCCCATGGGAGGCCAACAACGGCCAGGCGCTGGTCGCCTCCATGGAGGGCATGGCGATGCTCGCGCTGTTCGGGCTGTCCATCCCGCGCTTCGCAGCGCTGCCGCGACTGGTGCGCCGCCACCCCTACCTGGTCCTGGTGGTCGTCTACACGCTGCTGTTCTGCTTCGCCTTCTCCAGCTTCGGCAACTTCGGGATCCTGACCCGCCAGCGCATCCAGCTGTTCCCGTTCGCCCTGGTGCTGCTGGCGCTGCCCAAGGCGGGGGAGGTCGCCGCCCGCAAGCCGGTGCCGGCGAGGGCCACGGCGTGACGGTGCGGATCGAAGCAGGGGTCTGGGACGCGCTGGGGCACCGCTTCCGGCTATGGAGCAGCGATCCGGCGATCGCCGCGCACCTGGCGGCGCTGTACGCCGAGCTCGAGCCGGCCGCGGCCCCGCACGAGGCGGAGTACGGCATCGAGGTCGTGACCTCCGCCGATCCGCGGAAGGCCGGCTTCGTGGTCCACGCCGACCAGCGTGTGTCCGCGCCCAAGCAGTCCCTCGGTCGCGCCTTGGCGGTCCTGGGCTCGCGGATCAACGCCGCCGTCGTGGCCACCCCTCGGCGCCTGCCGCTGCTGCACGCCGCGGCGGCCGCCCGGGATGGCGCAGCGGCCCTGCTTCCGGCCTCCATGGAGTCGGGCAAGAGCACGCTGGTAGCCGGGCTGGTGGCGTCCGGCTGGTCCTACCTGACGGATGAGGCGGCGCTGGTGCACGGGTCCGAGCTCGGCCTGCGCGGGCTGCTGAAGCCGATCTCGCTGGACGCGGGCTCATGGCAGCTGTTCCCCGACGCCCGGCCAGAGGTCACCGCAGCCGCCCTGACCGGGGTGGACCAGCACCAGTGGCAGGTGCCGCCCGGCGCGCTCGGCTTGACGCCGCCGTCCCGGAGCGCGCACGTGGGCGTGGTCGTGTTCCCGCGCTACCGGGAGGGTGCTCCGACCGAGCTTCAGCCGCTGCGGAGGGTCGAGGTGCTGGAGAGCCTCCTGCACTGCACCTTCGGCGGACCTCGCTCGAGGGAGGCGTTCATCGAGCTGGCCGCGGTGGCTGAGGCCGTGCCCGGCTACCGTTTGACGAGCGGCTCGCTGGCGGAATGCCTGGAGGCGGTCCGCTCGGCCCTGGAGGACAGCCTTGCTATCGGTGCCTGACGAGGAGCTCTACCTGCGCCCGTCCGACGGCGTGGCGTCGGTCACGCTGGACGGCGAGGCCGTCGTCTACTCCGAGCGCACCACCGGTGTGCATCTCCTCGACCCCATCGCGACGCTCGTGTGGGAGCGCATGGACGCCTCGCGCCCGCTGTCGGCGGTCATCGCCGAGCTGGCGGAGGAGTTCCAGCTCGCCCCTGACGCGATCGCTGACGACGTCCGGAACCTGGTGCTGAGGCTGAACCAGCAGCAGCTGCTGACGGTCGTGGAGGGGGGTGAAGGGTGAGCGAGGACTTCCACACCATCGTGAAGTACGACCCGGTGCCGCCCAACACCTGACAGGCCAAGCTCGACCGCTCAGTTTGGGCGGAGCAGCTTGCGGTTCGCATCGGCGACTACCACATCGGCGTCCGGGTCTCGACGACCCGGCTGGCCGGCATCGCGCGCGACCTGGTCGGCGCCCTCGTGGTCGACGATCCCGAGGCGCCGCCGAACCTGTCCCTGGAGGAGCCCGGCACCGCCGCGCGCGCAGACTCGGGCGAGCAGGTCCTTGGACGCGGCTCCAGCGGCCTGTGGCTGGCCTACCACCGCCATGTGCCGGTGCTGCGCGCTCGCACTCAGGAGGAGCTGCTCGACGGCTTCGTGCGTCTGCTGGCCGACTTCGAGCTGCCCCAGGCGCCGCAGGACCTGAAGCTGGTGGGATCCGTCATCGAGGGACCGCAGGGCACGCTGATGGTGATCGGCGAGGTCGCCCAGCACCTGCCGCAGCTGCAGTCGCGCATCCGCAGGATGGGGTTGCGCCTGCTTCCGGGCGTGATGATCACGGTGGACAGCTCCACCGGCGAGCTGCGGATCCCCAGCGGCCCGCGTGCGCTGGAGGAGCCCCTCGGTCTGACCCCGGCTCGCACCGTCAGGGCCCGGGGCATCCTCACGCTTGTCCCCGGCGCCGACGTCTCGACCCGCGCGCGGCGCGTGGCGGCGGTTGTCCCGTCCGCCCGAGCCACCACCGCCGCTGATGGGGCGGGGCTGCTGGAGCAGGCGGTCGCGCTGTGCGAGGCCGTCGAGGTCCGCAACTGCCCGGCGGGTGATTCGCAGTCGGTGCTGAGCGCCCTTGAGAGCTACCTCACCTGAACAAGAAGGAGGGGGTGGCGGTTGCCCGCCACCCCCTCCAGAGGTCTTGCCGCCTCAGCTGTCAGCCGTTGAAGACGACCTCTTCGGCCTCACCGCAGGTGCTGAGTCGGATGATCAACTTGTCCTGGGCGGTGGGTGCCGGCTTACCCTGGCGCTCAGCCGCCTGCCGGGCAAGGAACAGGGCGAACTCGTGTGGAGTCGTCATGAGTCAGTCCTCCTAGCAGGGCTGGGTCGAGATCGGGTTGTTGAACAGGCAACGACCTGCACCGAAGCAGATCGCGGCCGCCGTGAACGCGTCACGGTTGTTGACCTCGATCTCGAAGGTGATGCAGTCGCAGCAGTCCTCACCCTCGGCATAGGTGGTGGTCTCACAGACCGGTGGCGGACCGGTCTCGACCCTGGTGAGCACCGTCACGGTGCACTCAGGGCTCGCTTGCTGAGCGAACGCGGGACGAGCGAACGTCTGAACTGCCGGTGCCGCCCACACCAGCGACCCGCCAACGACCGCGCTGCGCTTCAGCATGTCGCGGCGTGTGAACCCGCCTGGCTTCTCTTCTGGCATCAGTTAGTACCTCCGACGACGGTCACGGATGCAACCATGGATGGCACTGTAACCCACGGCGCCGTGCGAGCACTACGCCATCCGCGTCAAGATTCCTACGCAGGGGGGATTGGTCAGTGCCACAGCCTATGACCGACGCCATCAAGCGGGCAATCGACATCGTGGTCGCCGCGGTGGCACTGGTGGTGCTGGCGGTGCCGATGGGCGTCATCGCATGGCTGGTACGGCGTGACCTGGGCTCGCCCGTGCT
>CAZVUW010000136.1:0-6143 GCA_964629825.1 uncultured Actinomycetota bacterium
GCGACCGAGGAGCTCGAGTCAGACCGCCAGTCCACCATGTCTGAGGTGTTCGCCTTCGCCGGGGTTGATCCCGACCACCGCTCCCCCGCCCTGGCGCGGCGCCACCACCCGGGCCGCGGGCCGGAGCCGGCCATCTCCGCCGACCTGCGAACGGCGCTGCGCGAGGCCCTCGCCGCCGACGCCGACCGGCTGCGCGACCTGCTCGGCCGTGACCTTCCCGGCTGGACCGTCTAGCGGGCGCGGTCGAGCTCGGCGCGCTCCGAGAGGCGGTGGCCGATCTCGACCATCGCCGTGACCAGGACGAAGCCGACCAGCGCCAGCGCGATGACTCCCCACGTGGAGCCGTCCCCCGCGGGGGCCATGAGGTTGCGGTCGGCGTCCTGCCACGGCCACAGCGCCCGCAACGAGCCGAGCATCAGCCCGACGAGGGCCGCCATCGTCACGTCGTGGTAGCTCTCGAGGAGCCGGTCGAGCAGCTTGGAGAACGACCCGAGACCGACCGCGGCACCCAGGACGAAGACCGCGATGTAGACGATGTCCATGCCGCGCACGGCCGCCAGCGACACCTCGTACAGCCCGAGGACCTGGAGCAGGAACGCGCCAGAGACCCCGGGCAGGATCATCGCGCAGATCGCGACCCCCGCCGCGACGAAGACGTGCAGGAGCGTCGGGTCCTCATACGAGGAGGCCGGCAGCCCCACCAGGAGGGCGGCCAGCACCGCGGCCACGACGAAGACCACCCAGTGCAGCGCCGCGACGGTCTCGATCCGCCGCCACGGCACGGCGAGGGACGCCGCCACCAGGCCGAAGAACAGCCCGCGCATCTGCTCGGGGTAGTCCTCGAGCAGCGGTTCGAGGAGGAACGAGCCGGCGACGAGGGCGAGGACCACCCCCACCCCCAACGGCAGCACGAGGCTCCAGTGGACCTCGCGAGCGCGGCTGCGCGCCTCCGCGGGACCGTGCCGGAGCAGCGCGACGGCAGCCGAGGCCGCGGCACGGACCGAGTGCACCAGGTCCTCGTAGATGCCGACGATCAGGGCGACCGTGCCGCCGCTCACGCCGGGGACGATGTCGGCGCTGCCCATCAGCACGCCGCGGCCGAGGTTGAGGCCGAGCTCGACGGGCAGGGGCCGGGGGTTCTCAGCGGTCCCGCTCATGGGGCGAGACGGTACCCGACCCGCACGAGACACCGCCTGACCGGTTGGCACGGTCAGCCGCTGAACAGGGCCACGACGGGGCTCGCGGCCAGGACCACCAGCAGGCCGACGGCCAGCAGCGCGAAGCGCGTGTCACCCGCGCGGCGCCACGCCCACGCCAGCCGAACGACCCGCAGCACCGGCGCCGCGATCAGGATGCCGAGCATCACCCCGCCCGCCCAGGTGCCCGCCCGACCGGGCAGCAGGACTGCGGCGAAGGCCGCCGCCAGGGACACCAGCGTCGCCAGGCGCAGGGCGCCGACCAGGGGGTGGTCGGGTGACCGGTGGGTGTAGCGGGTCATCGCAGCACCAGCACCACGGCCACCGCGACGAGCAGCAGCGAGAGCAACCGGCGGGTCAAGCCCGGCGAGATCCGGTCCTGCAGCACCGCACCCGCCCTGCCGCCGAGCAGCGCCCCGGCCACCGCGGCGCCACCCGCGACTAGGTCGATGCCACCCTGCAGGCCGTGCACCACCAGGGCCGCCATAGCGGTCAGGCCGACGGTGAAGGTGCTGGTGGCCGCCGCGACCTTCACCGGGACGTGCATCACCTCGCTCATGATCGGCGTCTTCAGGAAGCCGCCGCCCGAGCCCGTCAGACCCGCCAGCACCCCGGAGGCACCCAGCAGCGTCAGCCCGGCCGGCAGTCGCTGGACCTGATATGGGACCACTCCGCCCTCGCTCACGTACGCGCCGCCGAGCGTGCCCGGCCACTCACCCGCCGACTCGGCGGCGAAGATCGGCTGGGGGCGGTTGCGCACGCCTCGCCGGCCGCTGCCAATCGCGGCGGCCAGCAGCGCGGTGCCGGCGAGCACCCACACCAGCACCTCGGCCGATGCGAGCCCGGCCAGGACAGCTCCCGCGATCGCCCCAGCGGAGGTGACCATCTCGGTGCTGACGCCGAGCCGTTGGTGGACCAGGCCCGACGCCAGCTGCTCCGCGCCCGCGGCAAGGGATGCCGCCGCTACCGTCAGCAGCCCGATCGGTGCCGCCGCGGAAGGTGCGACCCCCGCGACGACCAGGGCGGGCACAAGGAGAACCGCCCCGCCCATGCCGCCGAGGGTGCCCACGCTCGCGGCCGCGAACGCAAGCAGGCCGAGCGCCCACAGCGGCAAGACCTCGGTCACCTGGTTAGCTCCTCTCCACCGCTCAGGTCTGCCCGCCCGAGCCTCGATGTTGTACTTGGCGCAGATGTCCGCCGGATACAACATCGAGCAGGGCTGGGCCGGGGTTGGGCCGCCGGCTCCGCTCCAGGCCTGTGAACGACGCTCGTATCCGCTCCGGCACTTGGCTACCCTGCCGACATGACCTCACCCGAGCCCGAGACGCTGGCCCTCATCGCGGCCGATCCGCTCGGCGTCGCGGACCCGCTCGGTGAGAGCGGCCTGCGGCTGTCGTTCTCGCGAGTCGACACCTACCAGACCTGCCCCCTGAAGTTTCGGTTCGGCTACGTGGACAAGCTGCCGCAGCAGCCCTCGCCGCACCTGTCGTGGGGCTCGTCGATCCACGCCGCGCTGGAGGCCTGGTGGGATCAGAAGCTGCCGACGCCTCCGCCGGTCGAGGTGCTGCTCCAGGGGCTGTACGACGGCTGGGACGACAGCGGCTTCGCCGGCATGACGCGGGATGAGAAGCTGCAGTGGTACCGATTCGCACAGGACGTCCTGCGGCGCCACCACGAGCGCTACGCCCCCGTCTACCGGCCCGCCGTCGCGACCGAGGAGTGGTTCGAGATCGACCTCGGCGATGGCATCGAGGTGGTGGGGTCCATCGACCACGTCGCCAAGACGGACTCCGGCGGGATCGGCATCGTCGACTGGAAGACCAACCGCAAGGCCCGCCCGGCGCGCTACGTGTCCGGCAGCCTGCAGCTCGCCATCTACGCCATGGCCGCGCGCCACCTGTGGGGCACCGAGGTCGACTGGGTGGCACTGGACTTCGTCGTGCCAGGGGTTCGAGTCACCGTGCCGCGCGAGGAGATCGACGTGGACGGGGCCGTGGACACCATCCGCGAGGTGGCCGAGCGGATCCGCTCCGAGGCCTTCCCCGCCCGGCCCTCGCGCCTGTGCGAGTGGTGCGACTACCGCGGGCTGTGCCCGGCCTTCGAAGGCGACGGCCCGGATGTCGCGGGCCTGGCAGTCGTCGAGCTCGAGCAGCTGCGCCGACGCTCCGCTCGCGACGCCGCACGGATGGCCGAGCTGGAGGCCCTGATCCGCGAGCGGCTCGGCGACGAGGCGGTCGTGGAGCTCGGCTCGCGGTCCTGACGGCGCCGCACCTCGGCTGCCCGATCGGGCACCGGAGGTGCACCAACGCTGATCGACGCCCTTACAGCTGTCTGCGATCCTTTCGGCATCGAGCTTGGAGGGTCTATGCGCTCGAGCCTTCTCGCGCCCATTCCTCAAAGCAGCACCCGCACGGCCAGGCCTGCGCGCCGCATCGACAGCGCCACCCGGGCCGCTGGTTCGCGTGCCCGCCCGCAGCTCGGGCACGTCGACGTCCTCGCCCTGCAGCGCCAGGCGGGCAACCGGGCCGTTGTGCAGCTCATGGGCGCGGGCCCGGCGCGTCAGGGCCCGGCGCGTCAGGGCCCGGCTGCCAAGGGCCACGCGGCGCCCCAGGGCCCCGCGGCAGGACAGGGGTCGTCAGGGAATCGTCAGGGTGGTCTGACGATTCAGCGCCACAGCTCCTGGGAGCACCAGCTCATCGGCGACCTGACAACCCAGGAGCTGGCGACCCTCGGCGCCTCACGTGATGTGGCCGAGTCCACCACCGGCAAGGCGGTGGTCGGCGGCAAGCAGTTCAGCACCAAGAGCGTCCTGCACGTGATCCAGCAGGAGGTTCGCCGCCTGAGCTACTTCGCCGAGGTCGGTCCGGTCTCGACCACCGGGCTGGCGGACAAAGAGAAGGAGCTGAAGGCCAAGGACAAGAAGGACCGCGTCAAGAAGGACCCGACGCAGCAGAACTCCCCGGACTGGCAGGTCAAGCTGGTCAACGTCCCGCTGAACAGCGGCCACAACGTCCTGGTCACCTACGGCGAGCTCAACACCTTGGGCGACTACTTCGGCAGCGTCGACGAGATGAAGAAGGTCGACGTGAACTGGCTCGATCGGCTCGTCCGGGGGATCCGCAAGAGCACTCTCAACCAGCTGGTCAAGCTCTACGCGGAGGTCAAGAAGCTCAAGGACGACCACCGGCTGAAGCCCGGCCGCAAGACCGCCGAGGAGAAGGCGGCCGAGCAGCTCGGCGTCAAGGACCTCAAGTTCCGGTCGCACATCAAGAAGGAGTGGCTGGGCCTCGGCCAGAAGGGCAAGGACAACGCCCTGCCCATCGGTGGCGTCATGAACGAGCTGAAGCTGATGGGCGCGGGCCCGGGTCTCGGCACGATCCTCGGGAAGAAGAAGCCGAACATCGGCGGGGACGAGACCACCTCCTACAAGTCCACCTTGGCCCGAAACGCCTGCCACTTCGCGCCCGAGAGCTGGCACGCGTGGGCGCAGCACCACAAGGAGGCGCGCGTCCTCGCACAGGCCGCCGCCGCGGAGATCGCCAAGGCGAAGAACCTCGCGACCACCTTCAAGCAGAACAAGAAGAACAAGGTCTTCGATCAGCGGCCGCTTGACTACTACGAGGCCGACACCCAGGTCCGCGTGGCCAAGGCGACTGCCGCGAAGATGGCGAACGAGGCGCTGCTCGTCAACGGCTTCGGGGACCATTACCTCCAGGACTCTTACGCGGCCGGCCACCTGATCAACAAGACCCAGATCATGCAGTACTACGTGCGCTGGCTCGACACCAAGAAGTGGTTCTGGGACGCGCACTTCGACAAGAACTGGCGCATGGCCCAGAACATGGCCTACGAGCAGACGGGCATCTCCGATCCCACACAGTTCGACAAGTCGAAGGTGGGCAAGGACCGCACCATCAACAACAAGTCAGTCCCCTCGGGCATCAACCCCCAGACGGTCGAGAACGCCAAGCTCGACTGGAAGACCATGGCGCTCGCGCTGGGTCTCCAGGTTCCGACAGCCCTGACGCCCGGCTCGGACTCCGAGAAGCTCTTCAGCGCCTGGCAGGCCAAGGAGTTCAAGGCCAAGATCAAGCACAAGGACCGGACCCTGTCGGAGCTGAAGGCGCTCGGCAAGACGGCTGGTCTCACGGAGCTCCAGACGACCTTCGCCGTCCTCGACCTGCTGCGCGCGGGGATCGTGCGCTTCTCCGACTATGGCGTCGAGCAGGCCGGCATGTCGCTCGGGCAGTTCTATGCCAAGGTCAAGGACAAGACGAGCTTCAAGCTCCGCTCGGCCTTCATCCCGAAGGGCCAGATGCCGACCAAGCAGGAGGTTGCCGACAAGGCCCTGGCAGTGAGCTACAAGGAGTACCTGGAGTTCATGAACTCCAGCTTCATCCAGAAGGCCACGAACAACCTGCACGACCACTTCTGCCAGAACGGGCTGGAGGTCTTCGCCGGCGATCAGCCGAACGTGCACTTCAAGATCTACGGCGACAACAACATGCTGCAGAAGACCGCCACGGAAGGCCTGGCGCACTCCTCGACGACAGCCAAGATGTCCCAGGACTCGATCCAGGAGATCCTCGACGGTCAGACGCCCACCCACACGATGGACGACATCATCAAGCGCTTCCCGGACGCGGTCGCCTGGCCGGACGTCAACGGGACGAAGATGAGCCTGGAGGACTGGCACAACAAGCCCAACGCTCTCGAGGCCTTCTGCGCCGACGAGATCTTCCCGAAGATGAGCGACCTCAAGAAGATGATCCCGTCCAAGATCGCTCCCGGACTGCTGGGCTCCACCCTCGGCCAGATCAGCAACGTCCACCCGGGCGAGGCCTTCTAGCCCGCGCCGGCCCCGCTCCCCGCCCACTTCGATGTTGTTTTCGGGCTCATCGCCAGGAACCGTGGACGTCGGCTGACACGGGTTCCGTCGTGAACGCC
>CAZVUW010000137.1:0-6082 GCA_964629825.1 uncultured Actinomycetota bacterium
CGGATGCGCGACTCGATGCGGCCCTGCTCTTCCTTGGCCGCCTCGTACTCCGCGTTCTCCCTGAGGTCTCCGTGCGAGCGGGCCACCTCGATGGCCTTGGACGCCTCCTCGCGGCCGGTCGTACGGAGCTCCTCGAGCTCGGAGCTGAGTCGCTCATAGGCGCTCTTTGACAGCCAGACGGTCTCGGTCACGGGATTGCAGCCTCCAACCAAGTGGTCGACGGAGAAATCGGGAGTGTAGTCGTCCGGGCGCCGAAGTTGGCGAAGGTGCAGGATGGGCCCATGCCCGAGCTTCCCGAGCTCGACGCGCACGCGGAGCGGCTCACCGCCTCCCACAGCGGGGCCGTGCTGGCGCGCTTCGAGCCGCTGTCGTTCACCGCCTTGAAGACCTACCAGCCCCCGCCGGAGGCGGCGGTCGGCAAGGCCCTGGACCGCGTCGACCGCCGCGGCAAGCACCTGCTGCTGCGCTTCGGCGACCTCACCTATGTGGTGCACCTCATGCAGGGCGGCCGGCTGCGGCCGGACACCGGCCGCTCCCGCAAGCCCCGCGGCGCCGTAGCGCGCTGGATCTTCGAGGGCTCGCACCAGCCGCTGCTGCTGACCGAGGCCGGCACGGAGCGGCGCGCCGGCGTCTGGGTGATCCAGGGTGACGCCGAGCAGCAGCCGCCGCTGGACACGCTCGGGCCCGAGCCCGACTCGATCGGCGTTGACCAGATGTCCGCGCTGCTGGCCGAGCACCCGATGCGGCTGCACACGTTCCTGCGCGACCAGAAGATCCTGGCCGGCATCGGGCGGCGGCTGGCGAACGAGATCTGCCACCGCGCGCGGCTGTCGCCGTTTGCGCGCACGGCCGCGCTGGGGGCCGAGGAGGTCGAGCGGCTGGTCGCCGCCATCGGCGAGACCATCGCCGAGGGCCTGGCCGACGAGCGCGCGCACGACGTGATGAGGCCCTCGCGGGAGCGCATCGCCGCGGTGCACGGGCGCACCGGCGAGGCCTGCCCCGTATGTGGCGACGTCGTGCGCGAGGTCGCCTACCGCGACTACACCGTCCACTACTGCGCGACCTGCCAGACCGACGGGCGGGTGCTCGCGGACAACACGACCTCGAAGTTCCTGCGCTGACGAGGGCGCGGGGTTCAGGGCCGGAAGGGGCGGGCGGCACAGGCCGGACCGCCGGCCGGCGCCGCGGGCCTACTATGGGCGGCCCGCCTCAGCCCACCGATCGAGGTCTCGCCCGCATGGCTCCGTCCGAGGGGGGCGTGGAGGTCGGCGCCCCGCCGAGCCTGCTGCGCGACCCCGCCTATGTCGTCGCCCTGGTCGTGGCGGTCGTCGTCGCGCTCGGCTTCGGGCTGGTCGTGCCAGTGCTGCCGCTGTTCGCCCGCGACTTCGGCGTGGGCCTGTTCGCCGTCACGGCCGTCGTCAGCCTGTTCGCCGGCGTCCGGCTGATCTCCAACATCTACACGGGCGGCCTGTCGGACCGCATCGGCAGCCGCAACGCCATCGGCTGGGGAGCGCTGATCGTCGCCGCCTCGAGCCTGCTGGTGTCAACGGCGGAGGCCTACTGGCAGCTGCTGGTCTACCGCGGTGCCGGCGGCTTCGGCAGCGCGCTGTTCTTCAACGCGCTGCTGACGCACGTCGTCGGTCTGGTCGGGCCGGAGCAGCGGGGTCGCGCGGTCGGCGGGCTGCAGGGGGCGTTCCTGTTCGGGACCTCGTTCGGGCCCACCGTCGGCGGGCTCCTGGCCGAGCCGCTCGGCCTGCGCTGGCCGTTCGCCATCTACGCCGGGTTCTGCGCCGCGGCGGGGATCGTCGCACTGCTCTTCCTGCCGCGCGGGGTCGGGGGGTCGGACTCGGCGGACCGCGGCGATGGTCGGGAGGGGGACGCGCGACCGAGCAGCATCACCGGCGTGCTGCGGGTCGCCCGCGAGCTCTGCCGGGACCGCACCTTCGTGGCCGCCCTGGTGCTCATGGCCGCCTCACGCTGGGCAGCGACGGGTGTGCGCTTCAGCCTGGTGCCGGTGTTCGGCGTCGAGGAGGTGGGCGCGTCGACGCTGGTCATGTCGCTGGCGCTGACGTTGGCGGCGCTCACCCATCTCTGCGTGGTGTACCCGGCTGGCAAGATCGCCGACACGATGGGGCGCAAGGGCCTGTCCGTCGTCTCCTACCTGGCCTTCGGCGTGATCGCGGGGGTGGTGGCGCTCGCCACGAGCGTCCCGGCGTTCCTGGTGGTCATGGCGCTGTACGGCCTGGCAACCGGCTTCTCGGCCGTGACGCCGCCGGCGATCGTGGGCGACATCGTCCCGAAGGCGCGCACCGGCGTCTCGATCGGGGTGCTCAACACCGCCGCTGACGCCGGCTCGGTGCTCGGTCCGATGGTGTCCGGCGTCCTCGCGGAGCAGCTCGGATACGGCGTCGGGTTCGGCGCCTCGGCCCTGCTGCTGCTGATCGCCGGGGTGGTGGCGATGGGCATGCGCGAGACGCTGCCGTCGCGCCAGCGCACGGCCTGAGGCAGCCGTCCGGCCAATCCGATCTCGCCCGCCGCTCGGCTAGGCTCGGCGTGTGATCTCGGACCTGCTGTATGCGCTATATGAGCGGCGACTGGTCTCCCAGCTCGCCGGCGCGCAGCTGCCCCGGCACGTCGGGGTCGTGCTGGACGGGAACCGCCGCTACGCGCGTGCCCGGGGCCTCGGCGACGTGTCTGAGGGCCATCGCGTCGGCGCCGAGAAGATCCACGAGCTGGTCGCCTGGTGCGATGAGCTCGGCATCCCCTACGTCACCCTCTGGCTGCTGTCGACCGACAACCTCCAGCGCGACTCCCGTGAGCTCGGCAGCCTCTGCGAGATCATCGGCGCCACGATCACCCGCCTGGCGACCGCTCCCGAGCACGTCGCCCGCGGGCTGCGGGTGACCAGCGTCGGGGCCTTCGACCTGGTGCCGGACGAGCTGCGGCGGCGCCTGAAGGAGGCCGAGGAGGCCACGCTCGGCCGCACCGGTGTGCACGTCCAGGTCGCGGTCGGCTACGGCGGGCGGCAGGAGATCACCGACGCCCTCCGCGCGCTGCTGCTGCACCGCCTGGAGCGCGGCGACACCCTCGAGGACGTCATCGCCGAGCTGTCGCCGGAGGACATCTCCGAGCACCTCTACACCACCGGCACACCCGATCCGGACCTGATCATCCGCACCTCGGGTGAGATCCGCATGTCGGGGTTCCTCATGTGGCAGTCCGCGCACAGCGAGTTCTATTTCTGCGACCCGTACTGGCCGGAGTTCCGCAAGACCGACTTCCTGCGCGCGCTGCGCGAGTTCGCCTCTCGCAAGCGCCGATACGGCCGCTAGCGGCATCTGCAAGTACCGTCTTGCGACCATGAGCATCGAGCACACCGACATCGAGGGCCTCCTCGTCGTGCGCTGGGAGACCCACGGCGACGAGCGCGGCTTCTTCCGCCAGACCTATCAGATTGCCGAGCTGGCCGAGGCCCTCGGGCGCGAGCCGGTCCTGCGCCAGGGCAACCACTCCCGCAGCCAGCCCGGCGTGCTGCGCGGCTTCCACGCCGAGCCCTGGGACAAGCTGGTCTACGTGGTCCGCGGGCTGGCCTTCGCGGCGATCGCCGACATCCGGCCCGACTCGCCGACCTTCGGTGAGGTGCGGTCGTTCCTGCTCGGCGACGAGCCGGGCGAGCGGGTGCGCCTGTTCATCAGCGTGGGGCTCGCCAACTCCTTCTGCACCCTCGGAGACGGGCCCACCGACTACCTCTACGACGTCAGCGACTACTGGCGGCCCGGCATCGACAAGCGGTCCGTCGCCTGGGACGACCCGGACCTGGCGGTCGAGTGGCCGGTTGCGGAGCCGATCCTGTCCGAGGCGGACCGCGCGAACCCCACACTGCGGGAGATGTTCCCCGACCACCCGCGCTGGGCCTAGCCACCTGGAGGTCCGCCGGTCCGGAGGTGCTGAGCCTACGGGGTCGACGACGGGTCGCTCGGTATCGTTGAGCGCGTGACGACGGGGTGCTGGGGCGCTTGACGACCATCGAGCTGGTGCGACACGCCGAGGCGCTCACGCGCCGGGAGTGGATGGGCCGCCCCGATGACGAGCGCCCGCTGAGCGAGCGCGGCCGCGCTCAGGCGGCCGCGCTGGCCGAGGCGCTCGGAGCCGGCCCCATCGCCGCCATCTACACCTCACCGACGGTCCGCTGCCGTCAGACCGTCGAGGGCCTGGCCGACGCCGCCGGGGTGGGGATCCAGGCCGCCGAGACCCTCGGCGAGGCCTCGACCCTGCCCGTGCTCGAAGGCGGCTCTGCCTGGGTGGCCTCGGCCTGGCTCGGAGGGCGGGCTCTCGGCCTGCTCGACCGCCTCGCACGCGAGCACGAGGGCGGACGGGTCATCGCCTGCTCCCACGGCGACGTCATCCCGGCAGCCCTGGCCGTCCTCGCCGGGCGTGACGCCCTCGGCCTGACCGACGTGCAGTGCCCGAAGGCGGGCTGGTTCACCTTGACCTTTGAAGGGGCCCACTGCGTGGGGGCCAGGCTCAACGGCCCGCCGGAGGTGTGAGGCCAGACCAACGACCGCCGAGGGAGTCCATGTCTGTCACCTGCTACGTGCTCGACACGAACGTCCTGCTCGCCGACCCGCACGCCCTGTACCGGTTCGACGAGCACGAGGTGGTCCTACCGCTGGTCGTGGTCGAGGAGCTGGACCGCCAGAAGGCACGCATGGACGAGGTCGGCGGAAACGCCCGCACCGCCCTGCGGCTGATCGAGGAGCTGCGCCAGCGCAGCGGGGGAGGGCTGCGCGCCCCGGTGCAGCTGCCCGGCGGAGGGACCCTGCGGGTCGAGGGCAACCACGTGGACACACAGCTCCCGCGCTACCTCGACCCCGACAAGCCCGACCACCGCATCCTCGCCGTCGCGCTGGCCCTCGGCGGAACCCTGGTCAGCAAGGACACGGCGCTGCGGATCAAGGCCAGCCAGCTCCAGGTCGAGGTCGAGGACTACCGCGCCGACACCGCCCAGGTCGAGGCCCACTACACCGGCATGGCCGAGCTGGACGTCGCCCGGACCGTGATCGATCTGCTGCACCGCGACGGCAAGGTGGAGCTGCCAGCCGAGATCTCCGCGGAGCACGGGCTGGTGCTGAACCAGTGCGTAGTCCTGAAGGCGGGCCGGTCCTCGAGCGGGCTCGGGCGGGTGGTCGGCGTCGGCGTCGAAGGCACGGCGGTCGTGCAGCGGGTGTCCGGCAACGCCCGGGCGTTCGGGGTCAGCCCACGCGACGTGCGCCAGACCTTCGCCATCGACCTGCTCACTGACCCGAGCATCGCCTGCGTGTCCCTTATGGGCATGGCGGGCACCGGCAAGACCTTCCTGGCGCTGGCCGCCGGCCTGGAGCAGGTCCTCGAGGCGCAGGCCTACCGGCGCCTGTCCGTCTACCGGCCGCTGGTGGCGGTCGGCCGACAGGAGGTCGGCTACCTGCCCGGCGACCTCGACGAGAAGCTCCAGCCCTGGATGGCCGCGGTCCACGACAACCTGTACTCGCTGTTCCGCCGCGACGACGACACGACGCTGTGGGGCCTGGCCGCGCACCGCGACACCCAGGCCGCCGTCGACGCGCTGCTCGAGCGCGGACAGCTCGAGATGGCCGCCATCACCTACCTGCGCGGTCGCTCGATCACCGACGAGTACGTCATCGTCGACGAGGCGCAGAACCTCGAGCTGCCGACGCTCAAGGTCATCCTGACCCGCATGGCCACGGGCTCGAAGGTGGTGTTCTGCGGCGACCTGTCCCAGGTCGACAACCCCTACATCTCGCCCTACGGCGGGATGGCCGCGCTGATCGAGCGACTCAAGGGCAGCGCCCTGTTCGGGCACGTGACCATGGCCAAGGGCGTCCGTTCGCCCCTGGCGGAGCTGGCGGCAACCACGTTCTAGGCGGCCCCGCCCGGCTCGATGTTGTCCTCGACGTGAATGTCCGCCAAGAACAACATCGAAGCGGCCGAGGTGAGGAGCGCGCTGGCCGCCCGGCGGCCTACCCCCTGTTCGATGTTGTTCTCGACGTGAATATGCGCGTTCAGCAACATCGAGGCGGCCGAG
>CAZVUW010000138.1:0-6081 GCA_964629825.1 uncultured Actinomycetota bacterium
CGACAACTGCAACTCGCTGCACACCAACGCCTACGACGAGGCGATCACCACGCCCACGCAGGAGTCCGTGCGGCGCGCGCTGGCGATCCAGAGGATCATCGACAAGGAGTGGGGGATCGCCCGCAACGAGAACCCCCTTCAGGGCGCGGCGATCATCGATGAGCTCACCGACCTGGTCGAGGAGGCCGTCCTGGCCGAGTTCGACCGCCTCGCCGACCGCGGCGGCGTCCTCGGCGCGATGGAGACCGGCTACCAGCGCGGCAAGATCCAGGACGAGTCGCTGCTGTACGAGCAGCGCAAGCACGACGGCTCGCTGCCGATCATCGGCGTCAACACGTTCACCCTGCCCGACGCCGACGGCTCCGGAGACGCCGAGGTCGAGCTCGCGCGCGCCACCGAGGAGGAGAAGCGCTCACAGCTCGAGCGCGTCCGCTCCTTCCAGGCCTCCCACCGCGACCAGGCCGAGGAGCACCTCGCCCGGCTCAAGGAGGCCGCGACCTCGGGCGAGAACGTGTTCGCGGTGCTGATGGACGCCGTCCGCCACTGCTCGCTCGGTCAGATCACCGAGGCCTTCTTCGAGGTCGGCGGCCAGTACCGCCGCAACGTCTGACAACCCAGAGCTCGATGTTGTTTTCGGCGGACATGTCCGCCGAAAACAACATCGAACAGTGGTCGGGGTGGGCGGTCAGCGGCTGGTGGTCTGGCGGGCCGTGGTCAGCGGCGGCGCTCCTCCCAGTCACGCTCGGCCGCGCTGTAGGGATGGATGCGCTGATCCACCCAGATCCACAGCGTCTTGCTCTGCCGGTACAGCGCGAAGGGGGCCGCGCCGATCACGATCGTGCTCACCACCAGCAGGCCGTTCCAGGGCACATCGGGCCAGAACAGCAGCATCCCGCCGACGAACATCGCCGCGAAGATGATGAGGACGAAGGCCATCGCGATGATGAGCCCGCCGACCCAGTAGCCCTCCTCGCGGGAGAAGCGATAGCCGCAGCCGGGGCACGTCTCCACCGTCTCGCCGAAAGACGCCCAGATCTTCTTCTCCCCGCAAACCGGGCATCGGGCAAGCAGGGCGCGCCCTAGTCCTCTCATAAGGGGTTTCTCCGAACCGGTGCAGCCGAGCGCTAGCATCCGCTCCCGAGATCGTAGCGCTCGGTCCGACGGGGCCACCGGGCGTGGCCAGAGGTGATGCCGATGAGCGACGTGGGCGGCGAGGGCGACTGCCTCTTCTGCCAGATAATCGCCGGGGATCTGCCCTCCGACGAGGTCTACCGCGCCGAGGGGGTGGTGGCCTTCCGCGACATCTCGCCGCGGGCGCCGGTGCACGTCCTGGTGACGCCCGAGCGCCACGTGCCCTCGGCGCATGCGCTGACCGACGAGGACGCCGACCTGCTGGCCGCCTGCTTCCGGGTCGCGCGCGAGGTCGCCCGCCTGGAGGGCATCGAGGACGGCTACCGGGTGGCCACGAACATCGGCTCCCGTGGCGGGCAGATGATCCCGCACCTGCACTTCCACGTGCTGGGCGGCCGCCAGCTCGGCCACATCGACAGCGGCCCGCCCGAGGGCACGTGATCTCCGCCGCCCCGTGAATTGCAGCGCCGCCCGGCGTGCGGGATAACATGACCGGGCGGCTGGTCGGCCGCGCAGGCCTCGCTCAGCAAGCTCCCGACCCTGGAGGATCCGATCCATGCTTGCCCGCCTCGTCAGCGCCGCGATGATGGCCGCCGTTCTGCTGGTCGGCCTGCTCGGTGGTGCGGCACTCGCCGTCGAGGCCGAGGGTGGGGGCGGCCACGAGCCACTGCCGTCCATCACCGAGATCGGCACCCAGAACGAGGTCTCGCGGCAGTTCTTCCCTGAGGAGGCCGAGGAGCCGGTGTTCGCGCCCTTCCTGGCCTATCCGCTCCTGGTTGTGGGCATCCTCGCGGTGCTCGCCATCCTCATCCTCTACCTGCGCTGGCAGCCGAAGTTCCACCAGGAGCGTGCTAGTTCAGGCAGGCGCTGACAGCGCCCGACCACCGGAGGCACATGCCCGACGCGCCGCTCGCCGACTGGAACCTCGCTGAACGCGTAGCCGCAAGGGTCGCGAGCACGGGTGCTCCGCAGATCTCCCGGGACGAGGCGGAGGCCCTCCGGCGCAGCCTCCACGCCGCCGTCGAGCGCGCGGATCCCCTGGCGCGCAAGGCGACCGGGCTGGGGCACGACCTCGAGCCGGCCGAGGCGCTCGTGGTCAGCCGCCGGACCTGGGTGCGGGCGAACCTCGCGAGCCTCTCCTGGCTGACGGACCCGCTGGCGGATCGCCTTCTGCGTCGCACCGGCGCATCGCGGAGCGCGGCCCGGGCGGTTCTCGGAGTCCAGCTCGGCGTGGTGCTCGGCTTCCTGTCGACGCGCGTCCTCGGCCAGTACGAGGCGCTGCTGCCGGAGGACCGCACGCCGGGGCGGCTGCTGCTGGTCGGTCCCAACTTCGTCGAGCTGGAGCGCAACCTCCTGCCGGAGGTCGGCGTCGGCGCGCAGGAGTTCCGCTTCGGCGTGGTCCTGCACGAGCTGGCGCACCGCCTGCAGTTCGAGGCGGTGCCGTGGCTGCGGCCCCGCCTGCGCGAGCTGCTGGACGACTACTTCGAGGACGCCCGCTTCGACAGCGACCGGATCCGCGAGATCGCCGGGCGGCTGCCGGAGCTGCTGCGCGACCCGTCGCAGCTAGCCGACCTCAGCCGCCTCATGGGGGTCGTCCTGACCCCATCGCAGCAGCGGGTCATGGAGAGCGCCCAGGCGATGATGTCCCTGCTGGAGGGGCACGGGAACGTCGTCATGGACTGGGGCGCCGAGCTGCTCGACGACGGCAGCGGTCCGCCCCTGGACCCCAGCCGCGTCCGCACGGTGCTCAACCGGCGTCGCAACCGGTCGGCCGAGCGGGCGCTGCGCGGTGCCCTGGGGCTGTCGTTGAAGGCGCGCCAGTACGCCGACGGTGAGGCGTTCATCCTCGCCGTCGCCGAGCGCCACGGCCGCGACGTCTTCGCGCGTGTGTGGGAGGGGCCGGAGAACCTGCCCACTCCGGACGAGCTGAACGACCCTGACGCCTGGGCCGCCAGGGTCACCGCAGCCTGAGCGGAGCCGGTCGTGGGCCGGTTGCTCGGCGCCCTGCCGCCCGGACAGGTCCGTTCGGCGCTGGTTGCCGAGGTGCGAAGAGCCCTGGCGGACACCTTGGGCGAGGGCGAGCGCGCCGGCGTGGCGGTGTCCGGCGGCCCCGACTCGGTGGGCCTGGTCGCGCTCACACGCGCGGCCCGACCCGACCTGCGCCTGATCGTGCTGCACGTCCGCCACGGGCTGCGCGACGACTCCGCGGACGCGGCGACGGCCGTCGCCGTGGCGCGACGCCTCGACCTGCCGTTCGCCGAGCGTCGGGTCGAGGTCCTGCCCACGGGCGAGGGGATCGAGGCGGCGGCCCGGGCGGCCCGCCGCAGGACCCTGACCGAGCTGGCCGCCGAGCACGGGCTGGCGGCTGTGCTCCTGGGCCACACCGCCGAGGATCAGGCCGAGACGGTGCTCCTGAACCTGGTGCGAGGAGCGGGCTCCACCGGGATCGGCGGCATGCGGCCCGAGGCGCGGGACGGCGACCTGCGGCTGCTGCGGCCGCTGCTGCGCCTGCGCCGCGCCGACGTCCGCGCTGCCGCGGACGACTCCGGGCTGCCCAGCGTCGAGGATCCGACCAACCGCGACCTCGACCTGCGGCGGGCGCGCGCACGGCACGAGGTGCTGCCGGGGCTGGCGGCGCTGGCGGGCGGGCCGGGCGATCCGGTGGCCGCCCTCACGCGTCTGGCGGAGATCGCCGCCGCCGAGGACGACCTGCTGGCCGAGCTGGCGGGCTCGGAGCTGGAGCGCCTCGAGAGGCGGCTGGGTGTCTTCTCCCTGCTGGCGTGGGCGCAGCTGGACGGCCTGCACATCGCGCTCCAGCGGCGCGTGCTGCGCGCTCTGCTGGTCGCGCGCCGGGGCGGGGCCGCCGGCCTGCCGGCCGACGCCGTCGAGGCGGTGCGCGGTCTCGCGGTCGGCGAGGCGGTCACGGTCCCTGGGGCTCTGCGCGCTGCGCGCGAGGGGCCATGGCTGGTGCTGGGGCCGGAGCGCCCCCCCGCAGCGACCCGCCCGACGCCGCTGCCCGCGGAAGGGGCCGTTGCGCTGGGCGCCATCGGTGCGGTGCTGCGCGTCCTCCCGGGGGCACCGCCGGACGGCTCGCCGCCCGCCGGGCCGCAGTGGTGGCCGCTGGGGACGAGCATCGGACTGCCGCGCGAGCCGGTCGGCCTGCGCGTGCGGATGCGTCGGCCCGGGGACCGCCTGACCCTTCATGGCCGCCCCCGCCCGGTCGGCGAGCTCCAGCGCGCCGCCGGCGTGCCCCCCTCGCTGCGGGGCCTGCTGCCGGTCATCGTGGACGCCGGCGACGCGCCGCTGTGGGTGCCCGGGGTGGGCCGACGCGATGACCTGTCCGGTCCTGCCCGCTGGACGCTGCGCATCGACACGGCCGAGGCTCGGCAGCCCTAGGCGCTGCGCTACCCTGCCGCCTTCGGCATCGCGATCGCGCGGGGCCCGATCAGGAGGCAGACGTGTCAGAGGCCGTGCACCCCGACATCGCGGAGGTGCTGATCCCAGCGGACCGCATCCAGGAGCGGCTGCGTGCGCTCGCGGCCGACATCGACCGGGACTACCCGGAGGGGGGCGTGATCCTGGTCGGGGTCCTCAAGGGCGCGTTCATCGTGATGGCGGACCTGGCCCGCTACATCAGCGTCCCGGTCGAGTTCGACTTCATGGCCGTGTCCAGCTACGGGTCGGCCACGCAGACCTCGGGCGTGGTGCGCATCCTCAAGGACCTGGACCGCGACATCGCCGGGCGGCATGTGCTGGTGGTCGAGGACATCGTCGACTCGGGTCTGACCCTGAGCTACCTGCTGAAGAACCTCCGCGCGCGCGGCCCGGCCTCGCTCGAGGTGCTGGCGCTGCTGAGCAAGCCCGACCAGACGCGGGTCGAGATCCCGGTGCGCTACCACGGCTTCGCCATCCCCAACCGCTTCGTGGTCGGCTATGGCCTGGACTACGCCGAGCGCTACCGCAACCTGCCCTACGTAGGGACGCTGCGGCCCGAGGTGTACGCCTAGGGCGTCCGCACCCGGCCGCGGGTCACCTGTGGACACCCCGGGCGGCGCCGGAGCAGCGCGCTAGCATGGCGGTTCAGCCAAGCGTGCGACAAGGGTCGGCATGAACGCCAAGCGACTCCTCCGGGGACCGTTCCTGTGGGTCACCGTCCTGCTCCTCCTGACGTTCACGCTGCTCTCCTCCCTGGACGCGGCCGGGGACACGAAGGAGCTCTCCTTCTCGGAGTTCCTCGCCGAGCTCCAGGCGGGCCGCATCGACACGGTCGAGGATCTGGTCCGCGACTCGACCATCACGGGCACGACCGACGAAGGCGACGAGTTCACCGTCGCCTACAACCCGGACATCAACGGCGAGGAGCTGGCCAACGCCCTGGCCGCCGCCCGCGAGGCCGGGCGCATCTCGGAGCAGCGTGCGAACCCGCAGCCCAGCAACGTCTTCGTGAGCGTGCTGCTGTCGATCCTCCCGTTCGTCCTCATCTTCGGGCTGTTCTTCTTCCTGATGACCCAGATGCAGGGCGGCGGCGGACGCGTGATGCAGTTCGGCAAGTCCAAGGCCAAGGTCGTCAGCAAGGACGCTCCGAAGGTCACCTTCGCCGACGTGGCGGGCGCGGACGAGGCGGTCGAGGAGCTCGTCGAGATCAAGGAGTTCCTGGAGAACCCGGCCAAGTTCCAGGCCATGGGCGCCAAGATCCCCAAGGGCGTGCTGCTGTTCGGGCCCCCCGGGACCGGTAAGACGCTGCTCGCCCGGGCGGTCGCCGGTGAGGCCGGCGTGCCGTTCTTCTCGATCTCTGGCTCCGACTTCGTCGAGATGTTCGTCGGCGTCGGCGCCAGCCGCGTCCGCGACCTGTTCGAGCAGGCCAAGGCCAACGCGCCGGCGATCATCTTCATGGACGAGATCGACGCCGTCGGCCGACACCGCGGCGCCGGCTTGGGCGGCGGCCACGAC
>CAZVUW010000139.1:0-5929 GCA_964629825.1 uncultured Actinomycetota bacterium
AGGTCGCCTGGGGCAGCCAGATCCGCTCCTACGTCCTGCACCCCTACCAGATGGTGAAGGATCACCGCACGGGCTACGAGACCGGCAACACGTCCGCGGTGCTGGACGGCGACATCGACCCGTTCATCCGCGCATTCCTGCAGTGGCGCGTCCGCGGCGGCGCCCCGGAGGAGGCGGCAGCGCTGGCCGGTGACGGCGACGCCTGAGAAGGGCGGGACGTCCGGCGGGGTGCTGTGCGATGGTGTCGGGTTGTTCGATGCGGGCGTTCCGGCACGGGCGTTCGATCGGACGGGGTGCACCCGTCGTGGCGGGGGCGGCCGGTGTAGGCTCGTGGTTTGTCCCCCACCCGCGTGGTCGCCTTAGGACCGCGCATACCGGCAGGTCTTTGCAGCCGTGATCCGACTCGACAACGTCACCAAGACCTACAAGGGCAGCGTGGTCGCGCTGTCCGACGTCACCCTTGAGATCAGCAAGGGCGAGTTCGTGTTCCTGGTCGGCTCGTCCGGGTCGGGCAAGAGCACCTTCATCAAGCTGCTGCTCAAGGACGAGGACCCCGACCGCGGGGACATCCACGTGGCTGGCAAGCGCCTGAACGGGATGAAGTCGTGGCGCGTGCCCGCCCTGCGGCGCGAGCTCGGCTGCGTCTTCCAGGACTTCAAGCTGCTCGAGTCGAAGACCGTGGCGGAGAACGTCGCGTTCGCGCTCGAGGTGATCGGCAAGCCGCGTCACGTCATCGCCAAGACGGTTCCGGACGTGCTGAACCTGGTCGGGCTGGCTCACAAGCACGACGCCTACCCGCATGAGCTGTCGGGCGGTGAGCAGCAGCGCGTGTCGATCGCCCGCGCCTTCGTCAACCGCCCGCGCATCCTGCTGTGCGACGAGCCCACCGGGAACCTGGACCCGACGACCAGCGTCGGGATCATGAAGCTGCTTGACCGGATCAACCGCACCGGGACGACGGTTGTGATGGCGACCCACGACCAGCACATCGTGGACTCCATGCGCCGGCGCGTGGTCGAGCTGGCCAACGGCGTCGTGGTCCGCGACCAGGTTCGAGGGGTCTACGGCTATGGGGCCTAGGTGGCGCTACCTGGCCAACGAGCTGGCGCTCGGCCTCAAGCGAAACCTCCTGATGACGGTCGCGACGGTGCTCACCGTGGCGGTCAGCCTGTCGCTGCTCGGCGTCGGCCTCCTCGTGGCCAAGCAGGTCAACATCGCCAGCGACCTGTTCTTCGCCCAGGTCGAGGTCTCGATCTTCCTGACCGAGGGCATCAGCGAGGCCCAGCGCGCGTCGCTCGAGAGCGACCTCACCGAGCACCCCGTGGTCGAGGAGGTCATCTACGAGTCCAAGGAAGACGCCTACGAGCACTTCACCGAGATCTTCGCCAACCAGCCGAGCCTGCTGGAGTCGGTGACGCCGGAGATCCTGCCGGCCTCGTTCCGCGTCAAGCTGACCGACCCCGAGCAGTTCGCCGTGGTCGAGTCGGCGTTCGCCAACTACCCCGGCGTGGACGTCGTGTCGGACCAGCGCAACATCCTCGACCGGCTGTTCGCGATCCTGAACTACGTGCGCAACGCCGCCTATGCGATCGCCGTCATCCAGATCGTCGGGGCGGCGGCGCTGATCTTCAACACGATCCGCATGACCGCCTTCGCGCGCCGCGAGCAGACCGGGATCATGAAGCTGGTCGGCGCGACCAACTGGTACATCCGCCTGCCCTTCGTGCTCGAGGGCGTGGTGGCCGCGCTGATCGGAGCGCTGCTGGCGAGCTTCGTCCTGCTGGCGGCGCTGGGTCCGCTGATGGACGGCGTGCGCGATCGGATCGTGTTCTTCCCGATCATCGGGACGACGCAGGTGTTCGAGGTCATGCCGCTGCTGTTCCTGGTCGCCATCGCGGTGGCTGCGATCTCCTCGTTCCTGTCGCTGCGCCGCTTCCTCGCGGTCTAGGAGCGTCCGCGCTCAAGGCGGGCCCTGTGGGATCCGATCCTTGGAGTCGTGCCTGTGCTCGCCTCCGAGCGTCCCCAGGTGCGATCCGCTAGGGTGATCGAGGTCGCCCTCAGCGGGGTGCGGTCCGGAACCGGGACGGTGGAGCGAGCCGGAGCCAGCGGCTAGTTCCGCCGGACAGGTGCCTGGCCGGCAGTTCTGACCGATGCTGCTACGTCGACTTCCCCCGGCTTGGCGCAGTCTTGTGCCGAGTTTGTCTCGCCGAACCCCCCAGGACGAATGCCACAACCTCAAGGTCTCTTGCGAAGACTCCTGGCCGCGCTGTGCTGTGCAGCGCTGCTGGTTCCGGCGACGACGGTCTTGGCCGCCGACCCGGACCCCGAGGGCAAGCTCCAGGAGGTCCGCCAGCAGCTCGAGAACGTCCGCAAGAGCCTCGCGGGCATCGACCAGCAGCGCGAAGTCACCGTCGGTGACATCCAGAAGATCGACGAGGAGATCGCGGTCCTCGACGGTCGCCTGGCCGAGCTGAACGCCGAGCTCGCCATGGCCGAGCAGGGCTTGGCCGAGGCCGAGCGGCAGCTGGCCGCCACCACCCAGCGCCTGGTCGAGACCCAGGAGAAGCTGAACCGGACCAACGACCGCCTTGAGCACGAGCGCGAGGTCTTCGCCGAGCGCACCCGGGCGTCGTTCATGTACGGCAACCCGGACGTGACGGTCGCGCTGGTCGACGCCCGCAGCATCGCGGACCTGTCGCGCGGCATCCGCTACGTCGAGCGCGTCCTGGAGTCCGACCGCGACCGCGTGACCCTGGTGGCGGGGCTCGCACGCGAGGTCAAGGCGGCCAAGGTCGAGCTCGGCATCCTGCAGGACAAGCACGCCGAGCAGCAGCGCGAGGCCGAGGAGGAGCGGGACCGCGTCGCCCGGCTCGTCGCCGCCGAGCAGGAGCTGAAGGACGCGGCCGAGGCCGAGCGCTTCAAGCGCCAGAGCGCCCTCGCCGCCCTCGAGGCCGACCGCGAGGCGCACCTCGCGATGGTCGCCCAGCTCGAGTCCGAGAGCGCGGCCATCGAGGAGGAGCTCCGCCGCCGCGCGGAGGAGCAGCGTCGCGCCGAGGAGGCCCGCCGGGCGGAGGAGGCGCGTCAGGCCGCCGCCGCGGCCGCCGCGGCCCAGGCCGCACAGTCGGGTGGCTCCGCGCCGGCCCCGCTGGCGGCGCCGCCGCCGTCGAGCGGCCAGCTCCAGCGGCCCTCGAACGGTCGGATCACCAGCAACTACGGCTGGCGCATCCACCCGATCTTCGGCACCGGCCGGCTGCACTCCGGGACCGACTTCGGCGCCCCGTACGGCTCGCCGATCTACGCGGCCGACTCCGGCGTCGTGGTCAGCGCCAGCTTCCGGGGCGGCTACGGCAACACGATCATCATCGATCACGGCGGCGGGCTGACCACGCTCTACGCCCACCAGTCCCGCTTCGCCGTCGGCGCGGGACAGCAGGTGGCACGCGGTCAGGTGATCGGCTACGTCGGCTCCACCGGCAACTCGACCGGGCCGCACCTCCACTTCGAGGTGCGCGTCAACGGCGGCACCCGCGACCCCATGGGCTACCTGTAGCCGGCCCGTGGGCCCGCGTGTGTCACCGGCTCATGGCAGGCTTTAGGCATGCGCACTGACGAGCAGGCGGTCGAGGGGACCGAGGTTCCCGACCCCCACGGCGAGCAGTTCGCCGACGTCTCGCCTGCCACCGATCAGACGGAGGACTCGTCCCGAGGCTGGGCGCTGGCCGTCGGGATCCTGATCGGGCTGGTCCTCCTGGTCGGGATGGTCACGGCTGCCTACCAGCTGGGTGCCCGCTCCGCCGACAACCCCACCGTGACGGCCGGGGGCTCTGACGGCGAGGTCGACCTCGGGACCCTAGAGGAGCTGCTCGAGCGCATCCGCGACGAGGCGGTCGATGCGCCCTCGGACCAGGTGCTCATCGAGGGCGCCATCGACGGGATGCTCGAGGCCCTCGGCGACGACTACGCGCTGTACTACGACGCCGAGGAGTTCGCGGAGTTCAACCGCAGCCTCGACGGCAGCTTCTTCGGGGTGGGGCTCCTGCTCGAGGAGTCTCCCGAGGGCGCGACCGTCGTGCGCGCGCTCCCGGACACCCCGGCCGAGGCTGCGGGCATCGAGGTCGGCGAGATCATCGTCAGCGTTGACGGCGAGGACGTGCGCGAGGTGCCCCTGACCACCGTGGTCGACATGGTGACCGGACCCGAGGGAACGCCCGTCGTACTCGGACTCGAGGGCGGCTCCGCGGGGCCCCGCGAGGTCGAGCTGGTTCGTGCCGAGATAGCCGTGCCCACCGTCGCGTCGCAGCTCCTGGACGACGGCTCCGGGCTGGTCCATCTGCTCACCTTCAGCGAGAGGTCGGCGGAGCAGGTGACGCAGGAGATCGAGAGCCTCATCGACCAGGGTGCCGAGGGCATCATCCTCGACCTGCGCGGCAACCCGGGCGGCCTGCTGAGCGAGGCCGTCGAGGTCGCCGGCGTGTTCGTCGCCGACGAGCTGATCGTCACCGTGCGCGAGGCCAACGGCCAGACCCGACGGCTGACCGCGGACGGTCAGGCGCTGACCGACCTGCCGCTGGTCGTGCTGGTCGACGAGGGCTCCGCCAGCGCCAGCGAGATCGTGGCGGCGGCCATGCAGGACCTCGGGCGGGCCGAGGTCGTGGGCGAGACCACGTTCGGCAAGGGCACCGTGCAGACGGTCCGCCCGCTGTCCGAGGGCGGGGTCAAGTTCACCACCGCGATCTACCTGACCCCGTCGGGCGATTCGATCGAAGGCGTCGGCGTCAAGCCGGACGTCACCGTCAGCGGCGAGGAGGAGCAGGTCGCCGCGGCCCAGGAGGCGCTGGCCCGGACCATCGCGCGGACCTCCGACCGCTGATCCGGCTACCGCCTCGGCGGCTCGGGCCGCTAGCGTTGCTCTGCTATGGCTCGCAAGAAGACCGCTGAAGATCGCGACGTGATCGCCGTCAACCGCCGTGCCCGCCACGACTACGACATCGGCGAGACGTTCGAGGCCGGCCTCGTGCTCACCGGCACGGAGGTGAAGTCGCTGCGCGCCGGCAAGGCGTCGCTCGCCGAGGCCTTCGCAACGGTGCGCGACGGCGAGGCCTGGCTGGTCCAGGCCAACATCCCGGAGTACGACTTCGGCAACCGGGCGAACCACGACCCGACCCGCATGCGCAAGCTGCTGCTGCACCGCCGCGAGATCGAGACGATGGAGCGCTTCATCCGCGAGCGCGGACGGACCCTGGTGCCGTTGAAGCTGTACTGGCGCGACGGCCGCGTGAAGCTCGAGGTGGGGCTCGGAACAGGCAAGGCCCAGCACGACAAGCGCGCAGACCTCGCCGAGCGCGACGCGCGCCGCCAGATCGACCGCGCCCTGCGGGAGCGCCAGAAGCGCTGATCAGGGCCCGCCGCTAGAATCGGGGGTGCGATCGCGAGCAGCGATCGCTGTGCTCCTTGCCAACTCCATCTGCGATGTTCACCAGGGGATGACTGGTTTCGACGGGTGTCGGTCGATCCTGGGAGAGCGAGCCGAGGATGTCTGGTCGCCTCGTTAATCTGTCCAGGCAAACCCATAGGTGCCAACGACGAAATGGCCCTGGCGGCCTAACTAAGCCGCCTGTCCGCCCTCCTGCCGCCTCGAGGGGGGGACCGGGCATCATCCCGAGGCTTCACGCTCCGATCACCGTCACGGGTCGGTGCGGAAACCTAAGTGACGTAAGGACGTCCGACCGCTTGGTTCCGGAGTGGGACGTCCCGACAACCAGCCGGAACCTACGCTCGTAGCGCTTCCAGGGACGAGGCACTCGGACCCGGGTTCGATTCCCGGCATCTCCACGACGGCGGCTTGTGCCGCCCCGCTTTCCCGCAGATGGAGCAGGCAGGCGCCCTGGGGGCCCCACACTGTGGGGCCCTGTTGCTTGGTCGGGCTAGT
>CAZVUW010000140.1:0-5871 GCA_964629825.1 uncultured Actinomycetota bacterium
ACATCTGGATCCAGAAGGAGCGCGCGTGGCGGGAGGCCACCGGCCAGCTGTGAGCAGCGCCCGCCAGGCCATCGCCGCCGTGTGGCGGATGTCAGCCCCCCGCATCGTCGGGGGGCTGGCCCGCTACACCGGCGACTTCGCCCTCGCCGAGGACCTGGCGCAGGAGGCGCTGGCCGAGGCGCTCGTCAGCTGGCCCCGCGACGGGGTGCCGGCCAACCCCGCGGCGTGGCTGATGACGGTGGGGCGACGCCGGGCCATCGACGCCTTCCGGCGCCGCTCTGCCCTGGACGAGCGCTACGGCGCCCTGGCGCGCGACCTCGACGAGGGCGGCGCGATCTTCGGCGCAACCCCCGAGCCCCCGCCGGCGCCGGACGAGCTCGGCGATCCCGACCGGATCGACGACGACGTGCTGGCGCTGATCTTCATCGCCTGCCACCCGCTGCTCTCGCCGGAGGCGCAGGTGGCGCTCACCCTGCGCGTGGTGGGCGGCCTCACCAGCGACGAGATCGCGCACGCATTCCTAGTGCCCACCGCGACGGTCCAGGCCCGCATCACGCGCGCCAAGAAGACGCTGTCCGCGGCACGCATCCCGTTCGAGGTCCCTCCGCCGGATGAGCGGCAGGAGCGCCTCGGCTCCGTGCTGAGCGTCCTGTACGTCATCTTCACAGAGGGCTCGACGGCGACCTCGGGCGACAGCCTCGTCCGGCTCGACCTGGCGCACGAGGCCATCCGCCTGGCCCGCGTCCTGGCGCACGTCGCGCCCGACGAGGGCGAGGTGCAGGGGCTGCTCGCTCTGCTCGAGCTGACCGCGGCGCGCTTCCCGGCCCGCACGGCCCCCGACGGCAGCCCCGTGCTGCTGGCTGATCAGGATCGCCGGCGGTGGGATCGGGCAGCCATCATCCGCGGCCGCGCCGCGCTGGCGCGAGCCTCTCGGCTCGGGCGCGGGTTCGGCGCGTACGGCCTCCAGGCGGCCATCGCCGAGTGCCACGCGGTCGCGCCCTCGGTGGAGGAGACGGACTGGGAGCGGATCGTCCTCCTATATGAGGCGCTCAACCGGCTCGCGCCATCGCCGGTGGTCGAGCTCAACCGCGCGGTGGCCGTGTCCATGGCGCGCGGACCGGCCGCGGCGCTCGAGATCGTCGACGGCCTGGTCGCTTCCGAGAAGCTGACCAGCTCGCATCTGCTGCCGAGCGTGCGCGGTGAGCTGCTGGCGCGCCTCGGGCGGACTGACGAGGCGCGGGACGAGCTAAAGCGCGCGATGGAGCTGTGCCGCAACACCCGCGAGCGCGCGGTCCTGGAGCGCAAGCTGGCGAACCTGGGGTGACGCCTGGGCTGACGGCCGCCGGCCCCAGCCCACGGCCCACGCTCGATGTTGTTCTTGGCGGAGATATCCGTCCAAAACAACATCGAAGGCCCGAGGGGGCGGGGGGCGCGTCCGAGCAGCTGCGGCTACGGCGCTCAGGCGAGCCGCTTGTCCTGCTCCTCCGAGCCGTCGATGCCGCTCTCTGCGGCCCGACGCCGGGCGCGGCGGCCGCGTGCGACCTCGGTCTCGAGGGCATCCAGCGGCTGGGCGAACACAACGGCCGGGTCGAGGAGGCCCGCGAGCCAGGCGCGCGCGGCCTCGACTCCCGCGGGGTTGATGGCGTGCAGCCGCCGGGTGCCCTCGGCCCGCTGGGTGACCAGCCCTGCCTCGCGCAGCACCTTCAGGTGCTGTGAGACGGCCGGCTGGGAGATGCGGATCTCGGGGCGCAGGCCCTCGACCAGCGCGCTCACGGATTGCTCGCCGGTCGTCAGCAGCAGCAGGATCCGACGGCGCACCGGGTCACCGAGGGCCGCAAAGGCGCGGTCCACTCAGCCCTCGGGTGCCTCGTCCGGGACGACCGTGTAGAAGCTGATCGTGCGCTCGGCCGCCTCCCTTGCCGCGGTCGCGTCGTCGCCGTCGGCGATGGCGGCCTCGGCCCAGCCCTCGGCGGCGCGGCGGACGAACTGCACACCGTCCGGCGTCGTCGACCAGTCCTCGGAGTACTCGCCGCGGATCGACTCCTTGGTCTCGAGGTGGATGCCGAGCCCCATCAGGCCGAGGTCCCAGCCCACACCCACGGCGCCGGGGCCGAACTGGGCCCAGAAGTCGGGATCGACCACGGCCTCGTGGACCAGCTCCAGCGTGGTCTCGCCGGCAGAGGGGATCAGGTTGATCCGCAGCCAGGAGACCTGGCCGCCGAACTCCCACGTGACGGCGAAGGTCTCCGGCTCCTCGCAGGTCTCGATGACCCCGCCGGCGTTGCCCTCGACCTGATAGCGGCCGCCGAGCTTGAGCTCGCCGGAGACCGGCGCGAACCAGCGTGGCAGGCGCTCGTCGTTGGTGAGGGCGTCCCAGAGGTCGGCCTGATCGGTGGCGTAGGTCCGGCGGGCGACGACCATCCTCGTCGTCTGCCCGTTCCGCGAGCTGGTCCGAACCTCGCGCTGGACGAGCCCTGCGGTCGCCACGGGGTCGCTGATCATGCCGCCTCCTTCGCGGTTGTATAAGTCTTGACTTATGGATAGCCTCTGCGGCGCGCCGCGTCAACCCTGTCCGTAAGTCAGGTGGCCCGAATGAACCCGGAAGCGATCGGGCACCCAAGAAGCACCCCTGCCAGCGATCGGGAGAGAACCCATGCCCAAGAGGAATGAGCGAGCGTCAAGCGGCCAGTCCCCGAAGCTGCTGGCTGGCGGAAACCCCCAGATCCCCAAGGGTGACGGCGATGAGCCGGTGCAGGCATACATCGCTGCCATGCCCGGCTGGAAGTCCGATGCTGGTCGCCGCCTGGACCAGCTGATCGAGCAGGCCGTCCCCGACGTGGTGAAGGCCGTCAAGTGGAACCAGCCCCTGTACGGCGTCGAGGACCAGGGCTTCTTCACGAGCTTCCGCTGCTACACCAGCTACATCAAGCTCACCTTCTACCGGGGAGCCGAGCTCGACCCGGTGCCGCCGGTCGACTTCAAGGACCCCAACGAGAAGGCGTTCCACATCGAGGAGGGCGACGACCTCGACAAGGAGCAGCTGACAAGCTGGTTCAAGCAGGCCGCGGCCGTCCCGGGCTGGATCCCGTAGGGGTTGCGCTCCGCGCCCGGGATGGTTGGCTGGGTGGCTCGGCCCCGCCAGGACCTGCCACCCGAGCCCATGATCCTTCCGAAGATCCGCGACCCCCGGTTCATCACCATCCGCCGCGGCGGAACGCTCAGCGACGACGACCACCGCCTGCTGGCGTGGTGGGCCTCCGTCTGCGCGGAGCACGTCCTGCACCTGTTCGAGGCCGAGCGGCCCGACGACCCCCGACCTCGCCAGGCCGTAGAGGCGGTTCGCCGATGGTCGCGCGGCGAGGCGCGGTTCGCCGAGACCAGCGCAGCCGCCGGCGCCTCCAACAAGGCGGCTAGGGACCTGCGCGGCGCACCGCGGTTCGCGGCCTATGCGGCCGGTCAGGCGGCGGCGGTGCCCCATGTGGCGGCGCACGAGCTCGGTGCCGCGGCCTACGCGATCAAAGCGGTCCAAGCAGCCAACTCGGATGAAGAGCGGGCCGAGGCGGGCCGGCGCGAGTGCCGTTGGCAGCGCGAGCAGCTCCCCGAGGAGATCCGCGAGCTCGTCCTGGACGACCAGCGTCTGCGCAACGACCTCTGCTGGGGCGTGTTCGACTGCTGAGGCGGCGGCGTGGTCTGCGCGCTCCATCCGCTGAGGCGGAGGACTATTACGAATAATGCGCAAGGCTGTTGAAGGAACTACTGCCCTTGACGCACTTAGACAGGCGCACTGATACTCGTCTGTCCTGCAAAGCAAGCCACATCAGCGAGTGAGGGTGGGGCCATGCCATCATTTTCCGAGGTCGTCAAGGTCGTGGCTCCGTGGGGGGACTGGCTGTTCCTCGAGCAGAAGCGCGACGTCCAGGGCGGCGGTGGGTTCGTCATCCACAACCCATGGGGCAACTCGAACCAGCCTCAGGGAGCGGCGGACCGCAACCGCCTGGAGATCGGCTACCGCAGCTCGAACGGGACCACGCGGTGGGGCGAGATCGTCGTCCACGGACCGACCGGCAACGTGGGACTTGGGATCGTCAACCCGCGTGCGCGCCTGCACGTGGCGGGCGACGTGATCGTCACCGGGGACATCGCCCTGCAGGGCGCCGACGTGGCGGAGCGCTTCCGCGTCGCCCCGCAGGAGGATGTGGAGCCCGGCACCGTCCTCGTGCTCGACGAGGAAGAGGATGCTCTGCGCCGCTCGTCCGAGCCCTACGACCGGCGTGTCGTCGGCGTCGCCTCGGGGGCCGGGGCGTACCGTCCGGCGCTGGTGCTCGACGACAGCGAGGATGAGAATCACCTCGCCGTCGCGCTTGTGGGCAAGGTCGCCTGCCTCGTGGACGCGGAGTCCGCTCCGATCCGGGCAGGGGATCTGCTCACGACCTCGGAGGTCCCGGGCCACGCGATGCGGGCCGCGGACTCCGACCGGGCGTTCGGCTCGATCCTCGGCAAGGCGCTGCGGCCGATGCCCGAGGGCCACGGTCTGCTCCCTGTGCTGGTCGCGCTCCTCTAGCTGCCCTCGGGAGGCGGTGGACGATGGCTGAGTCAAGCAAGGCTCAAGTCCTGGAGGCTCTGCGCTCGCGGCTCGCCGCCGGGGATGTCGACGAGGTGCGCGTGACGCTGCGCGTGGCCGGCGGGATGCCCGGTGAGCGGCTGGCCGCCCGCGAGGTGGCGCTGAGCGGTGCCGGCGAGGCAGCGGTCCACGCCGAGGAGGCCGGCGCCGCGGTCCTGGACACGACCGTCGAGCTCAGCGAGGAGGAGACCTTCGAGCTGCTGCGCAAGCTCGGCGACGGCGGCGAGGACCTGGTGGAGCGCTACGAGGCGCGCTTCGTGCCCGATTCGCTCGTGGGGTCGGTGACCATCGAGGTGGGCGGGCAGCAGACGACGCTGTACTACCTCGCCGACGAGGGCCAGCGCGAGGACCAGCAGCAGTACCTGTCGCCGCCCGCGGCCGAGGCGGTGGATCAGCTCGCGGCCCTGGCCGAGCGCGCCCTGGAGGGGGGAGAGGGATGAGCTACAGCGTCCGCGGGGTCGCCCGCCGCTATCGGAGCGCGACGGGGAACATCTCGGTGCGCCAGACCTTCCGCCTGATCCCCTTCCCGGGGTTCCCGACTGACATCCCGTCGCTGCGCACCCGTCTGCGGGACATCTCCAGGACTGAGGTCAGCTTCAGCGTCTCCGAGTGCGTGTACGGATGGAACGCGCGCTACGAGCAGCGGTGGTCGCGCGTGATCATCCGGATCCGCCTGAACCCGGACTCGGGCATCTCGGCGCAGACGATGGCGAACCTGCGCACCACCTGGGAGAACGGCATCGAGACCACCTGGAACAACCAGTGGGCGGTCGGCCGCCCGGGCGAGATCGCCTGCCCGCTCGAGTTCGACGTCCAGTGGGTGACGTCAGGTCAGCACCACACGGTCCGTGTCCGCCCTGGTCCCGAGCGCAGCAACATGACGACGTGGGACACCTCAGACGGCGCCGGCACGGCCGCGCACGAGTTCGGTCACATGTTCGGTAACCCCGACGAGTACTCCGACTCCAACTGCCCCAACCGCAACCCGGTCAACACGGGCACGGTGATGGACAACAACTCCAACAACGTCCCCGCCCGCCTCATGACCCGCCTCGCCACCAACCTGGGCAGCAACGTCGTCCCGATCCCCTAGGGACCCCGGCGATCGGGGTTTCAATCGGCGACCGCCCCGCTCCTGACCACCGCTCGCGCCGCGTTACCGCTACTACTCATACCTCTTGGATTATCTGTGGATATGCAAGTGGACCCTACCGGAATCGAACCGGTGACCTCCGCCTTGCAAAGGCGGC
>CAZVUW010000141.1:0-5774 GCA_964629825.1 uncultured Actinomycetota bacterium
GGTGTAGAAGGGGCCGAGGGTTCCGCTGCCGCTTCCCGAGGAGGTCGCCATGGCCGAGCTGAGGATCGAACACGAGGTTGCGGCGCCGGCCGGGGCGGTGTGGGCGGTGCTCACCGACCTGGAGCGCTCACCGGAGAACATCTCGGGCGTGGACTCTGTCGAGCGCCTCGACGGCGGCAGCGAGTTCGGCGTCGGCACGCGCTGGCGCGAGACGCGCACGATGATGGGGCGCCAGGCGACCGAGGTTATGGAGGTCACGGCGCTCGAGCCCGAACGTTCCTACACGGTCGAGGCCGACAGCCGCGGCGTGCACTACCGCTCGGTGATGGGCGTGGAGCCCCTCGACGCCGAGCGCAGCCGCGTGTTCATGACCTTCGACGGCCAGCCGCAGGGCGCGGTCGGCAAAGTCATGGCCGCGACGCTGGGCAAGCTGTTCGAGGGCGCCACGCGCAAGGCGCTCCAGCAGGACCTCCGGGACATCGCCGCGGCGGCCGAGCGCCAGGCGGGACGCCGGTAGAGCGAGCGGGGCGGGGCGCAGCCCGCGGGCTCATGGCGTCAGCGTCGGCAGCCCTCGGATGATCTCCAGCAGCGCCTGCCCGGCGTTGCCGGACACCACCTGCTGCCCCACAGCGATCAGGGACAGCAGCGCCGGCGCCAGGTAGGCCGCCGCACCGCGGATGCGGGTCGTTCCGTAGTAGTCGAACACGTGCCGCGGATGCAGCCCGTGCCGCCGCAGCGTCTCCACGTCGAGCAACACGCCGAGGACGCTGAGGAACAGCAGCACCTGCAGCGGGCGGAACAGCCACGCGTGACCCGCCGCGCCGCCGGTCCACTCCACGACCACGGCGGAGACCGCCTGCGCCAGCAGGTAGACGAGGCCGAGCGCCACGCCCTTGGTCGCGGCACGCGCGCCGGGGAGATAGGCCAGCAGCGCACCAAGGACCAGCGCCAGCACCAGCCAGAAGACGGCCTCGCGTGCGACGCCCGTGAACGCCCGAAGCGCGGCGAACTGGCCGCTGCGGACGCCCTCGGGACGGGTCAGCAACACGATCAGGAAGTAGCCCACCGGCAGAGCCGCCAGCAGCCCGCCCCACCGGACGGCCTCGCGGGCGTTGCCCCACCAGTCCGCCCTCGGCCCCACCGCCAGACCGAGCCTGGTCGGCGGCGCCTCCGGCGGCAGCGCCATGCGCACCGCGGAATCGGGGCTGCCCTGCACCACATTGCGGCGCTCTTCATGCAGGGCGTCCCGCCGACGCCGGTGGTCGTCCTCGGTGATCTCGTCATCGGTGAACGCCCGTGACAGGCGCGCCTCCCTGGTCACCAGGCGCAGCTCAAGCAGGGCGCGCTGAAGCAGCTGGCCCTGGTGCTGCACCACCAGGGGGCTGGTGACGTCCAGCCTCGGGTTCAGCTGACGAAGCTGCGCCTCGATGCCCGGAAGAGCAGCGCGTCGCGCCAGCGCCGCCAGCAGCAGCAGCCCGGTGACGAAGGCGACCGGCACCGGCAAGGTGAGGACCGGGACGTTGCTCTGGATGAGGGTGCCGCCAAAAGCCAGCAGCGCGAGCACCTTGGCCGGCCGCCCGGGCAGGAACACGGTCGGCTGCTCGGCCTGATATGCGGCGAGCCATGCAACCACCGCCGCCAGGGCGAGCAGCGGCAGGGCCGTCACCAGGATCTCGAAGCTCAGCGCCACCGGATAGAAGAGCAGCCACCCCGCCGAGCGGCCCAGATGAGCCCACTGCCAGACGGTGACGAGCGCCAGAGCGATCAGCCCGAGCCTGACCGGAGCGGCGTGCGTCGTGGCGGTCATCTCGCCCGCCTGCGACGGCCTGATCGCCAGGGCAAGCCCGACGGTTCCGTGCCTCAGCACCGCCCACAGCACGGCCGCTGTCAGCAGCGCCGCGCCGCCGGCGATGAGCGCGAACGGCCAGGACTTGAGGCCGCCGGGCGTGAGCTGGGAGCGCAGCGCGACCCAGGGTGCCGCCATGAGCACAGCAGCGGACAGGAACAGCGCGGCGAGCAGCACCCGCATCCGCGCGCTGACCCCGGGCACGAGCACGACCAGCACCCCGAGCGCGACCACGGCGAGGGCGTGCAGCCAAGCCCACGAGCCCTCGGCCGGATCGGCGAGCCCCCTGCTGGCCGCAAGCGCGCCCAAAGGGCTGAGGAGGACCGCCGCCAGCAGCGCCCGGACCGCCATCGGGGCCGAGTCCTCCCCCGTCCGACGCTGCTGGGCGAGCAGAAGGAAGGCGCCGATCGCCGCCACCAGCGTGGTCACGTAGTGCAGGAGCCAGCGCAGCACGGGGAGGACCCCCTGCTCTCCGTGCAGGAGCCAGCTCGACAGCCACGGCACGTCGACCGCCACCCGCAGCTCGCCGAGCGGGCCCTCGGCCTGCCAGCGGACCATGCTCGGGCTGAAGCGCTCGGGCACGGGCTCGACCGATCCCAGCGTCAGGCCGCGCACGCGGACGACCGCCGACGAGGTTCCATCCGGGGACGCCTCCAACGGCTCGACCAGGGTGACCATCAGGTCCGCGGCGGTATCGCCGGGCCCCTCGGAGACGATCTCCCAGCCCAGAGCCGCACTTCGAGCGCCAAGCTGCGCCTCCGCCGTCTGGGTGATCGTCAGCATCCCGCCACTGACCCGGATGTCGCCCGCGGACAGAGGCGCTGCCAGACAGCCCTCAAGAGGACCCCTGCCTTGGCCGCCCGAGGGGTTCAGCAGCTCGGCAACACCGGGAGCAGAGCGCGCCAGCCGGACGGTTCGGCGGGCGGACGCCGTGAGGCTAGGTCCCTCGCGGCGCAGGTCGAGCCGATGCTCGACGGACTGCACATGCTCGGACATGCGGGCGCACGGATCCTGCGCGGCGCCCGCAGGCGCCGCGACCAAACCGAGCAGGCAGACCGCGAGGACCAACAGGCCCCGACGCCCGCCGCATCTCGCCATAGCTCACCCCGCCCGAAATCTTCACTAGGCCCGGTCCTGGTGCAACACTTGCGCCGGACGCGGGCGACCGCTGGTCCGTGGGCGCCGAGTCTCGAGACTGGCAGATGAGCAACGAACCGGCCGGGCTGGTTGGACGGGCTGCGGAGCTTGATGAGCTGCGCAGGCTTCTACATGGCCATCGGCTGGTGACCCTGGTCGGTGTCGGAGGGGTCGGCAAGACGCGCCTCGCCCAGGCCGTCGTCGACACCTGGCCGTCGCGGGCCGCGGTGTGCGAGCTGGATCGTCTCAGCAGTTCGGGGACCGAGGGTCGGCTCGAGCACCCCGACGCCGTGGCAGACGCGGTCGCCGGCAGCCTCGGCTACCCGTCCTTGAAGGCGGCGACGGTGGGCTTGGCAGGGAGCAGCCGCCTGCTCATGCTCGACGGCTGCGAGCACCAGATCGATGCGTCCGCCGCGGTGGTCGAGCGCGTGCTCGCGAGCTGCCCCGAGCTGACCGTGCTTGCGACCAGCCGCGAGCCGCTCGAGGTGGTCGGCGAGCGCCTGATGAAGCTGGGGCCGCTGGGGCTGCCCGCGAGCGACGATCCCGAGGCGGTGCGCAACGCGCCTGCGGTCGAGCTCTTCCTGCGCCGCGCCGCGGCCAGCGGAGGGACACTCGACCCGGCCGCCTCGCCCGAGATCGCCGAGCTGTGCCGGCGGCTGGACGGCCTTCCCCTGGCCATCGAGCTGGCGGCCGCGCGGACGCTGAGCCTGACCCCGGCCGAGATCCTGGCGCATCTCGGTGACCGGCTGGACCTGCTGGCGCGGCGCCGTGACCGCGGGCCCGCGCGCCACCAGAGCCTCGAGGCGGCCATCGGCTGGTCTTACGACCGGCTGCCGGAGGAGACGAAGCTGTTCTTCGAGCGGCTCGGGGTGTTCGCCGGTCGCTTCACGGCCGAGAGCGCGCATGCGGTCGCGGCGGGTCCGGACGACGACCTCTTGGCGGTGCTCGACCACTTGGACCTGCTGGTCGCCCAGTCGCTGATCACAGTTGTGCGGCGCGGGGATCGCAGCTGGTTTGGCCTGCTGTCGACTGTGCGGGCTTTTGCACGCGGGCAGCTCGCGGAGCGCGGCGAGCTCGACGGGGCGCAGGACCGCTGGGTCGACACGCTGGTCGACACGGCGACCGACCTGGTGAACGCGGGGATCCGCTCGGCGTCCGTGGACACCTGGATGAGAGTGCACGCCGCCGAGGACGACCTGCTCGCCGGGCTGCGCTGGTGCCTCGACCACGATGAGAAGCCCACCCGCGCAGCGACTCTGTTCGCGCCGCTGTGGTGGATCGCCTACAACGCCCGCGCCGAGTGCGCGGTCGAGCTCGGCGAGCGGGTGCTGGAGCGCTGGTCAGAGACGTCGCCCGAGGTGGCGACGGTCGCGGCGATCACCGGCTTCGCCAACGTCGTGATGGGCGACCTCGACAACGGTGCGCGCCTGGCACAGGAGGCGCTGGAGCGGGCGATCGACCCCTTGCCGGCGGTGGTCGCACGGCGGGCCCTGTCGGTGCATGCCCACTCGACGGGCCGCGACTCGGACGCCCTGCGCTGGGTGGACGAGGCCGTGGCCGCCTCGCGCGCCGGCGAGATGGCCGCCTGGCACAACGAGCTGCTGACCCTGCGCGCGTTCCTGCTCGCCGCTGTGGGACGGACCGAGGAGGCCATCAACCAGGCCGCCGAGGCCCGGGACGGCGCGGACCAGATCGGCAGCCCGATCGTCCACGCGTGGGCGGCGCTGGCCTACGGGTGCCTGCTGGCCCTGCGCGATCCCGCAGCGGGGCGGGCGGTCCTCGAGCCGCTGATCGAGCGCTGCCACTCGATCGGCTACCCGCTCGGAGCCGGGCGCAGCCTGCGGGCTCTGGGCGCGCTGGCCTTCCTCGAGGGTCAGCAGTTCGAGGCCGCGCGCCGTCTCGGCGAGGGGCTGGACGTGCTGATCACAGTCGGCCACGTCACGCAGGTCCACTCGACCCTGCGCTGGATCGCGGCGCTGCTGGACGAGCTTGGCCGGCCCGAGCCCGCAGCGATGCTGCGCCGCTGCATCGGCACCGCGCCCAGCCCCATAAGCGACGTGCTGGAGCGGGCACACGGTGATCGCCTACGCGTCGACCCCGGTGGCTCCGAGCCGGCCATCGGGTTGCGCGAGACCGTCGCGCTGGCGCGGCGGGAGCTTGAGGCTGTGCGCGCGGCAGGGGCCGGGACGGACGTTGCGCCCGCGGTCGAGGTGGCCGCTGCGCCCGGGAGCGCCGCGGCCCCGACCGAGGACGACCTCGCCAACCGCTTCCAGCGCGAGGGACAGGTGTGGACCCTGACCTTCGCCGGCAGCTCGGTGCGGCTGCCTCACGCGAAGGGGCTGGCCGACCTCGCGACCCTGATCGCCCGCCCTGGCGAAGAGATCCACTGCACGGAGCTGATGGGGGCGGCGGTCGAGCAGCCCACCGCCGGGCCGGCGATCGACGAGCGAGCGCGGCGAGAGTACGAGCGGCGGATCATCGCCCTGCAGGAGGAGCTCGCCGAGGCGGAGGCGTTCAACGACCGCGGGCGCGCCGAGAAGGCGCAGCTGGAGCTCGACCTGCTCGTGGATCAGCTCGCTGGCGCGCAGGGCCTGGGCGGCCGCCAGCGCCAGACCGGCAGCACGGCCGAGCGTGCGCGGTCGGCCGTGACCTGGAGGATCCGCTCCGCGATCAAGCGCATCGCCGAGCTGCATCCCGAGCTGGGCGAGCACCTGGCCGACAGCGTCCGCACGGGCACGTGGTGCTCCTACCAGCCCCAGTCGCCGGTGACCTGGCGGCTGTAGGCGGCGGC
>CAZVUW010000142.1:0-5704 GCA_964629825.1 uncultured Actinomycetota bacterium
CGAGCATCGTGAACTCGGGGTTGTGCCGCGGCGACAGCCCCTCGTTGCGGAAGACGCGCGCGATCTCGAACACCCGCGGCATGCCGCCCGCGACCAGACGCTTGAGGTACAGCTCGGGCGCGATGCGCAGATACAGGTCGATGTCGAGGGCGCGGTGGTGGGTCACGAACGGTGTGGCCAGCGCCCCGCCTGGGATGGGGTGCAGGACCGGAGTCTCGACCTCGACGTAGCCGCGGTCGGCCAGCTCGGCCCGCAGGGCCGCGATCGTGCGCGAGCGCACCCCGAACACCGCGCGCGCCTCGGGGTTGACGGTGAGGTCCACCCAGCGCCGGCGGTAGCGGGTCTCGACGTCGCGCAGGCCGTGCCACTTGTCGGGCAGCGGTTGCAGGGACTTGCCGATCAGCGTCACGGAGGTCGCCTTGATGCTGAGCTCACCGCGGCGGGTCCGCACGATCGCGCCGGAGGCGGCCACCCAGTCGCCGGCGTCGAGGTCTGCCACCAGCCTCATGCCGTCCTCGCCGAGGACGTCGAGCTGGCACATCACCTGTAGGTCGGTGTCGGCCTCGCGCAGCACCAGGAAGACGAGCTTGCCGTGGCCGCGGCGCAGGACCAGGCGCCCGCCGACCGCCGCGGTGGTGTCGCTCTCCTCCCCCGGCTCAAGCCGGTCCGCCCAGTCGGCGGCCACGGTCGCCAGGTCGGTCGTGACCTCGATCCCGACGGGGTAGGGCTCGATCCCCTGGGCCCGCAGTCGCTCAACCTTCGCCCGGCGCTCGGCCGAGAGGTCGGTCCCCCGCTGGGCGGGCTGGTCATTGCTGTCAGTGGCCATCGCAGCGGAACGGTAGTGGCTGGCGCCCGGACGGGCCATTCGGCCCGCTGGAGCCGGCCGGCTCAGGTGTTGCGCTCCCAGACGATCGCCAGGCCGCGCAGCGTCAGCCAGGGGTCGTGGTCGTCGATGCGGCGGCACTCCTTGACCACCGATGGGGCCAGGCCGCCGGTGGCCACGACGACCGGCTTGCCGTCCAGCTCGGCGCTGATCTCCTCGATGATGCGGTCCACCTGCCCCGCGAAGCCGTAGACCGCTCCGGAGCGCATGGCCTCGACCGTCGAGCGGCCGATGGCGCGGGCGGGGGCAGTCAGCTCGAAGCGCGGCAGCTGCGCGCCCCGAGAGGACAGCGCGCCCAGCGAGGTCGCGATGCCGGGTGCGATCGCCCCGCCCAGGAACTCGCCGTCGCGGCTGTAGACGTCGAAGCTGGTCGCCGTGCCGAAGTCGACGACGATGCCCGGCCCGCCGCGCAAGGTGTGCAGGGCGATGGCGTTGACGATCCGGTCGGCACCGACCTCCTTGGGGTTGTCCACGGCCAGGGCCATGCCTGTGCGCACCCCGGGCCCGACCACCACCGGATCGAAGTGGAAGTACTTGTAGGTCATGACGCGCAGCATCTCGGTAACGACCGGGACGACCGAGCTGACGATCACGCCGTGGACGTTGCGCGAGAACGACAGATCGGCGTAGCCCATCAGACCGCCGAACAGCAGGGCCAGCTCGTCGGGCGTGCGCTGCGAGTCGGTCGAGATGCGCCAGTGGTGCTTGAGCTCGTTGTTCTCGAACACCCCGATGACCGTCTGGCTGTTGCCGACATCAACGGCCAGGAGCATCGCCGTCACCTCCAGAGTCGAGATCGAGCCCGATGTCCAGCGCCGCGACCGAGTGGGTGAGGGCGCCGATCGCGATGGCGTCGACTCCTGTCGCGGCGATCTCCGCGACCGTCTCGAGGGTCACGCCGCCGCTGGCCTCCAGGAACACGCCGCCCTCGACCTCGGCGCAGCGGGCGACGGCGGAGCGAAGGTCCGCGCTGCTGAAGTTGTCCACCAGCACGTTGCGCGCGCCCGCCGCGAGCGCCTCCTCGAGCTCGTCGAGGTCGTCCACCTCGACCTGCACCGCTGCGACGCCTGCCGCGGCCAGCGCGGCACGGGTGGCCGCGCCGACCCCGCCGGCCGCGGCCACGTGGTTGTCCTTGATGAGGATCCCGTCCGAGAGGCTGCGCCGGTGGTTGACCCCACCGCCGGCGACGACCGCCGCCTTCTGCAGGGCGCGCAGGCCCGGGAGGGTCTTGCGCGTGTCGCGGATGACGGCGCGGGTGCCGGCGACGGCGTCCACGTAGGCGCGCGTGGCGGTGGCGACGCCGCAGAGGTGCCCGAGGAGGTTCAGCGCGGTCCGCTCCCCGGTCAGCACCGAGCGCGCTGGTCCCCGGACGGTCGCCAGGACCGCGCCGGGCTCGAGGGCGTCGCCGTCGCGGACGACCGGCGTCACGCGCACCGCCGGGTCGACCGCGGCGTAGGTGACGGCGATGACGTCGAGGCCGGCCGCCACGCCGCGCTGCCTGGCGACGAAGCGCCCCTCGAACACGGCGTCCGCCGGGACCGTGGCCAGCGCGGTGACGTCACCGCGCTCGTCGAGGTCCTCGGCCAGGGCGATCGCGATGACGGACTCGATCGAGCCGTCCCAGGCGGTGCCGGTCATCGTGTTCCTTCCCGTGTCAGCCGCTACGAGTCCCGCCGCGGTCCAACCGGATGCTGCTCGGCCGCTTCCGTTCAGCGCGACCGACCGTGGTCAGGATAAAACGAGCGCGCGTTCACCCGCTCGCGGGCCGCTCCGAGGGGACCGTGATCTGGGCCCCGACCATGACCACGCCCTCGACCGGGGCGAGCTTGGCCAAAGCGCCCGTCAGGCTGCCGCCGTCGGGGAGCCGCTGGCCGGGCGCCACCTCGATCAGCGGCACCAGGGCGAAGGCGCGCTCGAGCAGCCGCGGGTGCGGGATGACGAGGTCGCGGTGCTGCACCGTCTGCTCGCCGTACAGCAGGATGTCGACGTCGATCGTCCGCGGCCCCCAGCGGACCGTGCGCACCCGGCCGAGGTCGCGCTCCACCCGGTTGCACAGCGCCAGCAGCGAGCGCGGGCGCCGGCGCGTGGCCACCCGCACCGCGATGTTGAGATACGGCTCCTGCTCGGGTCCGCCGACCGGTTCGGTCTCGTAGACGCTGGACACGGCCTCGACCCGTGTGCGCGCGTCTTCATCGATGGCGTCGACGGCCTGCTGCAGGTAGTCCAGGCGATCGCCGAGATTGCTGCCCAGGCCGAGGAACGCCGCGGCGGTGGGCGGCAGGACGCGCTCCAGGACGCCGCGGACGGCGCGGTTTGGCTCGCCCGACCCCTGCTGCGCCATCAGCGGCTCCGCCGGACGACGACGGCGACGTCCTCGAAGTCCAGCGGGATCGGCGCGCTCGGCTTGCGCACCCGCACGGTCGCGGCCTGGACGCGCTCGTCCTCGAGCGCGACCTCGGCCAGGTGGGCGGCCAGCGCCTCGATCAGCGCGAAGCGCCGCATGGTGGCGGCTTCGGCGATGCGCTCGGCCAGCAGGCCGTAGTGGATCGTGTCGTCGAGATCGTCGCTGCGGGCCGCGGCGGAGAGGTCCGCCTCCACCGCCAGGTCGATCAGGAAGACCTGCCCGTCGCGGCGCTCGTGCTCGAGCACGCCGTGGTGGGCGAAGACCCGCAGCCCGTTGATCTCGATGACGTCCATCTGCGCTAGGCGATCGGCGCGCCGGGCTCGACCCCGTCCGGCAGCTCGAGCAGACGCACCGTGCCATCCGGGTCGAGCGCACCCAGCACCAGGAACTCGCTCGTGAAGCCCGCGATCCGCTTGTCGCCGAGGTTGATCGCCCCTACGACGATCCGGCCCAGCAGCTCCTCGCGGCTGTAGTTGGTGATCTGCGCGCTGGTGCGCAGGACCCCGACCAGGGGGCCGAAGTCGACCGTCAGCTTCCAGGCCGGCTTGCGCGCCTCCGGGAAGTCCTCGACCTCCAGGACCCGACCCGCCCGCAGGTCGAGCGCGAAGAAGGCGGCCGCGCCCACCGGCTCCTTGCGCGGCAGCTTCTCCAGCGCATAGGGCAGCGCTTCAGGATCGATCTCGTGCTGTGCCACTCAGCTCCTCCTGGGAGGTGATGTTCGGGATCAGGCGCCGGCGCGCGCCCGCTGGACCGCGGTGTAGCCGTGGCCGGAGATCGCGGCGGCGACCCGAACGGCGCGGACGGTCTCGGCGACCTCGTGAACGCGCACGACGGCCGCGCCGGCGTTCACGGCCAGGACGGCGCAGGCGAGGCTGCCCTCTAGTCGGCCGTCGACGTCGGTGTCGAGCAGGGCGCCCAGGAAGCTCTTGCGCGACGCACCGACCAGCACCGGGCGTCCGAGGCCGCGCAGCTGGCGCAGCGAGCGCAGCAGCGCCAGGTTGTGCTCGAGGCGCTTGGCGAAGCCGATGCCCGGGTCGAGCAGCACCGAGTCGGGGCTGATGCCCGCCGCCGCGCAGCGCTCGAGCCCGGTGGCGAGGAACTCGTACACCTCGGCCACGACGTCGTCGTAGTCGGCGAGCCCGGCCATGGTCTGCGGGGTTCCGCGCGTGTGCATGAGCACGTAGGCGGCACCCGCCTCAGCGGTGACTCGCAGCAGCTCCTCGTCGGCGGCGCCGGACACGTCGTTGACGACGGTGGCGCCCGCTGCGATGGCGGCCTTGGCCACCTCGGCCTTGGTGGTGTCGATGCTGAGCGGGACGCCTACGTCGGCCAGCGCACGAACGACCGGCAGGACGCGCTCCAGCTCCTCCTCGGCGCTGACGGGCTCGGCGCCCGGGCGGGTGCTCTCACCGCCGATGTCGAGCACGTCCGCGCCCTCGGCGACCAGGCGCCGCCCCAGCTCGATCGCCGCCGCGGGGTGGCTGTCGGGGTACAGCGCACCGCCGTCGCTGAACGAGTCGGGGGTGACGTTGACGACGCCCATGATCAGCGGACGGCGGCCCGGCGACAGGCGGCGGCCGCCCGGCAGCGGGACGTCGGGAGCCGGGGCGCTCCAGGCCCGCACCGTCTCACGCAGGCGGTCCGCGATGCGGGCGGCCGCCTCGGCGCCCATGGTCCGGCCGACGGCTCGGGACAGCGCCTCGACGGTCGAGGTGGCGCGCATGCGCTCGCCGATCCGCTCGATGCCGGCCCCGGACGAGGCCCAACGACGGTGGAGCACATCGGGATCCGAGAGCCCGCTGAGCACCAGCCGAACCTGGGCGTCCGGGCCCAAACCTGCATCCTCGATGCGTATCACTGGGACGGGTGAGGTCATGGGTCTTCCCCGGGGCCGCGGCGTGGTCGGCGTTGCACCTCGCTCAGTGTGCACGACGGCGCCGAGCGTCTGCAGGGCGAACAGTGGCCACCGCCTGGTCAGGCGGAGCGGCCGTGCGCCATGATCAGCGACATCACCTCGGCCCGCGTCGAGGGATCCTCGCGGATTATGCCGCGCACCGCGCTCGTCACCGTGATCGCGCCTGGCTTGCGGACGCCGCGCATGGTCATGCAGAAGTGCTCGGCCTCGACCACGACGATGCAGCCGCGGGGCTCCAGGCGTCTCATCAGCGTGTCGGCGACCTCGGAGGTGATCCGCTCCTGCAGGTTGGGGCGTTTAGCCACGAGGTCGACCAGCCGCGCCAGCTTGGACAGCCCCGTCACCTGCCCGCGCTTGTTCGGGATGTACCCGACGTGTGCTTGCCCGACGAACGGCACCAGATGGTGCTCGCACTGGCTCGAGAACGGGATGTCGCGGATCAGGACGAGCTCGTCGTGGCCCTCCTCGAAGACCACGTCGAGGACGTCCGCGGGGTCGACGA
>CAZVUW010000143.1:0-5683 GCA_964629825.1 uncultured Actinomycetota bacterium
AACGCGATCGAAGCGGCGGTGATCAAGGAGTCGCAGACCGCGACCCCCATGGACCCGCTCACCTACGATGTCGAGGCGACCCTGATCAAGGGCACAGAGATCGCCACGCAGTTCCTGTGCCGTGCCAAGCGCCCCAGCATCAAGGGCGGGCAGTGGGTCTACTGGGATCCGATCGACACCCTCACCACGACCGAGGAGGATGTGGTCGAGGACGCGCTGCGTCGCCACTCCGAGCATCGCAAGCTCATCAAGGCTTAGACGAGGTCAGGTCGCGGTCCAGCCGCCGTCGACGGCCAGGACCTGCCCGGTGATGAAGGACGCCTCGGGAGAGCAGAGGAAGGCCACGGCTGCTCCGAGCTCGTCGGGGTTCCCCCAGCGGCGCATCGGCGAGCGGCCGGTCGCCCAGCGCTCGCTGCGCTCGTCGGCGCGGAAGACCTCGGTCATGTCGGTGCGGAACATGCCGGGCGCGACCGCGTTGACGGTCACGCCGCTGCGCGCGACCTCGATCGCCAGCGAGCGCGTGAGGGCCACCACCCCCGCCTTGCTGACCGAGTAGGCCGCGGCGCCGGGCACGCCCTTCAGGCCGGCCACCGAGGCGACCGTGACGATGCGGCCCTCCCCGCGCGCGCTCATCCGCTCGGCGGCCTCGCGGCACCAGAAGGCCACTGACGTCAGGTTGACGTCCAGAACCTCGGACCAGCGGGCGCGGTCGGTGGAGCGCAGGTCCTCACCCGCGTAGATGCCGGCGGCCAGGACCAGCGCGCCAACCGGCCCGACCTCGGACTCGACGGCAGTGAAGAACGCCGGCAGGGAGTCGAGGTCGGTCACATCTCGCAAACGCGGGACGACCTGGGGGCCGGCCTCGTCTACCAGGGCCGCCAGGGCGGCCTGGTCCCGACCGACCGCCACCACCTGCCAGCCGGCGGCCACCAGCGCCAGGGCGGATGCCCTCCCGAGCCCGCGGCTGGCCCCTGTCACGACCGCCAAACGGGGCTCAGCCGGACCGGTCATAGCCTGCCTCCCTCCCTGGCACCGCCATTGCGGCAGCAACTAGACCTGAATATCATGCATATGAATCCGACCGCTCGCATCCCGGTCGGCACAGCTCTCGCGTAAGGGGCCTGCTCATGGCGTTGCGCGCGGTCGAACCGCTCAAGCTGCACTACCGCTCCCTAGGGCTGTGGCAGGACGACCCGGTCCACCGGATCGTGGAGCGTCATGCGCAGCGAGCACCCGATCGCCTTGCCGCCGCCGACCAGGAGCACACCTTCACCTACGGGGAGCTGGCGACGGCCAGTCGCCGACTGGCCACCTGGCTGGCCGACCTGGAGCTCCCGCCCGGGACGCCGGTCGCGTTCCAGACCCCCAGCTCGGCCCTGCTGCCGGTCGTGCACATGGCGTGCGACCGCGCCGATCTGATCTTCGTGCCGCTCACGGACAGCTTCAAGGAGCGCGAGCTCCGGCACCTGCTGCGCATGTCGCGCGCCGCCGTGGCGTTCGTGCCCGACCGCGGCGACGACCGCGACCGCTACTCGATGGTCGCGGGCATGCGCGACGACCTGCCGGACCTGCGGGTGCTCGCAGGGATCGACGGCCGCGCCGACCTCACGCTTGAGCGGCTGATCAGCGACGGGCCGGCCGAGGACATCTCGCTCAACCAAGACGCCGACGCGCCGCGGCACTGCATGATCACGTCGGGCACCACGGAGCTCTCGCGCATCTCCCTGTGGACGGGCAACAACCTGTGGTTCTTCCTGTCGAGCTACCGCGACTTCGTGGAGATGACCGATCAGGACGTCGCCCTCGGGCTGGCCCCGGCCAACGGCGGTTCCACCGGCTACGTGTTCCCGGTCCTGGCACCGCTGCTGTTCGGTGCGACGTCGGTGCTGCTGCACCGCTGGGACGTCGATGCTGCGCTGGACGAGTTCGCCCGACTGAGCCCGACCCTGGCGACCGCGATCCCGACCCAGATCCTCCAGCTGCTGAACCGCTCGGAGGAGCTGCAGGGCGCGGCCAGCAGCCTGCGGGCGTTCAACAACGCCGGCGCGCCGCTGCCGGCCGAGGCGGCCGCTCGGGTGGAGGAGTTGCTCGGCTGCCGGGTGCAGACCTCGTACGGGGCCAGCGACGGCGGCGTCCCGGCCATGACGCGGATCAGCGACCCGACCGAGAAGCGCCACGGCTCCGTCGGCCGGCCGCTGGACCACACCGAGATCCGGCTGGTCGACGTGGACCTGGCGGACGTCGCGCCCGGCGAGCCTGGCGAGGTGCTGTGGCGCAACGCCACCAAGTCGTTCGGCTACCTCAACGACGACGAGCGGACGGCCGCGACCTTCTGGGAGGACGGCTGGTACCGCTCGGGTGACGTCGGTGTGATCGATGAGGACGGCTACCTGCACATCGTCGGCCGGCGCAAGGACATGATCCTGCGGGGCGGTCGCAACATCAGCCCCGCCGAGATCGAGCAGCTGCTGCTGCGAAGCGGCGAGATCGCCGAGGTCGGCGTGATCGGCGTCCCAGACGACATCTACGGCGAGGTGATCTGCGCCTGCGTCGTCCCGACCCCTGGCGCCAGCCCGACGCTGGAGTCCCTGCGCAGCCATCTGGTCGCGCTCGGGACCGAGAGCTACAAGCTGCCGGACCGCGTCGAAGTGCTCGAGCGGCTGCCCCGCAACGCCGGTGAGAAGCTCGACAAGCGGGCCCTGGCGGAGCAGATCGTCGGCTCCCGCTCGACCGCGGGGGCGTCATGAGCGGCGCCGTCAACGAGCAGATCAGCGGGCTCCACCCGACTCCGGAGCAGGAAGAGTTCCGGGCGGCGGTCCGACGGCTGAGCCGCGAGGTGATCGCCCCCGGCTACCTCGCGCGCTCGAAGTCGACCGAGTTCCCCTGGGTGGAGTACCGCAAGATCGCCGACCTCGGCGTCCTTTCGCTGCTGGTGCCCGAGGAGTGGGGCGGCCCCGAGCAGCCGGACTACGTCGCCGCCGGCATCGCCATCGAGGAGATCTCGTACGCCGACTTCAACGTGGCGAACGCAGTCATCCCGCCGCTGCTGATCGGGACGATCCTGGCCCAGCACGCCGCCCCCTCGCTGCGCGAGCGCTGGCTGCCGTCCGTCGTGGCCGGGGAGCGGTTCGTGGCGCTGGGGCTGACCGAGCCGGAGACCGGCTCGGACGCCGGCAACCTGCGCTGCGCCGCCAAGCGGACCGACGGCGGCTGGGTGCTGAACGGCGAGAAGACCGCGATGACCGGTCTGCCGCACGCGGACGCGGCGATCGTGTTCGCCCGCACCTCGGGCCCCGGCTTCGCGGGTGTCTCGGCGTTCTTCATCGACATCGACGCACCGGGCGTGTCGCGGTCCTACTTCGAGGACACCGGCTGGCTGCCGCTCGGGCGGGGCAGCCTTGCGCTGACCGACGTCGAGGTGCCGGACGAGGCGCTGATCGGGGCCGAGGGCGAGGGCTTCCGCACGGTCATGGCCGGCTTCGACTTCACGCGTCCGCTGCTGGCTCTGACGGGCATCGGCGCGGCGCAGGCTGCGATCGACGAGGCGGCCGCCTACGTCGCCGAGCGCGAGGCCTTCGGCTCCCCGCTGTCGCGCTTCGAGGGCGTGTCGTTCCCGCTGGCCGAGCACGCCACCCGGCTGACCGCGGCGCGGCTGCTGTGCTATGACGCGCTGACCCGGCGCAACCTCGGCCAGCCGCACACGGCGCTGGCGGCGATGTGCAAGTGGTTCGGCCCCGAGGCGGCCTTCCGCGCCGCGCACGACTGCCTGCTGCTGCACGGCCACTACGGCTACGCGAGCGAGAACCCCATGGAGCAGCGGCTGCGCGACATCCTCGCGGTCGAGATCGCCGACGGCACCGCCCAGATCCAGAAGATCATCATCGCCCGCGAGCTGTTCGGCCGGGGCTTCGTCCCCTACGGCAACCGGCGGTGAGCGAGCTCGTGCTCGTCGACGAGCCGGCCGCCGGGGTGCGGCGGCTGCGCCTCAACCGGCCGGAGCGCGCTAACGCGCTCAGCCGCGCCCTCGTCGCCGAGCTGATCGCCCAGCTCGACCGCATCGAGTCCGACACCGAGATCCGCTGTGCGGTGCTGGCGGCGGCCGGGCGCTCCTTCTGCGGCGGAGCCGACCTGAGCGAGCACTTCGTGTCCGCCGATGAGGCACCGGACATCGGGCTGAGCCCGCTGTGGGATCGCCTCACCGAGCTGCGCGTCCCAGTCATCGCAGCCGTCCAGGGCCACGCCGTGACCGGCGGCTTCCTGCTCGCCTACTCGTGCGATCTGATCGTCGCCGCCAGCGACGCGGTGTTCCGCGACACGCACGCGGTGCTCGGCCTGCTGCCGACCGGAGGGGAGTCCCAGCGGCTGCCGCGCCTGGTCGGTCCGTTCCTCGCGCGCGAGCTGATGCTGACCAGCCGTCCGCTTCCCGCGGAGGAGGCCCTGCGGGCAGGGCTGGTGAACGCCGTCGTCGAGCCAGAGGAGCTCGATCGCGCGGCGCTCGAGCTCGCCGCGACCATCGCGGCCGCCAGCCCGCGCTCCGTCCAAGCCATCAAGCAGCTGATCAACCGCGGCCTGCGCGGCGACCTGGCCAGCGGCCTGGCGCTGGAGCGGGAGGTCAACCGCGACGGCGCGGCCAACCTCGACCCAGACCCCGAGCGCGAGCGCCGCCTGGCGCGCTTCCGCGATCGAAGTTGACCCTGCGGCTCGACATCGACCTGCCGTCCTCCCTTGTGCGGGGACCGGAGGCGGCCGCCGCTGCGGAGGCCGCCGGCTATCACGCGGGGTGGTTCCCGGAGACCCGCTCGGATCCGCTGCTGGTGGCCGCGGCGGCCTCGGCGTCGACGCGGCGGCTGCGGCTGGGGACGGCGGTGACCGTGGCGTTCGCCCGCTCGCCCTACGTGACGGCGCAGGCTGCCTGGGAGCTCGCCGGCGCCACCAGGGGCCGCTTCACGCTCGGCCTCGGCAGCCAGGTCAAGGGCCACATCGAGCGGCGCTTCGCCGCCCCGTGGTCAGAGCCCGCGGCGCGGCTGCGCGAGTACGTCCTGGCGCTGCGCGAGCTGTGGGCCGCCTTCGCCGAGCGTCGGACGCCGGACTTCCGCGGTCGCTTCTACACCCACACGCTGCTGCCAGAGGCCTTCCTGCCGGCATGGCATCCCCACGGCGACATCCCGATCCTGCTGGCCGCCGTCAACCCGCGCATGGCCGAGGTCGCGGGCGAGGTGGCAGACGGCATCGTCGTCCATCCGCTGCACTCGCCGGCCTATCTCGACGAGGTGCTCCTGCCGGCGCTCGACCGCGGTCTTCAGCGGGCCGGCCGGACCCGCGCCGACGTGCGCGTGCTGGTCCCGGTCTGGGCGGTCGTGGGGACGGCGGCGGAGCGCGAGCCCAACGCGCTCCAGGTGCGCGAGCGCATCGCCTTCTACGGCGCCACCCGCACCTATGCGCGGGTCTTCGCGGCGCACGGGTGGGGCGATGTGCCTGATCGCCTCCACGCAGCGCTGGCGGCGGGGGATCGGGAGGGGCTCCTCGGTGCGCTACCGGACGGAGCGCTCGAGACCTTTGCGATCGTGTGCGAGCCAGAGGACCTGGCCGGGCAGCTGCGGCGGCGCCTGGAGGGCCGGGCCGACTCCTGCATGCTCTACGCGCCGGTGCCCGAGCGCGTCTGGGCTGAGCACCTGCCTGCGGT
>CAZVUW010000144.1:0-5682 GCA_964629825.1 uncultured Actinomycetota bacterium
GGCGGCGTCCGCGGTCTGCACCTCGAGGTGCTCGGCGGCGAAGGCGTCGGCGACCTGGACGGCGTGGTCGATGTCGTCGACCAGCACGGCGGCGCCCTGGTTGGCGAGCGCGGTCTGAACCCGCTCCACATGACCGGTGGCGGCGACCTCGTCCTCCAGGGCGGCGTCGACGCGCGCGGCCAGCTCCTCCGAGTCGGTGATGAGCAGGCAGGTGGCAAGGGGGTCGTGCTCGGCCTGTGCGACCAGGTCGGCGGCGATCAGGACGGGGTCGGCGCTGTCGTCGGCGATGATCGCGACCTCTGTGACGCCTGCCAGGGCGTCGATCCCGCAGACGCCGTCCGCTGCGACCTGCTGCTTGGCCTCGGCAACGAAGCGGTTGCCGGGCCCGACGACCTTGTCGCAGCGGGGCACCGTGTCGGTCCCGTAGGCCATCGCCGCGATCGCCTGCGCCCCGCCGATGCGCAGGATGCGGTCGGCTCCGGCCAGGGCGGCGGCGGCCAGGATGGTGCGGTTGACGTCGCCGTCGGCGCCGGGCGGGGTGCACAGGACGACCTCGTCGACTCCGGCGACCCGTGCTGGGACCACCGTCATCAGGACGGTCGAGGGGTAGGCGCCGAGGCCGCCCGGCACGTATACGCCGACGCGGCGCAGCGGTCGGTGGCGCACGCCCAGGCGAGCGCCGTCGCGCTCCACCAGCCAATCCCGGGGCCGCGCCTGCTCGTGGAACCAGCGCACCTGCTGAGCCGCGCGCTCCAGTGCAGCGCGCAGGTCCGGGTCGAGCTCAGCCAGCGCCGTGCGCGCCTCGTCGACACCGACCTCCAGGCCCTTCGAGCCGTCGTAGCCGTCCAGCTCGGCGGAAAGTCGTCGCAGCGCCGCGTCGCCATCGGTCTTGACCTGCTCCAGGACCGACCGCACGACGGTGCGCGTGTCGGCGACAGCCTCCGCCGAGGCGCGAGGCAGTCGCGCGGACGGGTCGGAGCGGTCGCCCCGCAGGTCGATCCTCGTGAGCATCGGTGCACTCGCCTTCCGGCAGGGATGGGCAGGTCGCGGCGGCCGGGCGGGAGCGCGCCACGCCGGCCTGGACCCAATGCTAGACCTGGCGGCGACCGGGCCCACGCCGCCGGCCGCGCGCATAGCCTGTCATGACGATGGAGCTTCCGCTGTTCCCGTTGCACCTGGTGCTCTTCCCGGGCCGTCCGCTTCCGCTGCACGTCTTCGAGCCGCGCTATCGCAAGCTGCTCGCCGACTGCCTCGACGGCGAGCGCAGGTTCGGGGTGGTGGCGATCCGCTCGGGCCAGGAGGTCGGCGCTACGGCCGAGACCTTCGACGTGGGCACCATCGCGCACATCGAAGAGGTCACGCCGCTCGAGGAGGGCCGCTTCGACCTGCTCACCCGCGGCACTCAGCGCTTCCGGATCCACCGCGCCCTCGACCCCACCCCCTATCCGCGCGCCGAGGTGGAGCTGCTCGGCGACATCCCGCTGGAGAAGGGGGCGACCGACCGCTGCGCGGAGCTGCGCGAGCTGCTGATCCCCTACCTCGCCAACCTCGGCGCCCCGGAGGAGCTGCTCTCACGGCTGCCCCACAACCCGGACCGGCTGGCCTACCTGGCGGCGGCGGTGGCGCAGGTCGAGCTCGGCGAGCAGCAGCGCCTGCTGGAGCTCGACTCGACAGCGCAGCGCCTGGACGCGACGCTGGAGATCCTGCGCCGAGAGACCGGCATCATGCGGCATCTGGGCACCGTGGGCGCCCTGCGTCCGCACGGACCCGGCGGCGCCCAGCTGAACTGAACCCCGCGCCAGCACGATCCCCTCCGGAGGGACCATGCAACTGGTGGGCACCATCCCGCCGCCGCCCGGCAACGCCATCGAGCTCGGGCCGCTGACGATCCACTACTACGGCATCGCCATCGCCATCGGCGTGCTCGTGGCCATCACCGTCCTGCGCCGCCGCTATGCGGCCATGGGCGGCGACCCGGAGCTCGCCGACCGCGTGGCGATCTGGGCCGTCATCGCCGGCCTGGTCGGCGCCCGTCTGGGCTACGTGCTGCCGCGGCTCGACCGCTTCAGCGACGACCCGCTCAAGGTCTTCGCCGTCTGGGAGGGCGGGCTCGCCTACTTCGGCGGGCTGCTGGCGGGCGCGGTGGTGGCGATCCTGCTGGTGCGGGGCTGGGGCGGATCGGTGCCCTCCTTTGCGGACGCCACCGCCCCGGTCATCCCGCTGGCGCAGGCGTTCGGGCGCTGGGGCAACTACTTCAACCAGGAGCTGTACGGGACCTCCACGGACGTGTGGTGGGCGCTCGAGATCGAGCGCGGCGGCGAGGTGGTCGACACCGTCCACCCGACCTTCCTGTACGAGATGATCGGCAACCTGCTGCTGGCGGGGGCGCTGATCCTCATCGGTCGTCGCGGGGTGCTGCGGCGCGGCTCCCTGATGTTCCTGTACGCGATGGGCTACGGGGTGCTCCGCTTCGCCCTGGAGTTCATCCGCACCGACGAGCGGGCGTTCGAGGCGATCTTCACCGCCAACCAATGGGTGGCGCTGGGCATCTTCGTCGCTGGGGCGATCGGGGTGCTCGTGTGGCAGCGCCGGCCGGAGCCGGCGCCGGTCGTGGCCGCCGATGCCGACCCCGACGCCCACGCCGAAGGCTTCGGCACCGAGCCCGAGCCGACCGTGGTCTCCGACGGCGCCGCCGACCCGGACGCCCCGACTGAACCCGTCGACGGCCCCGCCGCGGTGACCAGCGAGTCCGGCGCGGCCCCGGCCGAGCCCGCCGGGGACGCCGACCCCGAGACCGGAGGCCAGCGCTGACCGGCCTGGTCGTCGGCGACGACGACCTCGCCCGCTGCTGGTGGTGCGCCGGCGATCCCCTCTACGTCGCCTATCACGACCAGGAGTGGGGGCGGCCGCTGCACGACGAGGCCGGCCTGTACGAGCGCCTGTGCCTCGAGGCCTTCCAGAGCGGCCTGTCCTGGCTGACGATCCTGCGCAAGCGGGAGGGCTTCCGCGCCGCCTTCGCCGGGTTCGACCCGGAGGTGGTGGCGCGCTTCGACGAGGACGACGTCGCCAGGCTGCTGGCGGATCCCGGCATCGTCCGGAACCGCGCCAAGATCGAGGCGGCCATCGCGAACGCGCGCGCGGTGCTCGATCTGCGCGACGGCGGCGAGCCGCTGGCCGAGCTGCTGTGGTCCTTCGCCCCCGAGCGGCGCCCTCGCCCGGCGGACGGCGCGCAGATCCCCGCCATCACGCCCGAGTCGAAGGCCATGGCCAAGGCGCTCAAGGCGCGCGGCTTCCGCTTCGTCGGGCCGACGACGGCCTACGCGCTGATGCAGGCGACGGGGATGGTCGACGACCACCTGGCGGGCTGCCACGTCCCGCTCGCCTGAGCCGTCGGCTACCTGACGGCGCCCGCTCCGAGCAGCACCTTCAGCTCGCCGTACAGGCCCGGGTTGCGATTGACGCGCAGATCGTCGCCAAGGCGGAGCTTGGTCGCCCGCCCCGAGCCGTTGCTCAGGATCAGGTGCACGGGCACGACCCCGCGGTGCTGCGCCAGCACCTCCTTGAGGCGCCCGACCACCTCCGGGGTGCACTGGCGCGGTGACATCGTCAGGGTCAGCGGCTCGCCCGTCGCCTCGGACAGGTCGGGCTTGGTGACCTCGGAGGCGATGACGCGCGGCGGCTCGCCGTCATCCAGGCGGCCCGAGACGCACAGGATCGCGTCCTCGACCAGCCACTCGCCGTACTGCTGGTAGGCCTGCGGGAAGAACATCACCTCGATGCCGCCGCGCAGATCCTCGATCGTGCCTACGACGTAGGGCTGCCCGGTCTTGGTGAACTTCTTCTGGATGCCCGTCAGGATCCCGCCGATCGTGACGAACGAGCGGCCCTGCGCTCCGGACTCGTACAGGTCGGGGATGGCGACGGTCGTCAGCTCGTCGAGCAGGCGCTCCAAGCCCTGCAGCGGGTGGTCGCTGACGTACAGGCCGAGCATCTCGCGCTCGGCGGCGAGCTTCTCCATGCGCTCGTACTCGACGTCGGGGATGGCGACCGTGGCCATCTCCGTGGCGACCTCGGGCGCGTCGCCGAACAGGGAGAACTGCCCCTCGGCCTCGGCCCGCTTGGTGGCCAGGGCCTGATCCACGATCGACTCGAACACCTGGATGAGCCCCTTGCGCGGATGGGGCCGCTCTGGGGTCGACAGGGACTCGAACGCGCCCGCCTTGATCAGCGACTCGACCGTGCGCCGGTTCAGCACGGAGGCGTCGACCTTGGCGCAGAAGTCGGCGAAGTCGGTGAAAGCGCCCTTCTCGTGGCGGGCCTTGAGGATCTCCGACACCACCTGCTCGCCGACGTTGCGCACCGCGGACATCCCGAAGCGGATGGCCGGGGTGTCGCCGCCCGCGGGAGCGAAGTCGAGCGCGCTCTCGTTCACGTCCGGCGGCAGAACCGTGATGCCCATCATCCGGCAGGTGTGCAGGGCGGCGGGCAGCTTGTCCTTGTGGTTCTTGACGCTGGTCAGCAGCGCCGCCATGTAGGCGACCGGGTGGTGGCGCTTGAGCCACGCCGTCTGGTAGGTGACGAGCCCGTATGCGGCCGAATGCGACTTGTTGAACGCGTAGCCGGCGAAGCCCTCGATCAGCTTCCACAGGTCCTTGCCCAGCTTCGCCTCGTAGCCGCTGGCGACCGTGCCGGCGAGGAACTGCTCCTCAAGCGCGGCCATCTGATCCGCGAGCTTCTTGCCCATCGCCTTGCGGATCTGGTCCGCCTCACCGAGCGTGAACCCGGCGATGCGTTGGGCGATCTTCTGGACCTGCTCCTGGTAGATCAGAAGGCCGTACGTCGGTGCGAGGATGTCCTCGAGGTCGGGGTGCGGGACCGTGATCGGCGACTGCCCGTGCTTGCGCTTGGCGTACTCGACGTGCAGGCCCGCCGACATCGGCCCCGGCCGGTACAGCGCGCCGAGGGCGATGATGTCGTCGAAGCGGTCCGGCTTGAGCTGGCGGCACAGCGCCTTGTAGCCCGCGGACTCGAGCTGGAACACGCCGTCCGTCTCGCCGCGGGACAGCATCTCGTAGGTCGGCTCGTCGTCGAGGGGGATGTCCTCGATGACGATGCGCTCTCCCGTCATGGCCTCGATGTGATCCAGGGCATCGGAGATGACGGTGAGGTTGCGCAGCCCCAGGAAGTCCATCTTCAGCAGGCCGATGTCCTCGACCATGCCGCCGTCGTACTGGGTGACGATCTCGCCGTCCGCCTCGACCCGCAGGATCGGGCAGTGGTCGGTGATCGGGTCGTCCGAGATCACCACGCCGGCTGCGTGGATGGAGTGCTGGCGCCGCAGGCCCTCCAGCTGCAGGGCGGTGTCCAGGACCTTGCGCGCATCGGGCTCGTTGGCCCAGGCGTCGCGCAGCTCCCCCGACATCTCGCGCGACTGCTCGAGCGAGAAGTCCTTGCCCAGCACCGGCGGCGGCATCATCTTCGTGAGCCGGTCGCCGAACCCGTAGGGGTAGCCCAGGACGCGCGCGGCGTCCTTGATGGCCGCCTTCGCCTTGATGGTGGAGAAGGTGATGATCTGCGCGACCCGGTCCTCGCCGTACTTCTGGCGGGCGTAGCGGATCATCTCCCCGCGCCGGCGCTCGTCGAAGTCCATGTCGATGTCCGGCATGGAGATGCGCTCGGGGT
>CAZVUW010000145.1:0-5597 GCA_964629825.1 uncultured Actinomycetota bacterium
CATAGTAGGGCTCGGCTTCGGATTAAAGTGTAACATGGGTTGGATGCACGACTAGCTGACCTACATGTGCCGCGACCCGGTGTACCGCCGCTACCACCACCACGAGATGACGTTCGGACTCATGTACGCGTGGAGCGAGCACTTCATCCTGCCGCTGTCCCACGACGAGGTGGTGCACGGCAAGCGCAGCCTGCTGGACAAGATGCCGGGCGACCGCTGGCAGAAGTTCGCCAACCTGCGCTCGCTCTACGCGTGGATGTGGGCCCACCCCGGTAAGCAGCTGCTGTTCATGGGCGGCGAGTTCGGCCAGTGGCGCGAGTGGAGCGAGCAGCGCTCGCTGGACTGGCACCTGCTCGAGGCGGACGACCACCGCGGGCTGCAGCGCCTGGTCGGGGACCTCAACGCCACGTACCGCGCCGAGCCGGCGCTGTGGCGACGCGACCCCGAGCCCGAGAGCTTCCAGTGGATCGACGCCAACAACGCCGACGCGAACCTGTTCGCCTTCGTCCGTCACGGCGAGGACGCCGACCGGCCCCTGGTCTGCATCGCCAACATGGCGCCCGTGCCGCGCTACGGCCTGCGGATCGGCCTGCCGCGCGCCGGCCGCTGGCGTGAGGTCCTGAACACCGACGCCGAGGTGTACGGCGGCGGCAACGTCGGCAACTACGGGGTCGTCAACGCCGTCGCGGTGCCGTCCCACGGCCAGCCCGCATCGGCCGAGGTCGCGGTGCCGCCGCTCGGTACCGTCTGGCTGTGCCCCGAAGACAGCTCCGACTAGGACCTCCCATGGCGCCTCGACATGGCCCCGTCCTGCACGATGACGGGTCGGTCACGTTCAGCGTGTGGGCGCCCCTTCCCGCCCGGGTCGAGCTGGTCGTCGACGGCCGCCGCGAGGCGCTGGAGCGGCTCGCCGACGGCTGGTGGCGGTTGCGGACCGCCGCCGCTGCGGGCAGCCGCTACGGGTTCTCCCTCGACGGCGGCGAGCCCCGGCCCGATCCCGCCTCCCGGCGCCAGCCCGACGGAGTCCACGGCCTGTCCGAGGTGGTTGACCCCGCTCGGCTCGGCGGCGCGGCGGTGCCGGAGGGCCGGCGTCCACCGGACCTGCTCGGCGGGGCGATCTATGAGCTGCACGTCGGCACCTTCACGCCCGAGGGGACGTTGGACGCCGCCGCCCGACGCATCGGCCACCTGCCCGAGCTCGGCATCACCCACGTCGAGCTGATGCCCCTCAACGCCTTCAACGGCGACCGCGGCTGGGGCTACGACGGCGTCTGCTGGTTCGCGGTGCACGAGCCCTACGGCGGCCCGGAGGCGCTGGCCCGGTTCGTGGCCGCCTGCCACGACGCAGGCCTGGCGGTGGTCGTCGACGTCGTCCACAACCACCTCGGGCCGAGCGGCAACTACCTGCCCGAGCTCGGTCCGTACATGGGCGCGGCCGGCCTCTGGGGCGCGGGCCTGAACCTGGACGGGCCCGACTCCGACCCGGTGCGCCAGCTGATCATCGAGAACGTCCAGGCATGGTTCGGCGAGCACGGCGTCGACGCCCTTCGCCTGGACGCCGTCCACGCGCTGCACGACACCTCGGCGACCCACATCCTGGCCGCCATCGCGGACGCGACCGCCGAGCTGTCCGGCCGGCTGGGCCGCCCCCTGCTGCTCATCGCCGAGTCGGACCGCAACGACCCCGCCACCCTGCGGCCGCGCGAGCTCGGCGGCCTCGGCATGGACGCCCAGTGGGCCGACGAGCTGCACCACGCCCTGCACGTCGCCATCACCGGGGAGCACGACACCTACTACGCGGACCTGCACCCAGACGGGCTGCCGGACGTCGCGCAGGCCTATCGCTGGGGGTTCGTCCTCGACGGCCGGCGCTACTCGCCCTTCCGCCGCCGCACGGTCGGCGCCCCGCTGCCGGACGAGGTCGACGGACGTCGGCTGATCGGCTGCCTGCAGAACCACGACCAGATCGGCAACCGGCCAGCCGGCGACCGCCTCCTCGCGACGGTCGAGCCCGCCCTGGTCCGGGCGGCGGTTCTGCTGCTGTGCGCGGCGCCGCACACACCGATGCTGTTCATGGGCGAGGAGCACGGCGAGACCAACCCGTTCGCCTACTTCACCTCGCACCCCGAGCCGGCCCTGGCCGAGGCGGTGCGGAAGGGACGTGCGCTCGAGTTCCCACACTTCGTGGCCCGCGGAGCCCTGGTGCCGGACCCGCAGTCTCCGGAGACCTTCGAGCGCAGCCGGCTCGACTGGTCGCGTGCGGACAGCGACGAAGGGCTGTGTTGGCTGGCCCTGTGGGGCGACCTGCTGGCCGCGCGGCGCGAGCATCCGGCTCTGGGAGGCGGCCGGCGCGACCTCGTGAGCGTGCACGTGGCGGACGGCCACGTCCTGTCGCTGACGCGCGGCGGACCCGACGGCGACGCGGTGGTCGTCGTGGCCAACCTCAGCCCGCAGCCCGCCCTGCTGCCCGCGCCCGGTGCCGAGGCGGTGCTGCTCACCACGGACGATCTGCGCTACGGCGGAGCGGGCGAAGAGCTCACCCTCACCGACGGGCAGGCGATCGTGCCCGCCAAGACCGCGGCACTGCTTCTTCCGCGCGCGGGGTGATGGCCGATACTCCAACCATGCAGCCCTTCGTCATCCACGCGCACTTCTATCAGCCGGAGCGGACCAACCCCTGGACGGGCATGCTCGACCCCGAGCCCTCCGCGGCGCCGGCGCGCGACTGGAACGAGCGCATCCACGGCGAGTGCTACCGCCCCAACGGCACCGCCCGCATCTTCGACGACCGCCGCCGGGTCGAGCGCATCGTCAACAACTACGAGCGCCTGTCCTTCAACTTCGGCCCCACGCTGCTGTCGTGGATGGAGCGACGGCAGCCGGAGACCTACGCGCGGATCCTCGACGGCGACTGGCGCTCGGCCACCCGCACCGGCCACGGCAACGCGCTCGCGCAGGCGTACAACCACACGATCCTCCCGCTCAGCAACGATCGCGACCGCCGCACCCAGATCCGCTGGGGTCTGGCGGACTTCGCCCACCGCTTCGGGCGCCAGGCCGAGGGCATGTGGCTACCGGAGACGGCGGCCAACCGCGAGACCATCGACGCCCTGATCGACGCGGGCGTCGGCTTCACCGTCCTGGCGCCCCGCCAGGCCCACCGCGTGCGCTCCCCCGGCGGCGAGTGGCGCGAGGTCGGCGAGGGCGTCGACACCGGCCGTGCCTACCGGCACCTTCACTCCGACGGCTCCGGCCGGTCGATCGCGGTGTTCTTCTACGACGGCGCGCTCGCCCAGGCGCTCGCCTTCGACCCGCGCAGCACGGACGCGGACAACCTGATCGGCCTGCTTCGTGACGCCCGCAGCGACGGCGGCCTGGTGTCGGCCGCCCTCGACGGCGAGACCTTCGGCCACCACCGCGCCTTCGGCGAGCTGGGGCTGGCCTACGTCCTGTTCGAGCAGGCCGAGCGCAAGGGGCTGCGCCCGACCAGCTACGCCGCCTGGCTCGCCGAGAACCCGCCCACCGACGAGGTCGAGATCGTGCCCGGCGAGGGCACCTCGTGGAGCTGCGCGCACGGCGTGGGTCGCTGGATCCGCGACTGCGGCTGCCAGACCGACGGCAAGGAAGGCTGGAATCAGGCCTGGCGCGGCCCGCTGCGCGCCGCTCTGGACATCGTCCGCGACGCCGGCATCGCCGCGTTCGAGGACCTCGGCTCGGAGCTGGTGGTCGATCCCTGGGCGGCCCGGGACGACTACATCGGCGTGCGGCTCGGCACGCTGCCGGAGACCGCGTTCCTGGAGCGCCACGCGCGCGGGCACCTGACCGAGCGGGAGCGCGTGCGCCTGCGCACTCTGCTCGAGGCCCAGCGGCACGCGATGGTGATGTACACCAGCTGCGGCTGGTTCTTCGCCGACGTCTCGGGCATCGAGACCGTGTACGTGCTGCGCTTCGCCGCGCGCGCCCTGGAGCTGCTCGACCGCATCGGCGCCGCGGAGGGGGTCCGCAAGCGAGTCCTCGAGACGCTGGCCGAGGCGAAGAGCAACAAGCCCGGGGTGGGAACCGGCGCGGACGTCTGGCAGACCCAGGTCGAGCCCGCCGCCGTGACTCCGCGGCGAATCGTCGCCCACCTCACCCTGCAGGCGCTCGCCGAGCCACAGACCGCGATGGCCCTCAACCACCGCGGCACGCCGCTGCAGGTCGCCGGCCACAGCGTCGCCATCCGCGACGGCCACGCGGAGCGTCGCGGGCGGCACGCGCTCGCCGTCGGCCGCGTGGCGGTGACCGACGACTCGACGGGCGAGGTGACGGGGCTGGTCACGGCCGGCCTGCATCTCGGCGGCATCGACTTCCACGGCATCACGGCGCCCGACCCCGGGCAGGAGGCCTACAAGGAGGCCGCCGATCAGCTGTGGAAGGCCTTCCCCACCGAGCCGATCGCGGCGCTGCTGCGTCGCCTGTGGCAGCTGACCTCCGACGGCGGCACGGAGGAGTTCGACCTGACCGCCGCGCTGCCCGGCGGGCGGCAGTTCATCGTGGGCCGCATCTACCGCGACCTGACCGCCCGCTTCCACGAGCAGTACAGCCGGCTGTACCACGACCACCGCCGGACGCTCGAGATGCTGACGGCCGCGGGCTACGAGCTTCCCCGAGACCTCAAGGCCGCCGCCGAGCTGACGCTCGACGCCGAGCTCGAGGCGCAGCTGGAGGCGGCCCTCGCCGCCCAGGACGAGGAGACCGGCCGGCCCGACCGCTTCGCGGCCGTGGTCGAGACCGTGGCGCTCGGTCGGCAGCAGGACTACGACCTGGACCTCTCCGGCCTGCGCACGGCGCTGGAGCGGATCGTGGTCGCGGCGGCTAGGCGTGTCGCGCGCAGCCTCGACCCCTCCGACGCCGACCTGCTGGAGCAGTGGCTTGACCTCGCCGCCGAGCTCGACCTCGAGCTCGACCTGAGCCGCGCCCAGGAGCTGATCTGGGACGTCGCCGTGCGCGCCCGTGCGGGGCGGCTGGGGGCCGACGAGGAGGCTGTCGTTGCGCGGCTCGGCACCCGCCTGGGGCTGTCGCCGGTCGCCTGGACACGTTCCAACGGAGGGTAGGGACATGCGCATCGGGATCCTCACCGGCGGCGGCGACGTCCCCGGTCTGAACCCGTGCATCAAGGCGGTCGTCAACCGCGTCGCGGAGGAGGGGCACGAGGTCATCGGCATCCGCCGCGGCTGGGGCGGCCTGCTCGAGTGCCAGCCCGAGGATGAGGCGTCGGTCGCCGACTGCACTGTCCGGCTCGACCCCCTGGTGGTGCGCACCATCGACCGCACGGGCGGCACCGTGCTGCACACGTCCCGCACGAACCCGGCGCGGGTCCGCGCACGGGAGGTGCCCCCGTTCCTCGCCGGGCAGGCCGACCCGAGCGGCATCACCGACTTCACGCCGCACGTGCTGAAGGTCCTGTCGGCCCTGGAGATCGACGCCCTCATCCCCATCGGTGGCGACGACACGCTTTCGTACGCGCTGCGGATGCACGAGGAGGGCGTGCCCGTCGTCGCGATCCCCAAGACGATGGACAACGACGTCCACGGCACCGACTACTGCATCGGCTTCTC
>CAZVUW010000146.1:0-5378 GCA_964629825.1 uncultured Actinomycetota bacterium
CCCTTCCCGACGCCCTGGAGGAGGTGAACCCTCCCGGTTTCGCCTACCGAGGAGAAACCGACTGATGGAAGACGCCCAGCGGCGCGAGATCGCGCTGTTCCGCTACGCGCTGGTCCGCCAGTGCGCCGACCCGGAGCTGACGTCGCGGCAGCGTGGCCGGCTGGTCCGCGACCTGGCCGGCCGGGACCACGTCGGCTGGGACGGGCAGCGCCGACGGGTGGCCCGCTCCACGTTGGATGAGTGGATCCGCGCCTACCGCACGGGCGGGTTCGACGCGCTGATCCCCGCGGCGGGGTCCCGCCAGCCCCGCACGTCAGCGCAGCTGCTGGCGCTGGCGGTGTCGTTGAAGGAGGCCAGGCCGGGCGGGCCGGACCGCCGTGCAGATCCGCGAGGTCATGCTCGCCGCCGGGCACCCGGCTCCGTCGGCCCGCACGATCCAGCGGCACTTCCGCCGTACCGGTCACAACCGCCGACCCGACGGCAGCCTCCCCAAGGCGTTCGGCCGGTTCGAGGCCGAGGCCGTCAACGACCTGTGGATCGCCGACGCGCTCCATGGCCCGGCGATCGGTGGCCGTCGCAGCTACCTGTTCGCGTTCATCGACGATCACAGCCGACTGGTCCCTGGGTATCGGTGGGGCCGCGCCGAAGACTCGCTGCGGCTAGAAGCGGCGTTCCGGCGCGGGCTGGGCGCCCGCGGCATCCCCCGCCGGCTGTACGTCGACAACGGCTCGGCGTTCGTCGCCGCGCCGTTGCAGCGGGCCTGCGCGGTCCTTGGCATCCAACTGGTCCACTCACGACCCGGTGAGCCGGCCGGCCGCGGCAAGATCGAACGGTTCTTCCGCACCGTCAGAGACCAGTTCCTCATCGAGGTCGACACCGAGCAGGTCACCGACCTGGAACAGGTCAACCGACTGTTCGTCGCCTGGGTCGAGCAGCGCTACCACCGCCGGATCCACACCGAGACCGGCGCCACGCCGCTGCAGCGGTTCACCGACGCCGGCCCCATCGATCTGCCGTTCCCCGAGCTGCTGGCCGAGGCGTTCCTGTGGGCCGAGGACCGCACCGTCACCACCACCGCGCTGGTGTCGCTGCACGGCAACCGCTACCAGGTCGACCCCGCCCTGATCGGCCGCAAGGTCCAGCTGGTCTTCGACCCCTTCGACCTCACCGACATCCAGGTGCGGTTCAACAACCAGTCCTTCGGACGGGCCGCCCCCCACGTGCTGGGCGCCCACGTGCACCCCAGGGCGACCAACGCTCTCGCCGAGCCCGATGACATGACCGCCAACCCCGGCATCGACTACCTCGCCCTGGTCGCCGCCGAGCACGCCGCCGCGACCCGCAAGGCCATCAACTTCGCAGACCTCACCCCCGACGACGCCACCACCACCGACGACGGCGACGGCGACGAGCAGGAGGGAGCGGCGTGATCCAGCAGCTGCAGTCCCACTTCGGCCTGACCCGCCACCCGTTCGGCCGTGACCTGTCGCCCTCCCAGCTGTTCGCCTCGACCGGCCACAAAGAAGCCGTCGCCCGGCTGCGCTGGCTCATCGACCAACAGGCCATCGGCGTGCTCACCGGCGAGGTCGGCGCCGGCAAGACCGTCGCCGCCCGAGCAACCGTCACCGCGCTGGATGCGTCCCGCCACACCGTCATCTACCTGGCCAACCCCATGATCGGCGCCCGCGGGATCCACTACCACCTCGTCACCAGCCTCGGCTCCGAACCCAGGTTCCACCGGCCCGCCCTGATCAGCCAGACCGCCGAACTGCTCGCCGCCGAGCACGACGAACGCCGCAAACAGGTCGTCCTCGTCGTTGACGAGGCCCACCTGCTCGCCAACGACCAACTCGAGCAACTGCGGCTGCTCACCACACCGACATGGACGCCCGCAGCCCGCTCGCGCTGCTCCTGCTCGGCCAACCCACCCTGCGACGCCGCCTCAAGCTCGGCCACTTCGCCGCGCTCGACCAGCGCATCACCCTGCGCGCCCACCTCGCCGGGCTCGACCTGGCCGACACCGGCGCCTACGTCAAACACCACCTCACCCTCGCAGGCAGATCCGACACCCTGTTCAGCGACGACGCGATCGCACTCATCCACACCACCTCACGCGGCATCCCCCGCGCCATCAACAACCTCGCCATCCAAGCGCTCATCGCGACCTACGCCGACGGCAAGGGCATCGTCGACGAGCAAGCCGCCCGCACCGCGATCACCGAGATCAACCCAGACTGACCCGGCTCCCCTTCAACCCCGCCCCCGACCCAGATCGGGGGCGAACTCACACCCCCACCAGATCCTGAGCCGAAGTGACGCCACCATCCCAGACCTCAACGACGCTCAACAGTTGGTGACCAGCGCCGCGGTCTGGGTGGCGTCGATCGCCCAGCCCACCACTCGTCGCGAGTACACGTCCAGGACCACGGCGCAGTACAGCTTGCCCTCGCGGGTGGGATGCTCGGCGATGTTGGTCACCCAAAGCTGGTCACGAGCGTCGCGTGCGAAGACCCGATCGACCAGGTCAGCCGCGGTCGCGTCCGGTCGCAGCCCGCGCCGGTGCTTCGGACGGCCGCTCAGGCCCTGCAGGCCGGCGCGGCGCATCAGCAGCTCCACAGCACCGTGACTGACGACGATGCCCCGGCCCAAGGTGAGCTCGGCGTGCACCCGACGGGCGCCATAGGTGTCACGCGAGGCGGCATGAACCACCTTGCGCCGAAACTCCGGCGGATACCCGCGCCTTCCCATGCTGCGCTCCAGTGCCCGAGCAGCACAAGAATCCAACTACACGACTCCACCGAACCCGGGGAAGACCGGCCTCCAGGAATCCCGGTGCGGTTCGAACACCAAGGAGGTGACCACCGACACCCAGCCCTCACTGCCGGCCGCCTGACCACGGCCGACATCGCTGAGCGTCACACCCTCACTTCCACCAGACCGCGGGACGCGATCCCAGTCCGTGTACACCGTGGCTGTCACACCCTCATGTTGCAATACACGCATGACAGACATAGACGACAGCCGCGAGATCGACCTCGAACAAGCAGCCCAACTGCTCGCCGAGCTGCGGCAGGCGAACGCCGCAGCCACCGCCGCGCAGGCCCAGGCAGCCGCGATCGCCGCGCGGTTGGCCGCCAGCGGCGCCGTGGAGCAGCTCGAAGGGCTGATGCTCGAGCAAGTCCTCGTGCTCGAATCGCGGCTGTGCCACTCCGACGCCAGGTTCCTGATCACCGCCGGTGAGGTCCTGGCGGACATGCCCGTGCTCGCGGGGCTGCTGCGGGCCGGCCAGGTGTCCTGGTCGGTCGTGCGGCAGATCGTCTGGCAGGTCCGCGCCCTCGGCGCAGTCAAGCGGGACCACATCGACCAGCGGCTGGCCGCCACCCTCGCCCAGCACCGCGACATCCGCCGCTTCGACCCCGACAAGCTTCTCGCCGCCGTGGACCAGGCCGTCACCGAGCTCCGCACGGCCGCGCAGGCCGAACGAGCCGAAGCCCGAGCCCGGCGGGACAACTACCTGGCGGTCCAGACCGACTTCGACGGCGGCATCCGTGGCCAATTCCGCTTCGACCCGGTGACCGGTGCCATCGTCCTCAACGCCCTCGACGACGCAGCCGACCACATCAGCCGCGCCAATGATGAGAGCAGCGGGACGGACGCCGCAGAGCCAGGCGAGGACGACGACGTGCCAGCCGCGGACGGCGGAGCAGACGTGGGTGGCACCGAAGGCCTCCACCCCGACCATGGCGCCGACGAGCACAGCCGCACCACCGACGAGAACGAAGCGCCAGCACATACCGCGGACGACCCTCGCCCCGCCGACCTGCGCAGAGGCCGTCAGCTCGGTCAGGCCCTCGAGCGTATGGCCCACGCCTGGCTGTCGGGCGCCGGACCCAATGGCACCGCCAAGCCAGCGCTTGTCGTGCACGTTCGCCACGGTGACATCCACCCCAACGCCGCCGGCCAGATCGAGCTGCACACCCGCGGCGCCCTGCTCCCGTCGATCACCGCGGCCACTCTGGCTCAGCTCACCCGCGACGCCACCCTGCGAACTGTCATCTTCGACGGCGCCACGCCCCTTGCGACGGCCGCCAAGCGGACGGCCCTGGACGTGCCCGGAGACGTGCGCTTTGCAGTCGCGGCCCGCGACGGCGGCGACCGATTCCCTGGCTCAAGCGATCCGCTGCGCTGGTGCGACCTGCACCACCTGGTCGAGCGCAACCAGCACGTCGACCACCACCCCAACAACCTCGCCCACCTCACCCGCCGCAACCACGTCCTGGTTCACCGCCACGGCTGGGCCGCCCGCATCGACCCGGCCACCGGCGCCCTGACCATCGAACGGCGCGGCAAGAGCCACACCAGCCTCCCACCCGGCACGCCCCTGGCCCGCGCGCCCGACCAGCGCCCGCCACCCCCGACAAGCCGGCCTGACCGGGCCACTCGATGGACCCGCAGCAAGAGCGGGCCCAGGCCGGGGCCTGCACCCCCGAGCGATCGCGATCTGCCCTTCTAGGCCAGCACCCAGAACGACCAGCAACCAGAACCGACCACCACCGTTCACCAGGAACGGGCTCGAACGACCACACCAGGCCACCCGTGCGAGGCACCCCAACGGGGATCCGCGCGGGCATCGGCCTGCCCGTTGACAGCTCGTCTCTAACCGGCTCGCCGGGCGGGCTCGAGCCGCTTCGTTTGTCGAGGCAGAAGGGCAGGCGGGAGGCACCCAGCCGGCGTTAGCTGACGGCAGGGGCAAGCGCGGCCCAGAGCGTTTCCGCGGAAACGCCGAGGACGGCGCTGCAAGTGGGGCCGCGGGCGCCACCAGCCGACCCGCAACTTCCATCACAGGTCGACCGCTTGCTGACGTAGAGCTCTCGTCATGGTCGAGATCAGCGCCTGACCTCGCCCCTGGTGTCGATAGGGTCCCGATCAGGACCGCGATCGACACCAGGGCGGCCAACCGAGGTCAGCTGGGCTTGAGCCATGAGCAACTCCGTGGGGAAGCCGCTGTGAGCCCGGCGTAGGAGCCGAACGGGACGTGGACGCCCTCACGGAGTGGAGGATCCCGACCGACCGGGCGCTTCGCGCCGCGGCCAACTACCTCGGCTTCATGCCGTCTCCCGCTCCGGACTCATCCAGCAGCTCGAGTTCGAGGGCTACTCGACCGAGGACGCGAACTTCGCCGCCGATCACGTGAATGCGGACTGGAACGAGCAGGCGGTCAAGGAGGCGAAGAACTACCTCGACACGATGCCCTTCTCAAAGTCCGGGCTGATCGAACAGCTGGAGTTCGAGGGCTACACCCGCGAACAAGCTGAGCACGGCGTCTCTCAGACGGGGCTGTGACCCGAGACGCGCTCCAGCGCTACTTGTAGCGGTAG
>CAZVUW010000147.1:0-5280 GCA_964629825.1 uncultured Actinomycetota bacterium
CCGACCGGGAGCAGCTTGGCCCCGAGCGCCGACAGGACGTCGATCGCGCCCGCATAGCTCGGCGCCTCGACCACGGCCGGGGCGTCCGGCTCCAGGTACAGGCGGCCGGCGAGCAGGATGGCCTGGGTCGCGCCCGAGGTGATCAGGACCTGGCTGGGCGTGGTCGGCACGCCCATCTCCGTCAGGTGCGCGGCCACGGCCTCCCGCAGCAGCCCGAGGCCCTGGGGGCTGTAGCCGTGGCCTGACAGCGTCTCGGCGAGGTCGGCCTCGGACAGCGCCGCGGTCACCTCGGCCACCGCGGGCGCGCAGTCCACTGCGGCGGCGGTGAGCTCAAGCCCGTGGGGCGCGCCGGCGAGGTCGCGCACGATGGCGTGCTCCTCGAGGGACTCGACCAGGCGCGTATTGCCGAGATCCGCGCGCGAAGGGCCCGATCGCACCCACGTGCCGCTGCCCTGACGTGCCTCCAGCAGCCCCTCGGCCTTCAGCGTCTCCAAGGCCGTGACGACGGTGGCGCGGCTGATGCCCAGAGCGGAGGCGAGCACCCGCTCGGGCGGCAGGCTCTCGCCGCGCGGCAGCATCCCGACGTTGATCGCCGAGCGCAGCGCGGCCGCCAGTCGGCGGTGGAGCGGGCCGGTCCCATCGCGCCAGCCGTCGAGCATCGCCCCGAGCCGCTTCGCCTCCACGAGTCCTCCGAGGTCGGGAATAGATACCATTCGAACTTGATTGGTATGCCCAGCATGCCAGATCCTGCCGCCTCGCTCACTGCTGGTCGGCGATTGGAATGCGAATGTGCGACCGGCGCGGAGGTGGTGGCATGGAGTCGGAGTCCAAGGTTGCGCGGCTGAAGCTCTTCGGGGCGCTCGGCATCGTCTACGTCGTCTGGGGATCGACCTACCTCGCCATCAAGGTCGGCATCGAGACGCTGCCGCCGATGTTCATGGCCGGGGTGCGGTTCCTCCTCGCCGGGGTGCTGCTGTACGCCTGGACCGCCCGGACGCGCGGCGGCGAGCGCGCCGTGACGCCGACGCGCACGCACTGGCGCACCGCGGCCGTGACCGGTCTGCTGATGCTGCTGGGCGGCAACGGCGCCGTGACCTGGGCGGAGCAGCAGATCGACTCCGGCATGGCCGCCCTCCTGGTCGCGAGCGTTCCGCTGTGGATGGCGCTGATCGCCTGGTGGCAGGACTCGCGACGCCCGACTGGCGCGGTCGTGCTCGGCCTGGCCGTCGGCTTCGCCGGGGTTGCCGCGCTGGTCCGCCCCAGCGGCGAGGGCACGAACCTGGCCGCCGCGGTCGTGGTCCTGCTGGGCTCGCTGTCGTGGGCGATCGGCTCGATGTACGTCCGCCGCGCCAGGCTGCACCCCGACCCCCTGCGCGCCACCGCGATGCAGATGATCTCCGCGGCCGGCGGCTTCGCCGTGGCCGGGCTGATCATGGGCGAGCCGGCGCAGACCGACCTCGGCGCGGCCTCGTTCGCCTCGGTCGCGGCGATGCTCTACCTGGCGGTCTTCGGCTCCTTGGTGGCCTTCACCGCCTACACCTGGCTGCTGCGCAACACCGCCCCCGCTACGGTCTCGACCTACGCCTACGTCAACCCGGTCGTGGCCGTCGCCCTCGGAGTCCTGGTTCTCGGCGAGCCGCTCACCCCCGCCATACTGGTGTCCGGCGGTCTGATCGTCGCCGGTGTCGCCCTGATCGTCGGGGGCGACCGCGGCGGCGTCCGCGCGGCCCGCGCCAAGGAAGGTTCCGAAGAGCGGTTGCAGGGGGAAGAGCACAGCCGTGCAGCTGTCAGTAATGCTTGAGCCCCAAGAGGGCATCTCCTACAGCGAGCAGCTGGCCGTAGCCCGTCGCGCCGAGGAGCTCGGCTTCGACGGCTTCTACCGCAGCGATCACTACCTCTCGGTGGCCGGTCGCGTGGGGGTCGGCTCGACCGACGCCTGGGCGGTGCTGGCCGGCCTCGCGCGCGACACGAGCCGCATCCGCCTCGGCACGCTGGTGTCGCCGGTGACGTTCCGACCCGCCGGCAACATCGCCAAGGTCGTGGCCACCGTGCACGAGATGGCCGGCACCGGGCCGGACGGGCAGAGCCGCATCAGCCTCGGCCTGGGCACCGGCTGGCTCGAGTCGGAGCACCGCCAGCACGGCTTCCCGTTCGAGGACGTGGGGACGCGGTTCCGGCGGCTCGAGGAGCACCTGGCCGTCGTGAACGCGCTGTGGGACCCCGCGGTCGAGGAGGTCGACTTCGACGGCGAGTTCGTGCAGATCGCCGCGGGGCGGTTCGCGCCGGTGCCGCTGCCGCGCCCGCGGATCGTCGTCGGCGGCAAGGGGCTGAGGCGCACTCCGTACCTGGCCGCGCGGTACGCGGACGGCCTCAACGGGGTCTTGACGCCACCGGAGCACTGCGCGGCGCAGCGGCGCGCCCTCGAAGTGGCCTGCCGCGAGGTCGGGCGCGACCCGGACACCGTCACCTACTCGCTCATGACCGGCTGCATCGTCGGCACCGACGAGAGCGACTTCCGTGAGCGCGCCGCGACGCTTCACTCCCGCACCGGCAGCGGCGACTTCGATGCCTGGCTGGCCGAGCTCGAGGGCGCCTGGGTGCTCGGCAGCGTCGACCGCGCTCGCGCGCGGTTGGACGAGCTGGCCGCCGTCGGAGTCGAGCACGTCATGCTCCAGCATCAGCTGCACGACGACCTCGAGATGCTCGAGGTGGCGGCGCAACTGCAGGGCTGACCAGCACAGATTCGCATTTTCCAAACCGAAGCGGAGCCCGGCTGAACTACTCTGGCATTCCACCTTCTGGGAGGAGGACGGAATGCAGGAGTACTCCGCACCTGGCGAGATCTCCCTGGAACCCGGAGACCATCTTCTCCAACCCCTGTTCGAGCACGCGCGCAAGACGCCTCACAAGGCACTGCTCGCCTATCGGCAGGGTGACCGATTCATCGACGTCTCCGCGGCCGACGCCGCCGATCGGGTCCGGCGGCTTGCGCGCGGGCTGATCGGGCTGGGCGTGGGCCCGGGCGACCGGGTGGCCCTGATGTCGGCCACGCGCATCGAGTGGACCTATCTCGACTACGCGATCCTCGCCGCGGGGGCGGTGACGGTACCGATCTATGACACCTCCTCGACCGAGCAGGTCGAGTGGATCCTCTCGGATTCAGGCGCGGTCGCGGCCTTCTTCGAGAACGATGAGCTCAAGGCTCACTACGACGCGGTCGCGGACCAGGCGCCGGACTGCAAGCACGTCTTCACCATCGACGGCGGGGGGCTGGCTGAGCTTGAGGCCAGCGGCGCGGGCGTCACCGACGAGCAGCTAGACGAGCGGCTCGCGGGCATCACCATCGATGACACCGCGACGATCATCTACACGTCCGGCACGACGGGCCTGCCGAAGGGCTGCGTCCTCACGCACGGCAACCTCCGCTCCAACAGCAAGAACACGCTGGCGGCGATGCCCGAGCTGATGACGCCGGAGGACTCGCAGCTGCTGTTCCTGCCGCTGGCGCACTCCTTCGCCAAGATCCTGCAGGTCGCCTCCATGGAGCGCGGCATCCGCGTCGGCTTCGCGACCAGCACGCAGCACCTGCTCGAGGAGCTGCCGATGTTCCAGCCGACCTTCGTGGCGGCGGTGCCTCGGATCTTCGAGAAGGTCTTCACAGGCGCTCAGCAGAAGGCCGACGCCGGCGGCAAGGGTGCGATCTTCGCGCGCGCCGTCGACACCGCGGTGGCGTACTCGAAGGCGCAGGAGTCGGGCGGCGTGGGCCTCGGCCTGCGGCTGCGCCATGCCCTGTTCGACAAGCTCGTCTACTCCAAGCTGCGGGCGCTGTTCGGCGGCAGGCTGAAGTCCGCCAACTCCGGCGGTGGGCCGCTGGGGGCACGGCTGACGCACTTCTTCAACGGCGTCGGGATCAAGATCTACGAGGGCTACGGGCTCACCGAGACCAGCCCGATCCTCACCGCCAACACGCCGTCGGCGTGGAAGATCGGGTCGGTCGGCAAGCCGATCCCAGGCACGACCGTGCGGATCGCCGACGACGGCGAGATCATCGTCCGCGGTCCGCAGGTGTTCGCCGGCTACTACCGCAACGAGGCGGCGACGGCCGAGGCCATCGACGACGAGGGCTGGTTCCACACCGGTGACATCGGCGAGCTCGACCGCGAGGGCTTCGTGACCATCACGGGCCGCAAGAAGGAGCTCATCGTCACCGCGGGTGGCAAGAACGTCGCGCCGGCGATCCTCGAGGACCGCCTCCGCAGCCACCCGCTGGTCAGCCAGGCGATCGTGGTGGGCGACAACCGCCCCTACATCGCCGCGCTCATCACCATCGACGAGGAGCAGTTCCCGGCCTGGGCCGAGCGCAACGACCGCGCCGGGCGCAAGGTGGGCGACATGATCGAGGACCCGCTCCTGCGGGCCGAGATCCAGTCCGCCGTGGACGACGCCAACAAGGCGGTGTCCAAGGCCGAGTCCATCCGCCGCTTTGCGATCCTCCCGCAGGACTTCACGATCGAGGGCGGCGAGATGACGCCGACCCTCAAGCTGAAGCGGAATGTGGTCCAGGACCGCTACCAGGAGGCGGTCGAGGCCCTCTACCGCTAGGGGCTGCCGAACCGAGCGGCCGGGGCCGACGCCCCGGCCGCCGTCCGTGCTGACCCGGCCATCACCGCCAGCCGACCTACAGTGGTCGCCGCCATGTCGTCCCAGCCCCCCGCGCCGGCGCCCTCGGACCTGCGCGGACGCCTGCGCGAGCTGACCCTGCGCGACGCTCACCGGCTCGGGCGTCGGCTCGATCGCGCGCGCCGCAACAAGGATCCGAGGCGCAGGGACCGGGCGCTGGCCGAGCTCGAGCGGGAGATCGCCAAGGCCGAGGCCCGCTGCACGCGCCGGCGCCTGGCCGTGCCGGAGCGGATCACCTATCCGCCCGAGCTGCCGGTCAGCCAGGCGCGCGAGGAGCTGCTCGCCGCTCTGCGGGACCACCAGGTCGTGGTCGTCGCCGGCGAGACCGGCTCGGGCAAGACGACCCAGCTGCCCAAGCTGTGCCTGGAGCTCGGTCGCGGCGTCCGCGGGATGATCGGGCACACCCAGCCGCGCAGGATCGCCGCCCGCGCGGTCGCGGCGCGGATCGCCGAGGAGCTGGGGGTCGAGCTCGGCAGCACGGTCGGCTACCAGATCCGCTTCGGGGACCGCACCCGCGAGGACACGCTGGTCAAGCTGATGACCGATGGGATCCTGCTGGCGGAGATCCAGGGCGACCCGCAGCTGCGTGCCTACGACACG
>CAZVUW010000148.1:0-5189 GCA_964629825.1 uncultured Actinomycetota bacterium
GGCACTCCCTGCAGAGGGGGAGCGGGGGGTTGTGGGGGGCACTCCGAGGTGCGATGGGGGTCTACCGCGGGGTGCGATGGTTGGTTCGGCTCCGGGACCCTCGACCTTGAACAAAAGGGACGAAGGTCCCCACCACGCAGTGCCGACCGCAACCGCCAGAACCGCCGAAGCCGCGCAGAAGGCGCCCATCCCCTCGGCCATCGCGGGCGCTGCGGCACCATGTAGTCGGCGGTGCTCGGGCTGCGGGCGCGACGTGCCGATGTGGAGGAGCGATGGAAGACCAGGACAGCCGAAGCGGCCCGCGGGCCCGGCTCAAGCGCCGCCTGGCGGCCAGACCGGGCGCACCCGCGGGCGGCTGCACGATGCTCATCTACCACCGCGTCGGCGGTGGCACCCCGGACGAGCGCGACCTCGGGGTCGGAGCGTTCCGCGCCCAGATGGACGTCCTCACGCGCCATCGCGTGGTCTCGATCGACCAGGCGCTGGACGAGCTGGCGGCCGGCGACGACCGTCAGAAGGTGGTGATCACCTTCGACGACGGCTTCGCCGACGTCGCCGACCCCGCCCTGCCGATCCTGACCGAGCGCGGCCTGCCCTTCACGCTGTACCTCGCCACGTCCTACGTCGGTGGCCAGATGCACTGGGACGGCTCAACGGCCAAGGCGCCGGGTCCCGCCCTGACCTGGTCACAGCTCGAGGAGCTGGCGGCCTCGCCGCTGTGCACCATCGGCAACCACACCCACACGCACGCGCGGCCCGAGGCGCTCACACCCGAGGAGCTGGACCGCTGCAGCGAGGAGATCGAGCAGCGGCTGGGGCTCACACCGCGCCACTTCGCCTACACCTGGGGCATCCCGGTGCCGCGCATGGAGCCGGAGCTGCGCGCGCGCTTCCGCTCGGCGGCGACGGGCCACCTCGGCCGCAACCATCCCGGAACCGACCCGTATCGGCTGCGCAGGGTGCCGGTCCGCGGCAGCGACCCAATCGAGTTCTTCGAGGCCAAGCTGCGCGGCCGCCTGCTCCCCGAGCGCGCATACGGCGCGATCGTGGCCACCGCCAAGCGGGTGGGTCTGCGTGCCTGAGCCGATGTCGCGCCCGCTGCGGATCGCGCACCTCACCACGGTGGCGATGAGCCTCGAGCTCCTGCTGGGCGCCGAGCTGGACGTCGACGTCGCGGCCGGGCATCAGGTGTTCGGGATCTCGGCAGCCGACGAGTTCGTCGAGCGGGTCGAGGCCCGCGGGGTTCAGCACGTCGCGGTGCCCTCCCTGACCAGGGCCTGGGATCCGCGGCGCGACCTGCGCGCCGCGGTCGAGCTGTTCCGAGCCGTGCGCCGCCTGCGGCTGGACGTGCTGCACACGCACACCCCCAAGGCCGGCATCCTGGGGCGCATCGTGGGGCGCCTGGCGGGCGTGCCGGTGGTCGTCAACACCTGCCACGGGCTCTGGATCGCGCCCGGCGACCGCTTCGCCAAGCGCGCCATGGTGCTTGGCGCCGAGGCCCTAGCGGCGCAGCTGTCCGACACCGAGCTGTACCAGAACGACACGGATCGCCGCACGCTCGCCCGCTGGGTGCGCAGCCGCAAGGCCAAGACGGTGGGCAACGGCATCGATCTCCGGCGCTTCCGGCCCGACCCGGCCGAGCGGGTGCGCGTCCGCTCCGAGCTCGGCCTGCCCCCCGATCGGGTGCTGGTGGGAGGCGTGGGACGGCGGGTGGCCGAGAAGGGCATCCGCGAGTTCGCCGCCGCCGCACGGACGCTCGGGGATCGCGCCCACTTCGTCTGGGTGGGGCCCGACGACGAGGACAAGCCCGACGCCCTGCGCGAGCAGGAGGCCGGCGTGCAGCACCTCGGCCTGCGCCACGACATGCCGGCCGTCTACTCGGCCCTGGACATCTTCGTCTTGCCCTCCTACCGCGAGGGCTTCTCGCGCTCGGCGATGGAGGCCGCCGCCTCGGGCTGCGCCCTGGTGCTGAGCGACATCCGCGGCTGCCGGGAGATCGGCGCGCACGAGCGCGAGCTGCTACTGGTCCCCCCGCGGGACGTCGAGGCGCTGACCTCCGCAATCCGGCGCCTGCTGGACGATGGGGACCTGCGCGAGCGCCTGTCGCAGGCGCTGCTGAGGCGCGCGCAGCGCAGCTTCGATCAGCGGGTGGTCGCGCAGACCTCGCTCGACACCTATCGGGAGGTGGCGCTGCGCAAGCGGGTCAGGCTCTGACCTTCCGCCGCCACACCGGCCCCGGCGACCGCGCCCGCGGCCAGCGCGACGAGGACGTAGTGCAGGACGTAGTCGACGCTGGCCGAGATGCTGAGCCCGGCCAGTGCGGCGGCCGCCGCGGCCGTGCCCTCATCGCGCGGTCCGAGCCACATCCGCGCCAGCGCGCAGAGAACCACCAGCAGGGCCAGCACGCCGCCGGCTACCCCGGTCTCGGCGGCCAGCTGCAGGTACTCGTTGTGCGCCCAGCGGGCGTCCGGGTCGTCCTGGGCGGTCGGGCTCGTCTTGGCGAAGCCGCCCACTCCCACGCCGCGGGCGGGCTCGGCGGCGACCTGGTCCAGGGCGTCCGCCCACAGCACGGGTCGGCGCTCCGACAGCAGCGCGACGATCAGGCCGCCCGGCTCACCCTCGCGATCGTGGGTCAGGCCGATGACGACCGTGCTGGCGAGGGCGGCGACCACCAGGGCCCCGGCGGCCAGCACAACCCCGCGCACCCGCCCGCCGAGGGGCCGCGCCGCCATCGCGAGCGGGGGCAGCAGCGTGGTGACCGCGGCCGTGTGCGCGCCGTTGAGCCACGGGACGGCCGCGGCCGCAACCGCCACGCCGATCCCGACCCAGCGCAGGGTGCCGTCGTCGCGGGCGGCGACGATGCAGCCCGCCGCCGACACCAGCGCGAAGAACGCCCCGGTGGCGTTGGCGTAGCCCAGGGGGCTCTCGAGTGGCCCCGATAGCAGGACGTCGAGCCCGACGACGGCGACGACGACGCCCGCAGCCATCACGGTCAGCGGGACCGCCAGCGGCTCGACGGCGCCGGCCGCGCGGGCCAGGCCGTAGCAGATCCCGGTGCCTGCGATGAGCGCTGCCGTGCGCCACGGCGACGACCCGGCCGCCTCGGCGGCGGCGACCCACAGGGCCAGCGCGAGCACCGCGACCGCCGTGACGGCGTCGGCCACCGCGCCTGCGCGTCCTGCCTCGTCCATGACCGCCTTCGCTGCCGGTTCCCGGCCGCTCCGACCGGGGGTGGTCCGCGTGTCCTCGGGCGGGGAGCATGCCATGTGCCGGGGCGGGTGCGCCGAGACAGCAAGCGGGCCGGGAGCTCTTCGCTCCCGGCCCGCTCGATCAGCCGTCTGCGCTACTGGACCAGACCCGCGTTGGCCTTCTCGCCGGCGTAGCCCACGAGCTTGACGCTGCCCCACTGGTCGCCGAGGACCAGCGGCGCGCCGCAGGAGGTGTGGATGCGCACCAGCTGCAGGAGCTTGCCGCTCGGGGAGAAGACCTTGATCAGGGTCTCGGAGCCGAGGCGACCCGAGGAGGACTCGGCCAGGAAGTCCTCGCCGACCGCGACGTCCCCGTCGAAGGTCTTGCGGCCGCTGAAGACGTCGTAGGCGACGATCCGCGCGGGCGAGGTGCCCTTGGCGTCGCCGTCGACCAGGTAGTGCAGCAGCCACAGCTGCGAGGTCTTGGTCGCCTTCGAGCTCGCGCCGGTGTAGCGGAACACCAGGCCCTTGGGCGAGCCGTCAGTCTTGCAGCGGTTGCCGGTGGGCAGCTCGCCGAAGTAGTGGCTGACATCGGTGGCGTCGACGGACGGACCGGCCTCGGCGCCGTTGGCGTCCACCGGCGTGCCGGTGGCCCAGCCGACGTTGCGGTACTGGCCCATCACCGTGGCGGCGCCGACCGCGCGGAAGCGCCACTCCTCACCCGGGTCGAGCAGGCCGTTGCGGTTGAGGTCGCCGACGTTGTAGTCGCCGTCGAGCACCGGCGCCGGGTGGAAGTCATCGGACAGGTCGCCCGGCGTGCCGGCGTCATCGCTGACGTCCACGAAGCCGAGCGGCACGGTGCCGGGGTTGGTCACGACGTAGGTCCACACGACCTCCTGGCCGACCTTGGCCTTCGGGCCCGGAGCGGTGTTCGCGTCCTCACCCAGCGGCAGGTCCCCGTCCGTGCCGGGCGTGCTGCCGCCGCTGCCGGTGCTGCCACCGCTGGTGCCGCCGGTGTGGCTGCCGTGGTGCTTGATCAGGAAGTAGGCAAGCCAGTCCTTCAGCTTCCAGCCCTTGCTGTGCTTGGACGACTTGTACTTCTCGCACTTGGTGCTCTTCTTGTAGTCCTTCTTGTACTTGCTGTACTTGCCGGACTTCTTGTCGTGCTTGCCGTACTTCTCGCAGGAGTCCTTGTCGTCCCGGCACTCGTCCTTGTACTTGTCGTACTTGCCGTCGCAGCGCGGCTGCTCCTTGATCGGCTTGACGTAGGTGTACTTCTTGATCGCGATGTCGCCGAGCAGCGGCTCGGGCGCGGTGTCGGCGGTGAGGATGCGGATCTGGTCGAAGTGCGCGGCGGTCTCCACCTGGATGACGACGGTGCGGTCGTCGATCTGCCACAGGACGAAGTCGCCCTGGGTCTCCAGGTTGAGACGGCGCTCCGGCCGCCCCGAGGTCGGGTAGCGCGTACCGGGCGCTCCGAGGAAGTCCGAGCCGTACAGGGTGTCGGCCTCGAGCGCGATCCCCACGATGTCCTGGTCGAAGGTGAGGGTCCCGGTGAGCCAGATGTTGGGTGCCGTGGTGCCCACCTTGTCGGCGTGGACCATGTGGCTGCGCACCACCGTCCCGGCAGGCACGACACCAGGGGTCAGGTCCTCCGGATCCTCGTACATGCCCGCCGTGGTGATGTCGACCGCGACGTCGCTGGTCAGCTCGACGTCCTGCCGCTCATCCCACGTGAACATCGTGGTGGAGCTCTCGAGCTGCTGCGCACGCGCGTCGGCCGGCGGCGCGATCTTGGTCATCTGGCCGCTCACACCGGAGACCAGCGCTTCGGCTTGCTGCTGAGGAAGCAGCGCGAGCAGGAGCGCAGCGATGACGGCGAATGCTCCTAGACGGCGCGCTGCCGAGACGGCAACAGAGTGCATGGATGCTCCCCCTTGGGAGGTCTGGGCCGGCCCGCCCCGGCCCGAGGCGCGTCGCGTTCCGCCACGCGACTGCCTG
>CAZVUW010000149.1:0-5016 GCA_964629825.1 uncultured Actinomycetota bacterium
CAGGTCCATCGAGTCGAGCACGCGCTCGTCGATGGTCTGGTTCTCGCGGAAGACCCCCGACTGCCAGAGCATGGAGTCAACCAGCGTCGTCTTGCCGTGGTCGACATGGGCGACGATGGCGACGTTGCGGATGTCGTCGCGTGCGGGCATGGCCGGTCCTTGAGGGGGAAATGGGAGGCGAGCGGCGGCCGCCGCACCAGGGCAGACGATTGTAGCGGCGCCATCCGCCAGCCATGATCCTGCGGGCCGCTGCCGATCTCCCCGGTCCTCGGCAGCATCGGAGGCGCCATGCACGCCGTGCAAGACCTGACCGAGCGCTGCTGGGACGCCCTGCTGGCCGCCTCACCGCTATGGGCCTCCACCGTCGGCGAGCACCGCTACGCCGACCGGCTGCCACGGCTGGATGCCGAGTCCGAGGACGCGCTCATCGCGCGCCTTCGGGAGATCGCAGCCGACGCGGAGGCGCTCGACCTCGACGAGCTGTCCGACGAGGACCGCCTCACGGTCGAGACCATCCGCTTCGAGGCGGCAGCCGAGGCCGATCACCTCGCCGCCCGGCCGCGTCAGATCGAGGTCGCACCCGCCGTGGTCGGGCCGCAGGTGCACCTGTACGAGCTCGGCCCTTCCCTCACCCTGCCCGGGCCGGCCGAGGCCGAGGCGCTGATCGACCGCTACCACGGCACGCGCGAGTGGTTCGAAGCGGCGACCCGCCGCCTCGACGAGGGCTTGGCGGCCGGGAGGACCCCGCCCCGCCGCGCCGTGCTCGCCGCGATCCGGCAGATCGACGGGCTGCTGGCGACACGGCTGGACGAGGACCCGCTGCTCTCCCCCGCCGCCCCTCCCGGCTTGGACGCCGTCGCCGCACAGCGCTGGCGCGACGCCCTACGTGCGGCGGTAGCCGAATCCGTCCGCCCCGGTCTCGCTGAGTACCGCGAGCATCTCGAGCGGCGCATAGCACCCGTGGCCCGCCCCGACGAGCGCTCCGGGCTGTGCTGGCTCCCCGACGGCGAGCAGGCTTACGCCGCCGCCATCCGGCGCTTCACGACCTGCGAGCTGGAGCCCGCCGAGCTGCATGAGCTCGGCCGGCAGGAGGTGGCCCGGCTGGCGCAGGAGTACGCCGCCATCGGCCCATCGGCCGTGGGCACCGGGGAGGTCGCCGAGATCTTCCACCGCCTCCGCGACGACCCTGACCTGCGCTTCTCGACCTCCGCCGAGGTGCTGGAGACCGCCGAGAACGCCCTGGAGCGCGCGAGCGCTGCCGCGCCCGGCCTCTTTCGGCGCCTGCCTCGGTCCACCTGCGTCGTCACTGAGATGGCTCCGCACGAGGTCGAGGACGGCACCATCGCCTACTACCTGCCGCCGGCAGCAGACGGCTCGCGGCCCGGCGGGTACCACGTCAACACCCACCTGCCTGAGACCCGCACCTGCTTCGAGGCCGAAGCCCTCGCCTTCCACGAGTCCATACCGGGCCACCACCTCCAGATCGCCCTAGCCCAGGAGCTAACGGAGCTGCCGCCGCTGCGCCGGCACCTGCTGGTCAACGCCTACGTCGAGGGCTGGGCGCTGTACGCGGAGCGCCTCGCCGACGAGGCGGGTCTGTACTCGGGTCCGCTGGAGCGCCTCGGCATGCTGTCGCTCGACTCGTGGCGCGCCTGCCGGCTGGTCGTGGACACGGGCATCCACCACCTCGGCTGGAGCCGTCAGCAGGGCATCGAGTACCTGGTCGGGAACTCGCCCCAGGCGCTCAACAACATCGAGAACGAGGTCGACCGCTACATCGCATGGCCCGGTCAGGCCCTCGGCTACAAGGTCGGGCAGCGGCGCATAGCGGAGCTTCGCAGCCTTGCCGATTCCGCCCTGGGCGCCCGCTTCGACCTGCGCGACTTTCACGACCGGGTGCTCGGCTCCGGGGCCCTGCCGCTGGACGTGCTGAGCGGCAAGATAGCCCGCTGGATCAGCCGGATATCCGGTTGAGGTTGGACTACCGCCGGTACGGGGAACAAACCGGGCGGTGACGAGACTTACGAGCACATTGCCCCCTGCTCCGCCCAGCGTGGGCAGAGCCAGAACCCTCGTCGCCGAGGCTCTGGAACGCGGCCCTCATGCGGCGCGCCTCGACGAGATCCTCCTGCTCGTCAGCGAGGTCGTCACCAACGCCGTGCTGCACGCCGGCACGCCCATCGAGCTGCGGCTCGAGGCCGATGCCAACGGGGTCCTCGTGGAGGTGACCGACCACTGCAGCGCGCTCCCCGTGCAGCGCGACTACGACCCGGATGCCAGCACCGGACGGGGCCTAGGCCTGGTCGCCACCCTCGCCGACCGCCATGGCGTCGAGACCTTGCCAGACGGCAAGTCGGTCTGGTTCGCGCTGGAGATCGGTGAGACCGGCGCTGCGGCCGAGGGCGGTAACCCGGGAGGCGAACCGGGGGCCCATGCTCCCACCGACTGGGTGACCCTGGCGGCCCCAACCGGGGATGACCACCGGTCGGTGCGGCTGCTCGACGTGCCCGTGCACCTGTTCCGGGCGATGCGCCAGCACGACGAGGCCCTGCTACGCGAGCACGCCCTGATCGCGCTCGAGTCGCGCGGCTATCACCCGCCCTCCAACCCGATCGACGCCCAGCCCGTCGAGGAGGCGCTGCGCAGGGCCGCCGAGCGCGGCCTCGGCCGCGTGAACATCAACGCCGAGGTCGATCCGGAGGCGGCCGCGGACGCTCGCGACCTGCTCGACGTCCTGGCCAGCGCCGACGAGCAGGCCTTCGAGGGCGAGCTCCTGACCCCGCCGGCGCTGCCCGAGGTGCGGTGGTGCCGGGTGTGGCACCTGGAGGAGATCGCCGCCCAGGTCGGCGGTGCCGACCCACGGCCGTGGGCGCCGCTGGATGTGCACGCCCAGCAGACCGAGGTCGCCAGGGACGTCGAGCACACCGCCCTGCTGGATGCCCTGCCTGACGCGGTCGTCGCCTGCAACGCCCAGAACCGCGTCGTCTACGCCAACGCCGCTGCTCTGAGCCTGCTGGGCTGGACCCGCGCCGCGCTGCTCGGCAAGCGCGTGACCGCACTGCTTCCAGAGCGGTTGCGGGACCCCTATGTGGCGGCGTTCACGGACTACCTGGTGACCGGGGGGCCAGCGCTTCGGCCGGCGGCGGTGCACCTGCCCGTCCTGCGCGCCGACGGCGAGGAGGTCGAGGTGGACGCCACGATCTCGGCCGACCGCCGCCGCGAGGCGAGCATGTTCATCGCCTGCCTGCGGCCGGCGGCCTAGGGCTCGATCCCAGCTGTTCTGCAGCCGGCGCCCTGCCTATCTCAGGGCAGGCGCCAGTCGATCGGGTCCGCGCCCTGGCCAACGAGCAGCTCGTTAGCGCGGCTGAACGGCCGCGAGCCGAAGAAGCCGTTGTGCGCCGACAGCGGGCTCGGATGGGCGCTCTCCACCACGGGCGTCAGGCCGAGCAGGGGGCGCAGGTTTCGTGCATCCCGGCCCCACAGGATCGCCACCAGCGGACCGCCGCGCGCCACCAGGGCCCGGATCGCCTGCTCGGTGATTTCCTCCCAGCCCTTGCCGCGGTGCGAGGCCGGGATGCCAGGCGTGACCGTTAGCACCCTGTTCAGCAGCAGCACGCCCCGGTCCGCCCACGGCGACAGGTCGCCGTTCGTCGGCGCCTCGACGCCCAGGTCGTCCTGGAGCTCGCGGAAGATGTTCTGGAGGCTGCGCGGCAGCGGCCGCACGTGCGGTGCGACGCTGAACGACAGCCCGACGGCGTGGCCCGGCGTCGGGTACGGATCCTGGCCGACCACCAGGACGCGCACCTCGGACAGCGGCCGCGCGAAGGCGGCGAACACCCGGTCGCCGGCCGGCAGGAACCGGCGCCCCGCCGCCACCTCGGCCCGCAGGAAGTCCCCCATCGCCGCGATGCGCTCGTGGACCGGTTCGAGCGCCTGGTACCACCCCGGATCGATCAGCTCCGCCAGCCGGCTGCGTTGGGCCGTCTGCTGCTGCTCGGCCGCAACGTCCACGGCGACTTCGCCCACGAGCCCTCCCTTCATCCCCTAGGTGGCCGTCCCCTCCAGTGTCCACGACCGACCCGTCCTCGGCCACGAACCTCCCCACCCACCTGTCCCCTTCGGGGTCAGGTGCGGGGGCCGGTGCGGGCTAGGACGATCACGGCGAGGACGATGCAGAGGCCGCCGACGAGCTGGTTCCAGGTCAGGGCCTCCTGGAGGAAGATCGCGGCCAGGACGACGGAGACGGCGGGCTCGAGCGTCGACAGGGTGGCCGAGTCCGAGGCGCCGATGAGCTCCAGTCCGACGAAGAAGGCGATGACGGCGCCGACCGTGCAGAGCAGGGCGATGGCGACGATGGCGGCCCAGCCGGCCGCGGAGCTCGGGAAGCTCGGGCGCTGGATGGCCGCGATCAGCGCGCACATGACGCCGGCGCTGCAGATCACGACCGTCGATGACGCCAGAGCGCCGGCGCGGGCGGCGACCCGGCTGCCGATCAGGATGTAGCAGGAGTAGATCAGGGCCGCAGCCACTGCCAGCGCGATGCCGAGGGGCCGGGCTCCCGACACGCCGAAGCGGCCGATCGTCAGCGCCGAGCCCGCCAGCGCCAGCGCTACGGCGCCTGCGCGCGCCGCGGTCAGACGCTCCTTCAGGAGCACCGCCGACAGGACCGTCACCACGGCCGGGTAGAGGTACAGAAGCAGCGCCACCAGGGCCGCGGGGATCATGGTCAGGGCCGTGAAGTAGGTGAACGACTGCCCGACGTAGCCCACGGCGCCGAGGGCCACCAGGGTGAGCAGCACTCCGCCGCCCGGCCAGCGCTCCCCGCGAACCCGCAGCAGGACGACCATCACCGCGCCGGCCAAGCTGAAGCGCGCGGCGAGCAGCGCGATCGGCTCGACGCCGTCGGCGTAGGCGAACCTGGCGAGGATCGGCATGGCCCCAAACAGGACCGCCGACAACACGATCGCGGCGATGCCCGCAGCACGACGAGCGCCCCCGTCAGAGGGGCGCAGTGAG
>CAZVUW010000150.1:0-5008 GCA_964629825.1 uncultured Actinomycetota bacterium
AGCGACGGCTCGTCGAGCAGCAGCACCCGCGGCTTGGCCATCAGCGCCCGGCCGATCGCGAGCATCTGCTGCTCGCCTCCGGAAAGGCTGCCGGCGAGCTGGCGCGGCCGGTCAGCCAGCACCGGGAACAGGTCCTTGACCTGGCCCATGGTCTCGGCGATCGCCCGCTTCGCCCCCCGCGGCCAGAAGCGGATCGCCCCCAGCGCCAGGTTCTCCTCGACCGTGAGGCTGCCGACGACGGCGTGCCCCTCGGCGACGTGCACGATGCCCCGCCGCACCCGGGCGGGCGTCGGCACGCGGTTGACGGCCTTGCCCTCGAGCAGCACCGAGCCCGACTGCACACCCATCTGACCGGACAGCACCCGCATCAGCGTGCTCTTGCCCGCGCCGTTGGCGCCGAGCACGCCCACCGCCTCGCCACTGCCCACGGCCAGGCTGACGCCGTACAGGACCTGCACCGGCCCGTAGGCGGCGACCACGTCCCGCACCTCGAGCAGCGGCGTCTGGCCGGAGCTCATGTGTGCGCCGCCTTCCCGAGGTACGCCTCGATGACCTCCTCGTGGGCGAGCACCTCGGCGGTCGGCCCCTCGGCCAGCACGCGGCCGGCGGCGAGGACCGTGATGCGCTCGCACACCGAGGCCACGAAGGCGATGTTGTGGTCGATCAGCAGGCAGCCGACGCCGTCCTCGGCCAGGCGGCGGATGACCTCGGCGACCTCCTCGCGCTCGTAGGCGGACAGGCCCGCGCCGGGCTCGTCCAGCAGGAGGTAGGAAGGCTCGACGGCCAGCGCCTTGGCGATCTCGGCGCGGCGGCGGACGCCGTAGGCGACCTCATCGGAGCGGCGCAGGGCCTCCTCCTCGATGCCGACCAGCCGCAGCAGACGCAGGGCCTCGGCGCGCGCCTCCTCATCATCGGCCTGCGACCGCGGCAGGTGCAGGCCCTCCTCAAGCAGCGTGGCCCGCCCGTAGCGCTCGCGGCCGAGCATGATGTTGGTCACCAGATCGAAGCTGGGGATCAGGCGCGTGCGCTGGAAGGTGCGCACCACCCCCTCGCGGACCACGGCCTGGGGCGTGCGCCCGGTCAGATCGACGTCGCCGAAGCGGACCGTGCCCGCGTCCGGCGTCACGTGACCGGTGATGACGTTGACCAGCGAGGTCTTTCCTGCGCCGTTCGGTCCGATCAGCCCCGTGACGGCACCCGGCGGGAGGGTGATGTCGACGCCGTCCAGGGCCAGCACCCCGTCGAAGGTCACGCGGATGCCCTGGGCGCGGAGCGGCGGGACGTCCCCGGACTTGGTCGCGATCCGGCCGGCGCGGTCGCCGGCAGGGGCGACGACCTCGGCCACCGGGAGGGCGCGGCCGCGGCGCGCGCGCTGCCAGGCCGAGCGCATCAGACCGGCCAGCCCGCCGGGCAGGAAGCCGATGACGACGATGATCGCCAGGCCGAACAGGAGCGTGCTGGCGTCACCCGCGCGATGGCCGGCCTCGTCGATGGCGACCATCGCCGCCACGCCGATGACCGGACCGAGCCGCGTGCCGGCCCCACCGATCATCAGCGCGATCAGCACCTCGATCATCCGGCCGAGGCTGAAGGACTCCGGGCTGATGAAGAGCGCGAAGTGGGCGAACAGCGTGCCGGCGAAGCCCGCGAACGCGCCGGAGATCGCAAAGGCGCTCATGCGGACGCGGAACGGGTCCACGCCGACGGACTGGACGTCCATCTGCGACTCGCGCAGGGCCACCAGCCGCCGTCCGAACCCGGACGTGGTGGCGCGCGACAGCAGCTCGAAGCTGAGCAGCGCCGCCACCGCTGCGACCCAGTAGTAGGGCAGCCTGCCGCCGAGGAGCTCGATGCCGAACAGGCTCGGCGGCTGGATGCCCGTGAACCCGGCGGCGCCGCCCGTCATCGAGGACCACTTGAGCGCCACCTCCTCGGACGCGATGCCCGCGGCCAGCGTCCCTAGAGCGAGGAAGATGCCGCCCAGCCGCGCCGTCGGTATGGCGATCAGGACGGCGGCCAGGGTCGCGGCCAGCACGGCGGGGAGGATCGTGGCCCAGAAGCTCCAGCCGAGCCGCGCCTCGAGGATCACGCTCGTGTACGCGCCGACGCCGTAGAAGGCGACGTGCGACAGGGAGAACAGCCCGGCACGCCCGAACACGATGTCGAAGGAGCCGACGAGGATGTAGGCGATGGCCGCCGAGGTGGCGACGCGGATCCAGAAGGGGCTGTCGGCGGACCACAGCCCGATGAGCAGCAGCGCCAGACCGACCCAGACGGTCGACATGCCGCGGGAGGTGAGCCAGCCGAGCGGCAGGCGTCGCGGCTCGCGCTCCTCCCGGGTGCGCTTTGAGCGGACGGCGGAGCTACGGTCCGGGTTGCTCATCCCAGCCACCTACGCCCGCTCCACCAGCCGGCGGTCGCCGAGGATGCCCTGTGGCCGGACCGCCAGCACGACGAACAGCAGGAGGAACGCGAACGCCCCCGCGTAGGACGTGCTCACGTAACGGATGAACAGAGCCTCGGCCACGGCCACGACCAGCGCGCCGAGCACGGCTCCGCTGGTCGAGTTCACCCCGCCGACCACCGCCGCGGCGAAGCCCTTGACCACCAGCGGCAGAGCCAGCGCCCGAGTCACAGACGACAGCGGCGCCACCAGCGCGCCGACGAGCGCCGCCAGGACCCCGCCCAGGGCCCACACGGCCACCAGGGACAGCGAGACGCGCACGCCGTAGGAGGCCGCCAGGTCGCGGTCGTGGGCAACAGCCTCGAGCGCCCAGCCGGCCATCGTCTTCTCGAGCAGCAGCAGCACGACGATGAACGAGGCGACCGCCATGAGGATCGTGAGCAGGCGCTGATGGGTGACCGCCGCGCCGAAGACGTTGGTGGAGCCCTCCCACAGCGGCGGCACGGTGAAGGAGCGCTTCTCCCAGAAGACCCCGGCGAAGTACTCGAGGACCATGCCGAAGCCGAGCGCGGAGATCGCCAGAGCGGTGGTGGTCGCGCCGCGGATCTGGCCGACCGCGATCGCCACGCCGTACATCAACACGCCGACCAGGCCCCCGACCAGCAGCGTGAGCACGAACCCGCCCCAGCCGCCCTGCCCATCGGCGAGGTTGGCGAACAGGATCCCGCAGAACACGGCGACGTGGCCGACCCCGAAGTTCAGCACACCGCTCCCGCGATGCACGAGCACCAGCGAGAATGCCAGCAGCGCGTAGATCGCCGCGTTGCCGAGCGCCCCGGCAGCTAGCCGGACGACGTCCGCCAAAGGAACCTCCTGGAGTACCCGAACCGGCTTGACCTGGCCGACGGTTCCGTGAATATGATTCCCATAGAACCCGCATGTCCCCGCCGGCGCAAGGGGCTGGGCCAGAATCTGCCGCCACCCCTTGCGGGAAGGCCAAGGTTCACTGTATTAATGGTGAACATGTTTTCCCTGCTCTAGAAGGGTGGATGCACATGAGGGGTGTGCGAGTCTGGCTAGCGGTGCTGTTGGTGCTCGGGCTCGGTTTGGCGGCCTGCGGCGGGGACGACGGCGACACCGCCTCAGGTGACAGCACCGAGGACAGCGGAGGGACCGAGACCGCCTCCGAGGACGAGTCCGACGGCGGGGACGAGACCGACGGCGGCGAGGAGCCGAGCGGAGAGCCCATCAAGATCGGCCTGGTCTGGCCGCAGACCGGCCCCGTCGCGCGCACCGGCGAGCAGGTCCGCAACGCCGCCCAGCTGGCGATCGACGAGGTGAACGGCTCCGGCGGCATCGACGGGCGCCCGCTCGAGATGCTCGTCTACGACACCGAGAGCAACCCCGAGAAGGCGGCCCAGGAGACGCAGCGCGCGATCTCCGAGGACGGCGTCGTCGCGATCGTTGGCCCGCACTCGACCTCCGAGGCCCTCGCCATGGTGGACATCAGCGAGCGCGAGCAGGTGCCGACCCTCGGCAACTCGGCCGCGACGCCGGCGATCACGGAGGGCAAGGAGTTCACCTTCCGCGTCCAGTCCGTGACGCCCGACATCGCGGCCGGGCTGGTCGAGCTGGCGCAGGACCAGGGCGCCGAGACGGCCGTCCTGCTCTACGACTCGGGCGGGTTCGGACTGGCATCCGGCCCGCTGGTCGAGGAGTCGGCCGAGGCCGCCGGCCTCGAGCTGGTCGAGGTCATCGAGTACCCGCTCGACGGCACCGACTACTCGGCCGAGGTCGCGACCATCCTGCGCGCCGACCCCGACGTGGTGCTGATCTCCGGCTCCAGCGGCGCCGACCACGGCCTGTTCGCAAAGCAGATGGTGGAGCAGGGCCTGACCGTGCCGTTCCTCGGCTTCAGCCCGATCTCCTTCGAGGACGCCGTCACCGTCCAGGCCGGCGCGTACGACCAGCTCGAGGGCGTCTACACGCTGCAGACCGTCGACACCCAGAAGCCGCAGTACAAGGAGTTCCACGAGGCCTACAACGCCAACTTCGACGAAGAGGAAGTCCTCCCGGAGATGGTCCCGCAGACCTACGACGCGATCATGCTGCTGGCCGACGCGCTCAAGGCGAGCGGTGGCGAGGGCGGCCAGGCGCTGGCCGACGCGCTGCGTGACCTCGAGCCCCGCGAGGGCGTGGGCGGTCGTGCCGGCGCCATGCAGGACTTCAGCGAGGGCGACCACGACGTCTACACCCAGGGCGAGTACCTGGTGCCCTACCGCTTCGAAGGTGGACAGCTGGTCCAGGCCAACTAGATGACTCCACCGCAGGAGGGGGCGGACGCGCGTGCTGCGTCCGCCCCTCTGTCTTCCCCGACGGGGACGCGGACGCGGACGGCGGTGCGCGTCTTCGCCCGCGGTCTGCACCATCCCGAGGGCGTGGCGGCCACACCAGATGGCGTGATCGTCTGCGGCTCCGACGACGGCCGGCTTCTGCGGGTCGCTCCCGACGGCGAGGTGTCGGAGCTTGCGCACCTGCCGGGCGCGCTCCTCCTGGGTGTGGCCGTCCTCTCCGATGGTGCGGTGGTCGCCTGCGAGCTGACCG
>CAZVUW010000151.1:0-5005 GCA_964629825.1 uncultured Actinomycetota bacterium
TCTTGCGGCCGCGGTGCTGCTTGCGGTGCTTGATCCTGCGTGGTGACAGCATCGGACTAGGACTCCTGCTCGCCGGTCTGGTCCGGCCCCTCGGCGGGGCCGCCGGCCTGATCGGTGGAGGCGGCGTCGGCCGGCGCGGCCTGGGCCTGCGTGTCCAGGGGCGCCGGCTCCTCGGCCGGGACGTTGGCGGGGTAGGCCGTGGCGGGCTGCGGCGAGGGCTGCTCGCCCGGCACCTCACCACCGGTCGGCGACGGGATCTGCTCGCGGACGCGCTCGTCCGCGGCGTCGCCCATGCCGGCCGTCGGCGCCGCCTGCTGGCGCTGGGCGGCCAGAGCCGCGGCCTGCTTGGCCCGCTCCACCTCGCGGCGGGCGCGGGCGCGCGCCAGCTGCTGCTCGCGCTGCTCGCCGGACGGCAGCTGCTCGCCGGTGTAGATCCAGACCTTGACGCCGATGCGGCCGTAGGTGGTCCTGGCCTCGTCGAAGCCGTAGTCGATCTTGGCGCGCAGCGTGTGCAGCGGGACGCGGCCCTCGCGGTACCACTCCGTGCGGCTCATCTCGGCGCCGCCCAGACGGCCCGAGCACTGGACGCGGATGCCCTGCGCTCCGGCCTTCATGGCGTTCTGCGTCGCACGGCGCATGGCGCGGCGAAAGCTGACGCGGCCGCGCAGCTGCTCGGCGACGTTGTGGGCCGTGACCTGGGCGTCGAGCTCCGGGCTCTTCAGCTCGTTGATGTTGAGCTTGACCTGCTTGCCCGTCAGCTTCTCCAGGTGCTGGCGGATGATGTCCGCCTCGGTCCCGCGACGGCCGATGACGATGCCTGGCCGTGCCGTGTGGACGTCCACCGTCACACGGTCACGGGTGCGCTCGATGTCGATGCGCGAGATGCCGGCGTGACGGACGCGCTCCCGGATGTAGCTGCGGATGCGGTCGTCCTCGATCACGTAGTCGGCGTAGTCCGCGTCGGCGAACCAGCGCGACTTGTGATCGGCGATGACGCCGAGCCGGAACCCGTAGGGGTGGATCTTCTGGCCCACGACTTACTCCTTCTCGCCCGCGGCGTCGGATCCGGGGCCCTGCTTGCTTGCGGAGGCGGTGCTGGCCGCCTCGGTCTGGTCGTCGCGCTTGCGGCGCCGGCGCGACGGGCGTGCCGGGGTCGCCGCGACGCGCTCGCGCACGCCGAGCGTGATCGCGATGTGGCTGGTGCGCTTGCGGATCCGGTAGGCCCGACCCATCGCGCGCGGCTGGTAGCGCTTGAGGGTGGGGCCCTCGTCCACCGTCGCGGCGGCGACGAACAGGTCGTCGGCGTCGAGGTCGGCGTTGTTCTCGGCGTTCGCCACGGCCGAGTTCAGCGTCTTCAGGATCGGCTGCGCAGCGCCCTTGGGCGAGAACGTCAGCACCCGCCGGGCCTCCTCGACGGGGAGGCCCCGGATGTGCGCAACGACCTGCCGCACCTTGTTCGGTGCAACACGCACGTAGCGCGCGGTCGCCTTGACCTGCATGGGGACAGCTCCTTTGCCTGTTCGCGGATCGCCGGCCTAGCGGCCGCGCTTGACCTTGACCTGCTGCTTCTCGCCGGCGCCGCGCCACTTGATCGCACGCGTGGGCGCGAACTCGCCCAGCTTGTGACCGACCATGGACTCGGACACGTACACGGGCACGTGCTTGCGGCCGTCATGGACCGCGATGGTGTGCCCCACCATCTCGGGGGAGATGTCCGAGCGCCGCGACCAGGTCTTGATGACCCGCTTCTCGCCCCTGGCGTTGAGCTCTGAGATCTTCTTCGCCAGGTGGTCGTCGACGAACGGCCCCTTCTTCAGACTGCGTGGCATCTGCGTACCTCAGGCTTTCGGTTGGCTGCGCTAGCGACGGCGCTTGCCGCGGCGACGGATGATCTCGGAGTTGGACGGCTTGTTCTTGGCGCGCGTGCGCCCCTCGGGCTTGCCCCTCGGGTTGGTCGGGTGACGACCGCCGGAGGTGCGGCCCTCACCACCGCCGTGCGGGTGGTCGACCGGGTTCATCACCACGCCGCGCACGGTCGGGCGGACGCCCTTCCAGCGGGAGCGGCCGGCCTTGCCGCCGCTGATCAGCTCGTGCTCGGGGTTTCCGACCTGCCCCACGGTGGCGCGGCAGTCGGCCAGAACCAGCCGGATCTCGCCCGAGGGTAGGCGCAGAGCGGCCTTCTTGCCCTCCTTGGCGAGGAGCTGGACCTGCGTCCCGGCCGAGCGGCCGAGCTTGGCCCCGCCACCCGGGCGCATCTCGATGGCGTGCACGATGGTGCCGACCGGGATGTTGCGCAGCGGCAGCGCGTTGCCGGGCCGGATGTCGGCGCCCTCGCCGGACTCCAGCATGTCGCCGACCTTCAGGCCCACGGGGGCGAGGATGTAGCGCTTCTCGCCGTCGGCGTAGTGCAGCAGCGCGATCCGAGCCGACCGGTTGGGGTCGTACTCGATCGTCGCGACCTTGGCGGGGATGCCGTCCTTGTCGCGCCGGAAATCGATCACGCGGAAGCGCTGCTTGTGGCCACCGCCCTGGTGGCGGGTGGTGATGCGGCCGTAGACGTTGCGCCCGGCCTTCTTCGGCTTGGGCTTGGTCAGCGACTTGAGCGGCTTGTCGGTCGTGATCTCGTCAAAGCTCGAGACCGTCATCGACCGACGCCCCGGCGTCGTCGGCTTGTACTTGCGGATGGCCATATCTCGTCCTCTTGCGAAGGTCGGCGGAGCGCCGGGCTAGAAGCCGGTCTCGAAGATGTCGATGGTCTCGCCCTCGCGCAGGGTGACCACCGCACGCTTGCTCGCCTTGCGCTGGCCGATGGTGAGGCCGAAGCGCTTGCGCTTTCCCTGGCGGTTCATCGTGTTCACGCTGGCGACCTTCACACCGAAGATCGCCTCGACCGCCTGGCGGATCTCGGTCTTGTTGGCCGAGGGGTGGACCAGGAAGGTGTAGCGCCCGTCGTCGAGCATCTCGTAGCTCTTCTCGCTGACGACGGGGGCGATGATCACGTCATGGTGGCTGCGCACCGGGTCACTCCTTGCCTGCGCCGACGGGCTGGGCGCTGTCCTCACGCGCGTCCAGGTCGGTGCGCCGGCCCGTGCCGATGTAGGGCAGGGCGTCCGACTGGAACACGACCACGTCGCTGACGAGGACGTCGTAGGTGTTGAGCTGGTCGACGGTGATCACGCGGATGCGCTCACCGAGGTTGCGGAAGCTCTTGTGGACCACGTCATCGCGGCCCGCCAAGACGACGAGCACGCGCGCGTCGGACAGCTCGAGCGCCGCGAGGAACGCCAGGGCGTCCTTGGTGCGGGGCACCTCGAAGGACAGGCCCTCGACGACCCGGATCTGCTCGCCGCGAGCGCGGTCGGACAGCGCGGATCGCAGCGCCACCTTCTTCATCTTCTTGTTGACGCGCTTGGTGTAGTTCTGCACGCCGGACGGGCCGTGGACGACGCCACCGCCGATCCACTGCGGCGCACGGGTCGAGCCCTGCCGGGCCCGACCGGTGCCCTTCTGGCGCCACGGCTTGCGGCCACCGCCGCTGACCTCACCGCGCGTCTTGACCTTGGAGGTCGCGGAACGCGCGGCCGCCAGCTGGGCCGTGACGACCTGGTGCATGACCGGGACGTTGACCTCGGCGCCGAACCAGGCGTCGTCGAGCTCGACCGTTCCGGCCTCGGAGCCGTCGATGCGAAGAACCGGGACGGACACCATCAGCCCTCACCTCCGTCGGCCACCGCAGCGGCCGGGCGCTTGGCGGCGGCGCGGATCACGAGCAGCGAGTTGTTCGCGCCCGGGGTCGAGCCCTTGATCAGGAGCAGGTTGCGCTCGGCGTCGACGCCGACCACGAGCAGGCTCTGGACCGTGATGCGCTCGTTGCCGGCGCGACCGGCCATGCGGGTGCCCGGGAACACGCGGGCCGGCGTGGCGCAGGCGCCGATGGAGCCCGGGGCGCGGTGCACCTTGTGCGCACCGTGGCCCGCGCCCAGACCGCCGAAGCCGTGGCGCTTCATGACGCCGGCGAAGCCCTTGCCCTTGGAGGTCCCGGTCACGTCGACGTAGTCGCCGACGTTGAACTGGTCCACGGTCAGGATGTCGCCGGGGTTGTGCTCCCCGTCGAGCCGCAGCTCGACCAGGTGGCGGGTCGGCTGCACGCCAGCGCGGGCGAAGTGCCCGGCCAGCGGCTTGTTGACGCGCTTGGCCTCGCCGAAGCCGAGCTGCACGGCGCTGTAGCCGTCGCGCTCGCTGCTGCGGACCTGCACCACCGGGCACGACCCGGCCCTGACGACCGTCACCGGCACGACGTTGTTGGCGTCGTCGAAGATCTGCGTCATCCCGAGCTTGGTGCCCAGGATCCCCTTCGTAACCATCTTGGGTTCTTTCCTCTCCCTGTTGCGCTCCGGCTTCCGCGAGGATCCGGGTGCAGCGCGTGGAGCGATGTGAAAGGCTTCTCAGGAGCGGGACGCGCTGCGCCCGGCTCCCGGGTCCCCTCTACAGCTTGATCTCGATGTCGACGCCGGCGGGCAGGTCGAGCCGCATCAGGGAGTCCACCGTCTTCTGGGTGGGCTCGTGGATGTCGATCAAGCGCTTGTGGGTGCGCATCTCGAAGTGCTCGCGCGAGTCCTTGTACTTGTGCGGCGAGCGGATGACGCAGTAGACGTTGCGCTCGGTCGGGAGCGGGACCGGACCGGTGATGCGCGCACCCGTGCGCTCGACGGTGTCGACGATCTTGCGCGCCGAAGCGTCGATGATCTCGTGATCGTACGCCTTGAGGCGAATCCTGATCTTCTGACCGTTGGCCATCTTCAGACTCTCTTTAAGCGGTTCAGCCAGCAGCGCCGGCACGGATGCGCGAAACGTCTCGCCACTTCAGTTGGCCCGCCCGCCCAGCATCGAGCCGGCGGGCGGGAGGAGCCCCCTGGTGAGGCGACCCTCGGGTCGCTCTCCAGCGGGGGGTCAGGGTTGGAGCCCCGCTGGTGGAGCGACCGCAAAAGGACCCAGGGAGCGGAAC
>CAZVUW010000152.1:0-1763 GCA_964629825.1 uncultured Actinomycetota bacterium
AGCTGGTCGGGCTCGGGGAGGACATCGACGACCTCGCCGACTTCGACCCCGACGCGTTCGTCGAGGCGCTGTTCGCCGAGGTGGCGCAGGCCGCCGAGCTCTACCCCGACATGGGCGGGGACGCCACGCTCGACGAGCCGCCGGCGGGGGAGCGCTGAGTTGAGCGGCCCCGGCGTCGACCGGCTGTCGACGGCCGAGGTGCGCGAGGCCCTGCGTCTGCTGGGCCACCGCGAGCCGCCGACCGGCCGGGCAGCGGCCGTCCGCTCACTACGCGAGGAGCTGCGGGCGCACGGGGTCGTCCGGGGCCTGATCGACCGGGCGCCGGAGCCGGCCGGGGACGCGTTCGCGCGCCTGGCGAGCGAGGGGCCGCTGGAGGTCGAGGCCCTTCTCGGCCGGGGCTGGTGGGGGCACGGCGCGCTGCCCGCGCCGCTGGACTGGCTCCAGCGCCGCGCGCTGGTGCAGGTCGGCGATGACGGCCTGGTCCATGCCACGGCGGAGGCGAGGGAGGGCTTCGCCGAGCTGACGCTGTGGGATCCCGGTGAGGACGACGAGGACGCGGAGGCAGAGGCGCCGCCGGTGGGCGTCAGGGTCGAGGCCGTCGCCAGCGTCGTCGTCGCCCCTGACCCGTCCGTCCTTGAGCGGGCCATGGGGGCGACCGGTCCTCTGCTGCGGATGCTCGCTCCGACCGTTGCGGTGTCCACGCACTCCGCCGCGGCCGTGACGGCCGCGCTGCGGGCCGCCGGGGTGCCGCTGCACGCCGATGCGGCGGTGCCCTCGGACGCCGAGCGGCCGGCGCTGCCCGGAACACCCGAGGAGGCCGTCGGACCCCGCGCCGTTCGCGCGCTGATCGAGCGGGGCGTCTCCGAGGGCCGCCAGCTCCGTCTGCAGTACTTCGCCTCCTCGCGTGGCGGCGCCGCCACCGATCGCGTGGTCGACCCCTGGTCGTTCCAGGACGACCTCCTGGTCGGCTACTGCCACCTGCGCCAGGACGAGCGCTCGTTCGCCGTGGACCGCATCGGCCGCGCCACCCTGCTGCCTTCGCCCGTTCAGGTGCCGCCCCGCTGAGCCCGGTCGTGCGGATCGACGGGCTGCCGCGTGGCGCGGGCTCGTGGCGACAGCAGGTCGTCGCGGCCCTCGCCGAGCCGGCCCGCCCGCCCCTGCCCGTCGTTCACCCGGCGCTGCGGCTGCACTTCACGCTGCGCCCGCGGCAGTTCGTCGATCTTGACACGCTCGTGGTCACGACCGTCGCGGGCCTGCGCGAGGCGGGTCTGCAGCGGCGCGGACTGCCCGACCTTGACATCGTCCTGGCGACGCGGGCGGAGGCAGCACCGACGGGCGCCGTGGTCAGGTTCCTGTCCGCGGCGGAGCTCCTGGCGGAGTCCCCACCCGGTCCCGCGATGCTGGAGGTGTCCGCCCCCGAGCCCCCCGGCACGCGAGCCGAGGGCAAGCGCGCCTGGCGGGAGCGGATCGCGGCCGCATGGGGTCCGCGGTCTGTGCTGGAAGGTCCGGTGTGGGCGGAGGTGCTACTCGGTCGGACGGGGTCCCTTCTGGCCCCGCTGGAGCCGGTCCTCGACGCCCTCGAGCCGGTACTCGGCCGTGATCCGCGCGGACGGGACTGGCAGGAGTTCTTCCCCGCCGACGACCGCATCGTCTGGCTGCGCATCGCCCGAGCGGTCGATCCGGGCGCCCCGCTGCTGCGCCTGCGGCTCGGTAATCCAGGGTGATCTCGGCCACGCTGCGCTGCCGAGATCAACGGCACGAGG
>CAZVUW010000152.1:1863-4985 GCA_964629825.1 uncultured Actinomycetota bacterium
TCTCGGCCACGCTGCGCTGCCGAGATCAACGGCACGAGGGTGGTTGTCGCTGCGAAGGGGGACCGGTCGGGTGCCTCGGCCTCGCTGCGCTGCCGACGTCAGCCGTCGGAGCTGTCGAGCCGGGCCAGCTCCTCGTCGGTGAGCTGGAGGTCGGCGGCGGCGACGCTGTCGAGGATCGACTCGACCCTGCTGGCGCCGGGGATGGGGATGACGTGCGGCCCTTTGGCGAGCTCCCACGCCAGGGCGACGCGCTGGGGGCTGACGCCACGCTCGGCGGCGACCGCGGCGAAGGCGGCGTGGCTGCTGCCCAGCGAGGCGGCCCGGCTCATGCCACCCAGCGGGCTCCAGGGCAGGAAGGCGATGCCCAGCTCGCCGCACAGATCCAGCTCGGGCTCCGAGGAGCGGAAGCGCGGAGAGAGCTGGTTTTGCACGCTGGCGATCTCGACGATCCCGATCGCCTCGCGGATCTGGTCCGGGTTGGCGTTGGAGATGCCGACGTGGCGGACCAGGCCTTGATCCTTCAGCTCCTTCAGCGCGCCGATCGTCTCGGCGTACGGGACGCGGGGGTCGGGCCGGTGGTGCTGGTACAGGCCGATGGCCTCAACGCCGAGCCGGCGCAGGCTGGCCTCGCAGGCACGGCGCAGGTAGGCCGGGCCGCCGTCGACGTCCCAGGCGCCGCTGCGGGTGCGGATGTGCCCGCCCTTGGTCGCCACGAGGACCTCGTCCGGGTCTCCACCCCAGGCGCGCAGGGCCTCGGCGACGAGCAGCTCGTTGTGGCCGAAGTCCTCAGAGCCGGCGCAGTAGGCATCCGCGGTGTCGATCAGGCGCACGCCCGCGTCTAGCGCCGCGGCGATGGTGGCGAGGGAGCGCGAGCGCTCCGGGTAGGGCGCCACCGACATCGGCATGGCGCCAAGGCCGATCGCTCCGACGCTGACTCCGGCGATCGATCGCTGCTGCACGGGGCCTTCTCCTGGTTCTGGCTGGTTGTCGGGCCGTCCGGATCGGGTTCGGTCACCGGCTGCGCACCGTGCGCGACGTTTCCCAGCGGGCCCGGGAGCACACCCTGCATTGGAGCGCGCAGCTGCGGAGCGCGCGAGTCGCAGAGGAGGCAGGGGTGGGCGGAGCGGAGTCGCGGAGGTCGCGGCTGTCCCGATGGCTGCGGGCAGAGGGGCGCTCGCAGCGGCTGCTCGCCGGGGTCTCGCTCACCTGGATCGTGGTGGGCGTGCTCGTCCTGGCCTACATCGGCTGGCGGCTGCTGTGGCCGCCGGTGGCGATCATCGCTCCGCCGCTACTGGTGGCCGCGCTGGTGGTCTACGCGCTCGACCCGGCCGTGAGCATGCTCGAGCGGCGCCGCGTCCCACGCCCGCTCGGCACGCTGATCACCTACGTGGTGCTGATCGCCGCGATGGTCGGCCTCACGCTGGCGAGCGCGCCGCTTGTCGGCGCTCAGATCGGCTCTCTGGCCGAGGAGGCGCCCGAGATGCGCGATCGCGGGATCGACCTTCTTGAGCAGGGCGCGGCGGCGGTCGGGATCGAGCTGAACCTCACACCGGACGCCGACGGCGGCGAGATCGTCCGGGAGGTCGCTGACGAGGCCGGGGCGGCGCTTCAGGACGAGGAGTCACGCCGACAGCTGCTCGCTGCCGCCGGCGGGATCGCGGGCATGGCCACCGGCGTGGCGCAGGGCCTCCTGCTCCTGCTGCTCGGTCCGGTCCTGGCCTTCTACGTGCTCGCGGACCTGCCGCGCCTGACCGCGATGGCGCGCAAGGCGCTGCCACCTGAGCGACGTCAGAGCACGTTCGAGCTGGCCACGGCGGTGGGCCGGGTCACGGGCGGCTACGTGCGCGGCCAGATCCTGGTGGCGCTGTTCGTGGGCGTGCTGTCGACCCTCGGCTTCTGGCTGATCGGGCTTCCGTTCTGGGCTCTGGTCGGCATCGTCGCCGGCGTCTCCAACATGGTTCCGTTCCTCGGACCGATCATCGGCGGGGGGCTGGGCGTGGTGGTCGCACTGCTGGCCAGCGGCGTCCCGCTCGCCGTCTGGGTCGTGGTCGTGATGCTGGTCGTCCAGCAGTTCGAAGGGCACCTGATCTCGCCGCTGGTGATGGGCCGCACCGTCAAGCTGCACCCGCTGGCGGTCATCCTCGCCGTGCTGGTCGGCGGAGCCCTGTTCGGCCTGCCCGGCCTGCTCCTGGCCGTCCCGGCCGCGGCCGCCGCCAAGGTCGTCGGCGCCTACCTCTGGGAGCGCCACGTCCCCTGGGCCGAGACCACGGTCTACACCCAGCCGAGCCGGCTCGAGGGCGTCGAGCTCGAGACCCTGACCTCGCGCGAGGCCGGCGCCTGACCCGACGGGGCCGCAGCGGCACCGCGGCTACACTTGCCGCTCCGGGGCGCCCGCCATGACCCGTGCGCGCGTGGCGCCTTCCAGATCGTCACCGCCTGCGAGGTTCCCGCATGTTCGACGCCCTGTCCGACCGGCTCGATGCCGTCTTCTCAGGCTTCCGCAGCAAGGGGACGCTGAGCGAGGCCGACGTCGACGCGGGTCTGCGGGAGATCCGCCTGGCCCTGCTCGAGGCGGACGTCAACTTCAAGGTCGTCAAGACCTTCGTCTCGCGCATCCGCGAGCGCGCCGTCGGCGCCGAGGTGAGCAAGGCCCTCAATCCGGGCCAGCAGGTCGTGAAGATCGTTCACGAGGAGCTCGTCCGGATCCTCGGCGAGCAGTCGGCACCGCTGGACCTCGGCTCCGCCTCGCCGGCGGTGATCATGCTCGCGGGTCTGCAGGGCTCCGGTAAGACCACCGCGGCCGGCAAGCTGGCCAAGCTGCTGAAGAAGAAGGGCCGCTCGCCGCTGCTGGTCGCCTGCGACCTCCAGCGTCCGGCCGCCGTCAAGCAGCTCCGCGTGCTGGCCGAGCAGGTCGGCGTGCCCGTCTACGCGCCGGTCGAGTCGGGCGACCCGGTGGAGGTCGCGCGCCAGTCGATCGACGAGGCGCGCCGCCTCGGCTGCGGCGTGGTGATCGTCGACACCGCCGGGCGCACCAACGTCGACGACGTGCTCATGCAGCAGGCCGCCGACATCAAGGCCGCGATCAACCCGGCCGAGACCCTGTTCGTCATCGACTCGATGAT
>CAZVUW010000153.1:0-4982 GCA_964629825.1 uncultured Actinomycetota bacterium
GGATGAAGTAGCGCAGCATCTTCTCGGTCACGTCGAAGTCCGCGATGACGCCGTCCTTGAGCGGACGGATCGCGACGATGTGACCGGGGGTGCGGCCGATCATCCGCTTGGCCTCGGAGCCGACCGCGAGGATCGCTCCGTTCTTCGTGTTGATCGCGACCACGGACGGCTCGTTGAGCACGATGCCGCGACCCCGTACGTACACGAGGGTGTTCGCGGTGCCGAGGTCGACGGCGATGTCGCGACCGAAGAACTGGAACTGGAGGGCGGGGTTCTGCTGGGCCACACGCGCTCCCAGGGACGAAGGGGGAAGAGGGTGGACGCCGCTGCGTCAGGCTCCGCGATGCGGGCGGGCATCGTAGACCCGGCGCTGCACGATGCGCTCGGCCGAGGGTACACCTCGATCGGGCCCTGCCCACCCCCCGGATGCGCGCAGTGCGCGTGGAAGTCGATTCGACCGGGTTTGCTCCATCTCAACCTCTACTTGACCTATAGCGCTCCGAGGCGCGCCAGGCTGGTCCAACCGGGGTCGCCGAGCACCAGATGGTCGAGGACGTCGACGCCGAGCAGGGCTCCGGACTGCGCCAGGCGGCGCGTCACCTGACGGTCATCCCCCGATGGCGTCGGATCGCCGCTGGGATGGTTGTGGGCGAGGAACAGCGCGGAGGCCCCTGCAAGCAGCGCGTCCCGGAACACCTCCCGCGGGGCCATGAAGGTGTGGTCGGCCGTGCCCACCGAGACGGTCGAGATCCCGAGCAGCCGGTGCTTCACGTCCAGGCTCACGATCAGGCACAGCTCGCGGTCGCTGCCGCGGACCAGCGGCGCGACCAGCGCCGCCGCATCCTCCGGGCATGTCACCTGCGCCCGTCCGACGTCGCCGTCCGGACGCAGCGTCCAACCCGGAGGTGGTGGGAATAGGCGTAGGGAGGCGAGCTCTGCCTTCTCGGCTAACGCGATCGAGCGCACAGGCTGGCTCCTGGTCGGCTACGACCAGCAGCATCCCTCAGCGCGGCGCCCGAACGGTCAGATGGCCGCCGCGAGCTGTGGACGGCTCGCGACGGCCTCGTGCTGCGATGCTGTCAGGCCGGGAAGAAGAGCCCGATCTCGCGCTCGGCGCTGGCCGGTGAGTCCGAGCCGTGGACGATGTTCTCGCCGATCACGGTGGCGAAGTCGCCGCGGATCGAGCCCGGAACGGCCTCGATGGGGTTGGTGGCGCCCATGAGCCCGCGCATGGCGGCGATCGCATCGGGTCCCTCGACCACCATGGCGACCAGCGGACCGCTGGTGATGAACTCGACCAGCTCGCCGAAGAACGGCTTCTCGCGGTGCTCGCCGTAGTGCTCCTCGGCGGTCTCGCGGTCGAGGGTTCGCAGCTCCAGCCGCGAGATGGTCAGCCCCTTGCGCTCGATGCGGGAGATGACCTCGCCGACGAGGCCGCGGCGGACGCCGTCGGGCTTGACCAGGATCAGGGTGCGCTCGCTCATGGGTGGAGAAGCCTTCTTTAGTGGGTCGTAGGTGCTCGGGAAGGTTATCCGGACGCGGGAGGGGCCTGCGCAGCGGGGGGGTTGGCCGCCCGGGCTCACTGCGGCTCGAGGCCCAGGGCGTCGCGGGCGGCACCGACCGTGTACAGCGACCCGGTGACGATGATCCCGTCCTCGGAGGTGGCCAGGCCCGAGGCGAGCTCGAGGGCCGCCGGCACGTCTGGTGCGACCTCGGCGCTGATCCCGGCCGCCTCGACGATCGCCGCCAGGCGCTCCGGGTCGGCCGCCCGCCCCGATGGCGGCGCGGTCACCACCACGTGCTGGGCGACACCGACCAGCTCGGACACCATCGCCTCGACGTCCTTGTCGCCGAGGATGCCGAGCACGAACACGCGGTTGCGGTGTGCGAACTCCTCCCGCAGCGCACGGACCAGCGCGGCCATCCCCGCCGGGTTGTGCGCGCCGTCGAGCAGCACCGGCGCGGCGCCCTCGCCGGGCTCCGCCGCCGCTCCACCGCGGCGGATCACCTCCAGGCGCCCGGGGTTGCGCACCGCCGCGAAGCCGGTGCGCACCACGTCCGCGTCCAGCCCGCCGGCAAAGCCCAGGAAGCCCTCAACCACGGCCAGGGCGTTGGCGGCGTTGCGAGCCTGGTGCTCGCCGATCAGCGGCAGGTAGATGTCGTCGTAGGTGCCTGTGACACCCCGCAGGGTCAGCTGCTGCCCCCCGACGGCCGGCGTGCGCTCGACCACGCCGAAGTCCACCTCGGCGACCACCAGGCGTCCGCCGCGATCCGTGACCACGCCTTTCACGATGTCGGCCACCGACGGCTCCTGGACGGCCGAGACCACGACGGCGCCGTCCTTGACGATGCCGAGCTTCTCGCGGGCCACCTCCTCGACGCTCGAGCCGAGCTCGGGGTGGTCCAGCGCAACCCGGCCGATCAGGGCGGTCTCCCCACGAACCAGGTTGGTGGCGTCCCAGCGCCCGCCCATGCCCACCTCGAACACGCCGACGTCAACGGGCGAGTCGGCGAAGTGGTTGAACGCCAGGGCGGTCAGGACCTCGAAGAAGGTCAGCCGCTGCGCGTGGCGCTCGTCGACCTCCTGGAGGAACGGCTCGAGGTAGGCCAGGCCCTCGACCACCTCGGCACGGCTGATCGGCTCTGTGGCGATGCGGATGCGCTCACGGACGTCCTGCAGGTGCGGCGAGGTGTAGCTGCCGGCCTTGAGCCCCAGCGCCCCGAGGAGGCAGGCGATCATCGCTGTGGTCGAGGTCTTCCCGTTGGTGCCGGTGATCTGGATCGCCGGGTAGGCCTGGTCGGGTCGGCCGAGCAGCTCCACCAGCGTCTGCATCCGCTCCAGGTCCGGATGCATGCGGTTGGGCTGGCGCGCGAAGAGGGCCGCGATCGTGGCGGCGTACTCGTCTTCGGAGGGTTCGGGGGCTGAGGTCATGACCGGCAAGTGTAGGTACGCGCGGCGGACCTGCGAGCGCCCCACCCAGGCGTGCTCAGAGGCTTCCGACGCGGACCAGTACCAGGATCGCCGCGATCAGAGCCAGGATCACGAAGAGGATCGGCTCCCAGGTGCGCTCGCGCGGGGCCGGTTCGGGCGGTCCGACCGGGCGGCGCACCGGCGGACGCGGCTGCGCCGGCCGGGGGCGCGGGGCGGCCGCCGGCGCACGGGGCGGCGGCACCGGGCTGGGCGGCGGGATGGCGGACGGCGGCGGCACCGCAGGTGGCGGAGGTATGGGAGCCGTGGGCGCGGGGATCGGCGCCGTGGCGGCCGCCACGTGCGGCGCGGGCTCCTCAGGCTGCGCAGGGGGAGGCGGCGGGGGCGGTTCGCTGACCGGCGGCTGCAGGGCCGCGTCTGCGACCGCCTGCGCGAGCCACTTGATCTCCTCCGCGACGTCCTCGAGGCGGCGGCGGGCCCGACCCAGGATGCGGTCGGCGCCGGCGCGGTCGCGGAGCACGACCACCTCGTGCAGCTCCGAGGCGGCGCGCGCCAGCTCGGACCAGAAGCCGTCGACCGCGGCAGCCAGCCGGCGGACCCTGAGGGCGCCGGCGGCGTCACCGGCCGGGGCCTCCCAGCGCGGCCGCTCGGCCGAGCCCAGCGAACGCAGGGCGGCCGTGACCGCGCCTGCGTCCTTCTCGGCTGCGACCAGCAGCCGGCCGACCACAACGGCGCGCCGATCCTCGGTCGGGAACGCCACCCCGAGCGGGGCCAGCGCGTCGTAGCAGAGGCCCGGCAGCCAGGGCCATGCGCGACGCGCCTCGGACAGCCACAGCCCGAAGGTCGCGCAGACGCGCTCGGGCTCCTCCCCCGCGAGCAGCTCACCCGCACGCACCATGCCGGCCAGGCAGCGCGCCGACAGCTCGGCCGCGATGCCTTCGAGGGCCGGCGTCGCCCCGCCCTGGTCCACCGGCCCTACCCGAGCGCTTCGAGCTGCGCGCGCAGGGACCGCTCGGTCGCGGCCCAGTCCGCGACCTTGTCCCGCTCGGCCTGGACGACCACCTCCGGTGCCTTGGCCACGAAGCCGGCGTTGCTGAGCTTGCGCTCCGCCCGCTCGCGCTCGGCGACGGCGCGGTCGATCTCCCGGCGAAGGCGCTCGCGCTCCTCGTCCAGGTCGATGATCCCGGCCAGCGGCACCAGCAGCTCGGCACCTGAGAGCGTGATCTTGCCGACGGGTCCGTCAAGCTGGGCGGCGTCGTCGAGGAAGGTCCAGGACTCCACCCGGGCCAGGCGGCGGACACCCTCAAGCCCGGCCTCCAGCGCCGAGCGCGCCGATCCGTCCGCCACGGCGGCGACGTCGATGGTGCGGCTCGGCACGAGCCCGTGCTCGGCCCGGAAGCGCCGCAGCTCGGTCACCGCCTCCTGAAGAGCCGTGAAGGTGCTCTCGGCCTCGGCGTCGCGGCGCCCCTCAGCGGGAGCGGGCCAGCTGGCGACGATCAGGGCGGGCTCCTCAGCTCCCTTCTGCGCCGGTTCGCCGTGCAGCGCCTGCCAGATCTCCTCGGTGATGAACGGCATCAGCGGGTGGAGCAGTCGCAGCGCCTGGTCGAGCACGTGCCCGAGGACCTGCAGTGCGGTGTCGTCGTCGCGCAGCTTGGCGAGCTCGAGGTACCAGTCGCAGTACTCGTCCCAGATGAAGTGGTACAGCGTGCGGGCCGAGCGCGACAGGTCCCAGGCCTCGTGCGCGGCGTCGACGGTCGCGCGCGCCGCCTCCAGCCGCGACAGGATCCAGCGATCCTCGACCGCGAGGCCTTCGCTGGGCGGTTCGGAGACCGAGTAGCCCTCGCCCAGCCGGCCGAGGACGAAGCGCGCGGCGTTCCACAGCTTGTTCGCGAAGCGGCGGGCGCCCTCGACCCACTCCTCGGCGATCGGCACGTCGGTCCCCGGGGCCGAGGCGCGCAGCAGCGCGAAGCGCAGCGCGTCCGCGCCGTAGCGGTCGATGAGCTCCAGCGGGTCGATGACGTTGCCGAACGACTTCGACATCTTCTTGCCGTGC
>CAZVUW010000154.1:0-567 GCA_964629825.1 uncultured Actinomycetota bacterium
CGACGTGGTCTACAACCACACCGCCGAGGGCAACCACATGGGCCCGCACCTGTCGTTCCGCGGCATCGACAACCTCGCCTACTACCGCACGGTCGACGGCGATGCCCGCTACTACATGGACTACACGGGGACGGGCAACTCGCTGAACGTGCGCCATCCCCACGTGCTGCAGCTGATCATGGACTCGCTGCGCTACTGGATCACCGAGATGCGCGTCGATGGCTTCCGCTTCGACCTGGCCTCCACGCTGGCGCGTGAGCTGCACGACGTCGATCGCCTGTCGGCTTTCTTCGACCTGATCCAGCAGGACCCGGTGGTGTCGCAGACCAAGCTGATCGCCGAGCCCTGGGACGTCGGCGAGGGCGGCTATCAGGTGGGCAACTTCCCGCCCCTGTGGACGGAGTGGAACGGCAAGTACCGCGACTACATGCGCGACTACTGGCGCGGCGAGCACGTCGGCATCGGGGAGCTCGCCTCGCGTCTGTCGGGCTCGAGCGACCTCTACGCGCACAACGGCCGCCGCCCCTACGCATCTATCAACTTCATCACCGCCCACGACGGGTTCAC
>CAZVUW010000154.1:577-4673 GCA_964629825.1 uncultured Actinomycetota bacterium
CCTACAACGACAAGCACAACGAGGCGAACCTCGACGACAACTCCTCGGGTGAGTCGCACAACCGGTCGTGGAACTCCGGGGTCGAGGGCGACACGGACGACCCCGCGGTGCTGGCGCTGCGCCGCCGCCGCCAGCGCAGCATGCTCGCGAGCCTCCTGCTCAGCCAGGGCGTCCCGATGCTGCTCGGCGGCGACGAGCTCGGCCGGACGCAGCAAGGCAACAACAACACCTACTGCCAGGACAACAAGCTGTCCTGGGTCGACTGGGACCTGGACCGCGAGGGCCGGTCGCTGCTGGAGTTCACACGCCGCCTGATCGAGCTCCGCCGCGCCCATCCGATCTTCCGCCGCCGCCAGTTCTTCTCCGGCGAGGAGGACGGGGCGGCCTCGGACCTCATGTGGCTGCAGCCCGATGGCACCGAGGTCCCACAGGAAGCCTGGAGCGCCCCGACAGTGCAGGCGCTGATGGTGTTCCTGAACGGCGAGGGAATACCGAGCCGCGACGAGCGCGGCCGTCCGATCACCGACGACAGCTTCCTTCTGCTGACCAACGGCTCGCATGAGCCGGTCGCCTTCACGCTCCCGCCGCAGGAGTTCGGTAGGGAGTGGGAGGTGCTGATCGACACCGCCGCCGAGGACCGGCGCCGCCGCGATGCACGGCGTCAGGACCTGACGGCCGGAGACCAGCTGCAGGTCGAGGGGCTCGGGCTGATGCTCCTGCGCCGCGAGGACGAGTCTTGAGCCTTCGCGGCGCCGGCGAACCAGCAGATGAGCCCGCGCGGACCCGGCCGGTCCGCGCGACCTATCGCATCCAGCTCACGCCGGAGGCGGGCTTCGCCGCCGCCGCCGAGCGCGTGGAGCACCTGGCCGAGCTCGGTGTCAGCCACATCTACCTGTCGCCGCTGCTTACCGCCCGCCCGGGCTCCACGCACGGCTACGACGTGGCCGATCCCGCCACGGTGTCCGCCGAGCTCGGCGGAGAGGACGGCCTGCGCGCCCTCGCCGAGCGCGCGCATGCGGCCGGGCTCGGCTTGGTCGGTGACATCGTCCCGAACCACGTAGGGACAGGCCCTGACAACCCGCTGTGGATGCAGCTGCTGGCCGAAGGTCGCGCCGGCGGCGCGAGCGCCTTCTTCGACGTGGACTGGGAGCCGCTGCTGCCGGGCGCGGCGGGCAAGGTCATCCTTCCGGTGCTGGGTGCGTCGTACGGCACGGCGCTGGCGTGCGGCGAGCTGCGGCTCGAGGAGACCGACGAGGGCACGCGGCTGCGCTACCACGACCACGTGTTCCCGCTGACCGAGGCGTCACTCGAGGCGGTCGAGCGCAGCGGCGGCCCCGAGGCGCTGAACGGCGAGCCCGGGGACACCAAGTCCTGGCAGCGCCTGCACACGCTGCTCGAGCGCCAGCACTACCGGCTGGTCCACTGGAAGGTGGGCGACGCGCTGGTCAACTACCGACGCTTCTTCGCGATCAACGACCTGGCCGCGGTGCGGGTCGAGGACCCGGACGTGTTCGAGCGCACTCACGCGACCATCGTCCGGCTGGTGCGCGACGGCGTCCTCGACGGGTTGCGCATCGACCACGTCGACGGCCTGAGCGACCCGGCGGGATATCTGGAGCGGCTGCGCGCGGCGGTCGGGGACGCCTGGATCGTCGCCGAGAAGATCCTCGCCCCGGGGGAGCGGCTGCCGGCCTGGCCCATCGCCGGCGCCACCGGCTACGACTTCCTGGGCGACGTCCTGCGGCTCTCCGTCGATCCGGTGTCCGAACAGGTCCTGACCGAGGTCGCCGAGGCCATGGACGCCTGGCCCGCCGACCTGCACGAGGCGATCTACCGGGCCAAGGAGGAGATCCTCGAGCGCGACCTCCTGACCGACACGGATCGTCTGGCGCACCGGCTGTGGGCCCTGTGCGGCGAGCACCCGGACCTGCGCGACATCGACTGGCACACCTGTCGCACCGCCATCATCGCGATCACCGCGGCGCTCCCCGTCTACCGGACCTACGCACCCCCGGGGGGTGGCGGCTCCGAAGCGGACGTGGCGCGCATCGGTGCCGCGGTCGACGCCGCCCTGCGCCGGCAGTCGGGCCGCTTCCCGTCCGAGCTCGGCGACCTCCTGATCGCCGCCGTCAGCGGTGCGCTCGAGCCGACGCCGCTGCGCGACGAGGTCGTGCGGCGCTTCCAGCAGCTGACCTCGGCCGCCATGGCCAAGGGCGTGGAAGACACCTTCCTGTACCGGCAGCACCGACTGGTCGCGCTGAACGAGGTCGGGGTCGAGCCAGAGCCGTTCGGCGCCGACGCGGACGCCTTCCACCGGGCCAACCTGGTACGCGCCGCGGCTGCCCCGGGCGGCATGCTCACCACCGCCACGCACGACACCAAGCGCGGCGAGGACACGCGCCTGCGCACAGCCGCGCTCACCGAGGACGCCGAGGCCTGGCGCGAAGGCGTCGCCCGCTGGGTCCGCGCCAACCGCCATCTGGTCGCGGATGTGCCGTCCGGCACCGCGCCCGACGCGGCGACCGAGTACCTGTGCTATCAGGCCCTGGTCGGCGTCTGGCCGTTGGAGCAGGTGGAGCCCGCCCTCGACGAGCTGGCCGACCGCGTCGCCGCGTACCTGGTCAAGGCCGCCCGCGAGGCGAAGCTGCGCACCTCCTGGATCGACCCGGACGAGGACTTCGAGGCCGGCATCGACTCGTTCGTCCGCGCGCTGCTGGACCCGACCCGTTCGGCCGCGTTTCTCGACGACTTCGGCGCGGTCGCACGCCGTGCAGGCCGCATCGCCGCGGTCACGGGCCTCGCCCAGGTGCTGCTGCGCTCGACCAGCCCGGGCGTGCCCGACACCTACCAGGGCGGCGAGAGCTGGCGCGACGACCTCGTGGACCCGGACAACCGCCGGACGGTCGACGCGACGGCGCTGGTCGAGACCGGTCTGCAGCTCGCGGGCACGGTCGACCCGGGAGCCCTGCTTGCGTCCTGGCAGGACGGCTGCGTCAAGCAGTGGGTGCTGCGCCAGTCGCTGCGCGCCGGCCGCGACCACCCGGGTTGCGTCGGGCTCCACGGCGCCTACCTGCCGCTCGAGGTGGTGGGCGAGCACGCGGAACGGGTCGTCGCCTACGCCCGGGTCGCGCCGGACGGCGATGCTCTCGTCGCGGTCGCGCCGCGTCTTCCCGGCCCGCTCATGCCCGGCCCGGACGACTGGCCGCTGGGCGCCGCCTGGGGTGACACCGCGGTCCGCCTCGGCGACCTCCACCCCACGCGCGACGTGCTCAACCTGACCGAGCGCGACCGCGGGGCTGAGCCGGCGCTCAAGGACCTGTTCACCGCCCTGCCGGTGGCCCTCCTGACCACCTGACCGAGCTCAGATCAGGGATGTCCTGTGTGGGCAGACGTCAGTACAGGAACATCGGCTTGCCGGCGACGTGGCGGACCTTGGGCCGGTAAGCGTCGGCGTCGTAGAGCGCGTCGACGTCGACGCGACGCGCTCCCTCCCCGGTGACGGTGATCGGCACGTTGCTGTAGGTGCCGTTGCGGAGCGCCACCATCCGGCCGCGATCGCCGGCGAGGAGGAGGTCCGCGGCCATCACCGCGAAGTTGGTGGCGACCATGAGGTCTAGCGCGTCCGGCCTGCCCGAGCGCATCAGGTAGCCGACCGACTGGGTGATGATGCCCTCACCGGTGCGCTCCCTGATCAGCTCGCCGGTCAGCTCGCCGATCCCTCCGAGCTTGCGGTGGCCGTAGGCATCCGCCTCGCCGGTCAGCTGGAGCTCGCCGCCGACCATCGTCGCGCCCTCGGACACGGTCACCATCGAGTAGTTGCTCGGATTACGGCGCTTGTCGTCCACCAGCAGGCCCGTGAGCCGGTCGATGTCGAACGGCACCTCCGAGATCACCGCCCTGTCGACGCCGGCGAGGTAGGCCGAGATCAGAGAGGTCTCGCCGCTGTAGCGGCCGAACAACTCGACGACGGCGATCCGCTCGTGTGACCCGACGCTGGTGCGCAGGTCGTTGATGAACTGCACGCTGCGCGTGACCGCCGTCGAGAAGCCGATGCAGTAGTCGGTGCCGTGGACGTCGTTGTCCATCGTCTTGGGGA
>CAZVUW010000155.1:0-4587 GCA_964629825.1 uncultured Actinomycetota bacterium
GAGTCCCGCTTTGAGGTTCCTGAACGTAGTAAGTGTAGGTCCGCGGTCGGCAATAGCGGCTCTGAGGAGCGCTGTGGGTACCAAGAAGGAGCCTGCGAACCTGTTGGCTTCCTCCTCCAAGCGTCGCTTCTCCAACGGATCGATGTCTCCGACGATACCCTGATGGAGGACGAGATGGCCGAGCTCATGCGCGAGCGTAAAGCGCTGACGATCGCCTGAATCGGTCGGAAAGTATCCAATCACTGGGTGGTCCCAAGGTCCCTCCCAGGCGGACATGCCGTCGTGGCCAATCATCTCACCGGCAATGGCTTCATAGCCGAAGTCAAGGGAGACGACAATCACGCCGCTGTTCTCACAGCGACGCATCACATTCCCGACGGGCGAGGTGTCGTCGATTCCCATCAGCTGACGTGTGACTTGCGCGGCTTGGTGAACGTCGGCGCGGTCGGCTGAGGCAAGCTTGGCAGGGGCGAGCTTGACTCTGTCAGCCAGCAGGTTCACACGATCATAAATTTCAGCGAACAGGACCGTGGCGCGGTCGGTTACTCGCTTCTTTGTTTTCGCGAGCCGGCGGTATCGAATGCTCCCGGTATTCTCATCGAGTAGCGTCCGTCGACCACGGTCGAAGAAGTTCCTGGGGACGTTATAGATATCCACCAAACGCATGATGAGCGGATCTGCTTCTACCAGTCCGCGCTCAACTTGCGAAACGAGCGACTGCGTAACGCCGACGGCGCTAGCCAAGTCGTCCTGCGTCAATCCATGCATGTGCCGGAAGTCCCGGACGCGTTCTCCCCTAGTCATCGTCATCGGCCGATACGGCCGGCTCAGGCTGCGCCTGATCCATGAACATCTCATCGCTGAGATGCTCCTCCATTGGCGCCCATTCGAGGTTGTCGAAGCCATCTGGGTCCCGCGGCAGGTCGAAACGCAGATCGACGACTTCCTTGCCCTCGTATCCCCAAACGTCTCGGGGACGGTAGATCTCGATGTGGGCCTCCCCGCGTCGGTCTATGTACCAGGCCGCGACGAGGTTTTGCTTGTCTGGGAACAAGCCGTCCATGAACTCCTGGCGCCAGTAACGCCGCTGGGCCCGAGACAAGCCTGTCGGTGGAAGCGGCACCCCGGGCTTGTGCCGGAACCGCATTACCACCATGGAATCCTCGGTGACTAGGTGGGTGCCGCCATTGTTGACGTCCGGCCGCATCCTCCAGCCGGGCAACTCCTTGTCTCGGAGGCTGAGCTGGAAGTGGAACCTTGTGAAGTTGGTGAGCGCGGCCGGATCGGGGTCCTCGTAGATGGAGAGGTTCTTACCACCCCGGACCGCGGCCTCCTCAAGGAGGTCGTAGACGTCGCTGCAGATTGGCCTCAGCCGGGCAAGCAGCTGGGCTTCGGGGTTCTGGGTCATGATGGGCACTATACCACACGACTTATTTTAGAAGCCGCATTCGCACAGCCCCGTGCCCCAGCGGGGAACCCACGAGTCGCGCGCCAGGCTTCGCCCTCGCTGGGCCGGGAGACAGGGCTCATGGGCTACTACCCCGCCGGGCATGCGGCGGCAGGGTTGTAGCGATCAGCCGCAGTCCACCGCAGTTTTCATCCACGCGAACTGGACGCTGGTCGCGCTAAGGTGCGGCCTGCTGCTCAGGAGGGGCCCACCCCGTTGTTACTCCGGTCGGGCCCTCAGGCCGGCAGAAAGTTGCCGGAACCTGTGGATGACCTGCGGAAATGCAAGTGGACCCTACCGGAATCGAACCGGTGACCTCCGCCTTGCAAAGGCGGCGCTCTGCCAATTGAGCTAAGGGCCCGAGGGGTGTGGATCTTGGTGGGGTGAACCCGTTTGCGGCATATACGCCGCAAGTGGGTCGGGCGGGTCGAGCGGCGGCGGACGGGTAGGCCGGAAGGGTCGGCGACGGCGACGGCGGTCCCAGGCGACCCTGACCCAAGCCGGCTTATAGGTCGCGGGGCTCTTCCCAGATGGCCTCGTCCAGCTCTGCCTCGCGCTGACGCTTCAGGAAGGCCATCACGCCGACCGCGGCGGCTGCGAGCAGGAGGAGCTTTCTCATAGGGCACGCTCCTTGGGGAGGAGGCTGCGACGGTGGGCCATCGAGGACTTGAACCTCGGACCTCACCCTTATCAGGGGTGCGCTCTAACCGCCTGAGCTAATGGCCCGTGCAACCCCGGCAGTGTAGCGGGGGCGCCTCGAGCACGCACCTTCGGGGCTTGCCCCACGGGCCACCCGCGACCGGGGGCCACAGCCCGCCCGGGACCGGCTCACAGCCCCGCCCGCGACCTCGGCGACAACCCGGACCCGCGGCGCAGGAACCGCCGCCAGCCCGGCGCAGGACCCCTACTCGACCAGGTCCTCCTCAGCCAGCGTAATGCGCAGGCCGCCGAGGAGGTCAGACACCAGGTTGTAGAGGAACGCCAGGAAGACGTTGATCCCGCTGAACAGGGCGACGTTCAGGAGCCCGATCAGGAACACCGCGCGGGCGATGTTGCCGGCGTTGATCTCCAGCTCGAGGTTGAGCTCCAGCAGGAAGCCCAGGGCCTGCTCGACGACGCCGAGGCGGTTCACGACCGACCAGAAGACCGCCAGCCCCAGCATGACGACCAGCAGCAGGCAGAAGTAGAAGATCAGGCTCAGCTTCAGCACCGACCACGGGTCGACGTGGCGGACGGTCACCTTGCGGCGGGTGACCTGCCGCATGGGCCGAGTCGGCGCGGCCGGGCGACGCCCCGGTGGAGCGGGGCGCGGGCGGCTGGTTCGGGTACCCGGTGTTGTCGACATATCCAGCGAGTCTACGCGAGGGGGACTGGGCGCCACCGTCGGTCGGCCGGCCAGCGCGAATACGCGGGCGCGTGCCGGTCAGCCGGCCAGCGCCTCATGCGCGGTCCATCGACGAGCTCTCGTCGCGGTCGGCCACGACCGCGGGCTCGGCCTGGCACACCGGGCACACCTCGACTCCTCCGGCCATGGAGAACCAGCGGTCACAGGTGCTGCAATGCCCCCACAGATCCATTACTCAGGGCCCTTCGCCGTGACGTCCCGCGTTACGGCGGGGGTCTGCTTCCGAAATACCGCTTCTGCGGGGTCTCGGCGATCTTGCTGAAGCCTAGCGCTCAGCGCCTCCCAGCGAGCAGAGCTTTCCAGAAGCCGATCAGTCCGACTGGTCGGATCCATCGACCGACGTCGAACCCGACCCGTCCGCCGACGCGTCCTCGGACGCCTCAACCGAAGGGCCATCAGCCGGCTCAGACGATTCGCCCGACTCCCCCACCTCGGCGTCCAGGTCCTCCACGACCCTGGCCACGGATGCGACCTTGGCCCCCTGCGAGGGCTTCATCAGGCGCACACCCTGTGTGCTGCGGCCGGTCGGGCGGATGTCGGCGACGTCCATGCGGATGATCGTGCCGGTGTCGGTGACCAGGAAGATCTCCTGCTCATAGGCGGCGACCAGAGCGCCCACCAGGCCACCGCGGGCCTCGGTCAGCTGGGCGGTCTTCACGCCCATGCCGCCGCGCTGCTGGAGCGGGTAGCGCTCCAGCGGCGTGCGCTTGCCGTAGCCCTCCTCGGTGACCACCAGCAGCTGCCCGTCGGGCACGGCCAGGGTCATGGACAGGACCTCGTCGCCTTCGCGCAGCCGCATCCCCATCACACCGGTGGTGTCGCGCCCCATCGGGCGGACGTCGGTCTCCTTGAAGCGGATGGCCTGCGCGTTGCGGCTGACCAGCAGGACCTCGTCCTGGCCGGTCGTGACCGCCACACCGATGAGCTCGTCGCCTTCGCGCAGCTTGATCGCGATAAGGACGCTGCGCGGCGAGTCGTACTCGACCAGCGGCGTCCGCTTGACCATCCCCTGACGGGTCGCGAACAGCAGGTAGCGCGGCCGGCCCTCGGGGTCCTCGAAGCTCTTGAGGTCCACGACCGCGGCGATGGTCTCGCCCGACTCGAGGGTCAGCCCCTCGACGTTCGCGACGTAGGTCCCCCGGGCCGTGCGCGACTTCTCGGGGATCTGCCACGCCTTGATCCGGTACACGCGACCGCGGTTGGTGAAGAACAGCAGCCAGTGGTGCGTCGTCGTCACGAACAGGTCGCGGACGATGTCGTCTTCCTTGAGGCTGGTGCCCGCCACGCCGCGTCCGCCGCGCCGCTGGGTGCGGTACTCGCTGGTCTTGACCCGCTTGACGTAGCCGGCGCGCGTCAGCGTGACGACCACGTCCTCCTCGGCGATGAGGTCCTCCATCTCGAGCTCGCCGTGTCCGGCGACGATGCGGGTGCGGCGCGCATCGGCGAAGCGGTCGGACAGCTCGGACAGCTCCTCGATGATGATCTCGCGGACGCGCTCGGGGCGGGCGAGGATGTCGCGCAGGTCGGCGATGATGCCCTGGAGCTCCTGGTACTCGTCCAGGATCCGCTGACGCTCCAGCGCCGCCAGGCGCCGCAGCTGCATGTCGAGGATGGCGCGCGCCTGGATCTCAGACAGCGCGAAGCGCTCCTGGAGCTGGGTCAGCGCCGCATCGGCCGAGGGCGCGCTGCGGATCAGCGCGATGACCTCGTCGAGGTTGTCGAGGGCGACGATCAG
>CAZVUW010000156.1:0-4273 GCA_964629825.1 uncultured Actinomycetota bacterium
CAACTGCGGCGGGCCGTACTGGGACAGCTACTCGGTCACCAAGGGCGTCGACCAGCTGATCCCGGTGGACGTGTACGTGCCCGGCTGCCCGCCGCGCCCCGAGGCGCTGCTCGAGGGGATCATCAAGCTCCAGGAGATGATCGCCGAGGAGTCGCTGCGCGATAAGTACGCCGAGCGCGAGGCTCGCCGCCCGATCGTCGTCGGTGGCGGCGACCCCACCCGCCATCCGCTCGACGACCCGATGTAGGGAGGCCGCGTGACCGCGACTTCAAGCCTGGCCGGGGCCTCGAGGATGACTCCCGAGGCCATCGGCGCTCTGTTCCGCGAGCTCCTGAACGAGAAGGTCCTCGACGTCGAGGTCGCCTATGACCAGGTGACCGTGACCCTCGAGCCCGACGCCCTCGTCTCCGCCGCACGCCTGTGCAAGGAGGACGAGCGCCTCGCCTGCGACGCCTGGGAGTTCAACTGCGGCGTCGACCTGATGGAGCAGGGCTTCGCCCTTGTGACCGGCCTCTACTCGACGCGCCACCGTCACCGCGTGCTGCTGCGCATCGTCGTGCCGGGCGGCCGCGAGGACCCCGTCGCCCCCAGCCTGACCGACGTCTACCGCGGGGCCAACTGGTCCGAGCGCGAGACCTACGACATGTTCGGCATCCGCTTCGAGGGGCACCCGGGGCTGGAGCCGCGCATCCTCACCGTCGAGAACTTCGAGGGCTGGCCCCTGCGCAAGGAGTTCCTCCTGATGACGCGCGAGGCCAAGCCGTGGCCCGGCGCCAAGGAGCCCGAGGAGCGCAAGGAGGAGGGTCAGTCCGCGGCCGCGACCCCATCGGACACGCCCGTCTCGGCCGAGGACAAGGCCGCCGCGGCCAAGGCCAAGGCGGAGCGCGCCAAGGCCAAGGCCGCCGAGGCTCGCAAGCGCAAGGCGGCGGAGCGGGCCGCAGCGGAGCGCGGCCAGGCGGGCGGGGATCAGGCCGAGGCCGCCAACCCGCCCGTCGGCGAGGGACCGGCCGGTCAGGAGCAGGGCCGCCCCGCCCAGGCCGACGGCCCCGAGCCGCAGGCAGGGGAGACGGCGGAGCGAGCCGTCGTCGCACAGGACACCGCCGAGGGCACCCCGCAGCAGCCCGACCCCGCGATCGTGCCCGAGGCCGAGAGCGCCGGCGGCCAGGCGGAGGAGCCTCAGGCCGAGGGCGAGCGGGCCGCCGCCCCCGCAGCGGCCGGCAAGGACGTGCCCGCCGGGACGCCCGACCCCTCCAGCCCGGAGGGAGCGGCCGAGATCGCCGGCAGCGCCATCGCCAAGGACGCCGCCGCCGGTGCGGTGGGCGGCGACACGGCCGCCGGCGCGCCGGGTGACTCCCCGGAGACGGACCAGCCGGTCGAGGACCTTGAGCACGAGGCCAAGCAGGGCGAGGGGGCTGCGCCGACGCCCAGCGGCACCCCGGGCATCGAGGTCGAGGGCCGCCACGCCGGCGCCGATGAGCAGTCGGGCGACAAGCCGGCCGCCGAGACCCCCGGCATGAAGGCGGATCCCCCGGGTGGTGCGGGCGCGCCCGCGCAGGACGTCGCCCCCGCCCCGGAGCCGACGCCGGAGACCTCGGGCACGGCCAGCGCCGAGACCGCCGAGGATGACGAAGCCCAGCCCGACGAGGGTGAGGAAGGTGAGCGCCGGTGACCGACACGCTGTCGCGCCCCGGAGCGGGGGTTCTGCCCGGACCGCCCGGCGAGAGCATGCTCGTCGAGGTCCGCGGCGAGGGCGAGCTGTCCACGCAGGACATGAACCTCAACATCGGCCCGCAGCACCCTGCGACCCACGGGGTGCTGCGCGTCGTGATCGACCTCGACGGCGAGCGCATCGTCCGCGCCCAGCCGGTGATCGGCTACATGCACCGCGGCTTCGAGAAGCTCGCCGAGGCGCGTGACTACCGCCAGATCATCGCGTTGGTCAACCGCCACGACTGGCTGAGCGCCTTCAACAACGAGCTCGGGGTCGTCCTCGCGGTCGAGAAGATGATGGAGATGGAGGTGCCGGAGCGCGCCTCCTGGATCCGCGTCCTGATGTGCGAGTGGGGCCGGATCCTCAACCACCTGATGTTCGTCGGCTCGTTCGGCCTGGAGCTGGGCGCGATCACGCCGGTGTTCTTCGCCTTCCGCGAGCGCGAGGACATCCAGCACATGCTCGAGTCCGCCACCGGCGGCCGGCTGCACTTCACCTACAACCGCGTCGGCGGCCTCAAGGAGGACCTCCCGCGCGGCTTCCTCGCCGCCAGCGAGCAGCTGGTCTCGACGCTGCGGGTGCGCAACGAGGAGTACCGCGACCTGCTGCTCGGCAACGAGATCTTCATCGGCCGCACCAAGGGCGTCGGCGTGCTGCCGCCCGAGGTCGCGACCGACTTCGGCGTCTCGGGTCCGACCCTGCACGCCTCGGGGGTTCCGGATGACGCTCGTGTGGCCGAGCCCTACTGCAAGTACGGCGAGCTCGACGTCCCGGTGCCGCTCGGCACCAACGGCGACAGCTTCGACCGCTTCATGGTCCTGCTGGACCGCATCGACGCCAGCCTCGACATCATCGAGCAGGTGCACGGGCGGATCCCGTCGGGGCCGGTGAACATCAAGCTGCCCAAGATGGTGAAGGCACCCGAGGGCGCGGTCTACATCCGCACCGAGGCGCCCCTGGGCCAGCTCGGCTACTACCTCGTCAGCGACGGCAAGAAGACCCCGTGGCGGCTGAAGATGCGCACGCCGTCCTTCTACAACGTGTCGATGCTCCCCTACCTGCTCGAAGGCGCCCTGCTGTCCGACATGATCGCGATCCTCGGCAGCGTCTTCTTCGTGGTCGGCGACGTCGATCGCTAGCTAACGGTCGGAGACCCTCGGGATGGAATCGCTCCTCGCGTTCGACAGCCTGGCCCTGACCCTCCTGGCCAAGGTCGCCCTGATGCTGGTCGTGTTCCTCACGGTGCCTCTGGTCGTGGGGTACATCGAGCACAAGGGCCTTGCCCACATGCAGGACCGCTACGGGCCGATGGAGGCCGGCATCGGCCCCGTCAAGCACGGCGTCGGCCAGCTGGTCGCCGACGCGGTCAAGTTCATCCAGAAGGAGGACATCATCCCGGCGGCCGCGGACCGCTGGGTCTTCTCCCTCGCGCCGGGTGTGACCCTGGTGCCCGCCCTGATCATCCTCGCGGTGGTGCCGCTGGGCCCGGGGCTGTGGGCCGAGAACCTCGACGCCGGGATCTTCTTCGCCCTGGCCGTCTCGAGCGTCAGCGTCATCGGGATCCTCATGGGCGCGTGGGCGAGCGCGAACAAGTACTCGCTCATGGGCGGCATCCGCGCCGCGGCGCAGCTGATCGCCTACGAGCTGCCGCTGGTGCTGGCGGCCGCCGGGGTGGCGCTCCAGGCCGGCACCATGTCGCTGGTCGGCATCGTCGAGGCCCAGTACGAGTTCACGCTGTTCGGCGCGGTGCCGGTTCCCTACGCGGTGCCGCAGGCGCTCGGCCTCGGGCTGTTCTTCGTGGCGGCGCTGGCGGAGCTGAACCGCCCGCCGTTCGACATGCCGATCGCCGACTCCGAGATCATCTTCGGGCACATGACCGAGTACACCGGTCTGCGCTACGCCTTCTTCATGCTGAGCGAGTACGCCGGCATGGTCGTGCTGTCCGCGCTGGCCGCGACCCTGTTCCTGGGCGGCTACTACGTCTGGCCGGGGGTGCCGCTGCCCGACGGCTGGCTCGGCGGCCTCGTCGGGTTCGCGGTGATGTTCGGGAAGATCGCGGCGCTGTGCTTCGTGATGATCTGGTTCCGCGCCACCTTCCCGCGCCTGCGCGAGGACCAGCTCCAGCGCGTGTCCTGGCTGATCCTCATCCCGCTCGGCATCTTCCAGATCATCGGCGTGGCGATCGCCAAGGTCGTCGCCTCGTGAGGAGCTAGCTGTGGCAACGATCCCCAAGATCGGCCTTCTGAAGGGTCTCGGGCTGACCCTTCGGACGATGATGTCGCCGGCCACGACGAAGGCGTACCCGCACGTCCGGCCGGACCTGCCGCCGCGCACCCGGGGCGTCATCGCGCTCATGGAGGAGAACTGCACGGTCTGCATGCTGTGCGCCCGTGAGTGCCCCGACTGGTGCATCTACATCGAGTCGCACAAGGAGACCGTGCCGCCGAAGACGCCGGGCGCGCGCGCTCGCACGCGCAACGTGCTCGACCGCTTCGCGATCGACTTCGCGCTCTGCATGTACTGCGGCATCTGCGTCGAGGTGTGCCCGTTCGACGCGCTGTT
>CAZVUW010000157.1:0-4223 GCA_964629825.1 uncultured Actinomycetota bacterium
CCATGGCAGACTGAGGCGGGTTGCAGCCAGGCCACGCGTCGCCCCCGACCACGGAGAAGCCTTGGACGACACCCTGGAGGCGTACACCACCGAGCCGCCGTCGCCCCACACCCAGGCGGCGCTGTTCGAAGGCGAGTGGACCTCCGCCGTGCCGCTGCCCGACGGGACGACCGTCGGCGGGCCGCGCGCGGACCTGTTCGCCGACGAGCGGATCGAGTGGCTGCTGTCCGAGATCGGCCCGCTCAACGGGATGCGCGTCCTCGAGCTCGGTCCGCTCGAGGCCGGGCACACGACCATGCTCGAGCGCGCCGGCGCCGACGTGGTCGCCGTCGAGGCCCACCGCCGTGCCTTCCTGCGCTGCCTGGTCGTGAAGAACCTGCTCGGCCTGCGGGCCCGCTTCGAGCTGGGCGACTTCGTGGCTTACCTGCGCGACCACGACGACGTCTGGGACCTCGCCGTGGCCAGCGGCGTCCTCTACCACCTGGCCGACCCGCTCGAGCTGCTGGAGCTGCTCGGCCGCCGCGCCCGGCGCGTGTTCCTGTGGACGCACTACTGGGATGCCGAGGTGCTCGCCCAGCGCACCGACGTCGCCGAGCGCTTCGCCGACTCCGAGCCCGAGCTCTCGGAGCGCGGCGGCTACACCGCCGCGCTGCACCGCTACGAGTACGGCGCCGGTGCCGAGGACCCGTCCTTCTGCGGCGGCTCGCGGCCGCACACCTCATGGCTGAGCCGCGCCGACATCCTCGGCGCGCTGGAGCACTACGGCTTCACCGGCTTCCGGTTCGCCTTCGACGACCCCTGGTGGCCGCATGGCCCCGCCTTCGCGCTGGTGGCGCACAACACCGCCCTTGGCGCGGAGCCTCCCCGGGCCGTCGCCGTCCCCGCCGGCGAGCGGCGGCGCGGCGCCCGGCTGCTGCGGAGGGGGCGCTGAACGTGCGTCCGCACCTCAGCGCGGTGGTGCCCGTCTTCGACGAGGTCGAGGCGCTGCCCGGGCTGCACGCCGAGCTGGTGGAGGCGCTTGCCGGCCTCAGCGTGACCAGCGAGATCGTCTACGTCGACGACGGGTCGACCGACGGCTCCACGGAGCTGCTGGCCAAGCTGCACGCCGAGCGGCCGGACCTCGTGCGGGTTGTGGTCCTGCGCCGCAACTTCGGCAAGTCCGGCGCGCTGGCGGCCGGCTTCGACGCGGCGCGCGGCGAGCTGATCGTCACCCTCGACGCGGACGGGCAGGACGTGCCGGGCGAGCTGCCAAAGCTCCTCGACCGCCTCGAGGACGAGCGCCTCGACCTCGTCTGCGGCTGGCGGCGCCAGCGCGACGACCGCTCCTCCAAGCGCTGGCAGTCGCGCATCTACAACGCCGCCACGCGGCGCATGACCGGCCTGCCGCTGCACGACTTCAACACCGGCTACAAGCTGCTGCGCCGCGAGGTGGCCGACGAGCTGCCGCTGTACGGCGAGTTCCACCGCTTCGTGCCGGTGCTCGCGCACGACCTCGGCTTCCGCGTCGGCGAGGTGGCCGTCCATCATCGGTCCCGGCAGGCGGGCCGCAGCAAGTACCTGTCGGTGCTGCGCTTCCCGAAGACGCTGCTGGACCTGATGACGGTCCTGTTCCTGACCCGCTTCGCCGACCGGCCGCTGTACCTGTTCGGTGGGCTCGGCGCGCTGCTGTCGGGGCTGGGGCTGGTCGTCCTCGCCTACCTGTCGTTCATCAAGATCTTCCTCGGCGCGGGCATCGGCCAGCGGCCCCTGCTGCTGCTCGGCGTGCTCGCGGTGCTGGTCGGCGTGCAGCTGGTCGGCACCGGCTTCATCGGTGACGTGCTACGGCACTCCTTCGCGCGAGACAGCAAGCCCTACCGCGTGCGCGAGCTGCACTCGGATCCGGCGCTGGAGCCGTCGGGGAGTGAAGAGGCGCGTGCCGCCGATCCGCCGAACGCGCCTGGCTTGGATGGCGGCCGGCCGGGCTCGTCGCAGACCCCGGAGCGCCGGACGTAGGCGTGCGGATCCTGGCTCTCACCCACGTCTTCCCGCGCGCCGAGGACGATCCCCAGGCGCCGTTCCTGCTGACCTGGGCTCGTGCGCTGGTGGACGCCCGCGCGCAGGTGACAGTCGTCGCTCCGCATGACGCCGGCCTGCCGTCGACCCACCGCGTCGGCGGCATCGGGGTGCGCCTGGCCCGTTACGCGCCCGAAAGCCGCGAGCGGATCGCCTACCGCGGCGAGATGCACCGCCTGGCCCTGTCCCCCGGTGGCGCGCTGCTGACCGTGTCCCTGCTGACCTCGCTGGCGATGGCGGTTCGTCGGCAGGTCGCCGTCGCCAAGCCCGACGTGCTTCACGTCCACTGGTGGGTGCCGGGCGCCATTGCCGCGCGGCTCGCGGCCGTGCGCATCCCCACCGTGGTCACCGTCCACGGCACGGACATCGGCGTGATCGAGCGCCGTCCCCGCCTGGCGCGGCTGGCGCGCTGGGCACTCGGCGGAGCCGACCGGGTCGAGGCCGTCTCGTCCGACCTCGCCGAGCGGCTCAAACGTGCCACCGGGCGCACGGCTGACGCGGTCAACCCCATGCCGCTGGATCCTGCGCGGCTTCTGGCCGTTCCCGCGGCAGCCCGCGAGCCGGGCGGCGACGGCGCCCTGCGCGTGCTCGCGGTCGGTCGGCTCGTGCCGGAGAAGGGCTTCGCCGACGTGATCGCCGCCGCGGCGCGGCTAGAGCAGGCGGTCGACCTGACCATCTTCGGTGAGGGCCCCGAGCGCGAGCGCCTGGCTGCCCTGGCCGAGCGGCTCGGCGTGCAGCTGCGCCTGCCCGGCTCGATCGCGCCCGAGGCCCTGCGGCTGGCCTACGCGCAGGCCGATGTCGTCGTGCAGGCCTCCCACCGCGAGGGGCTGGGGCTGGTGGCCGCGGAGGCGGTGTGCGCCGGCACTCCGGTGGTGGCGACCGATTCTGGCGGGGTGCGGGACATCCTCGGCCACGACGGCCTCGTCGCGGTCGGCGACGTCGCGGGCCTGGCGGCGGCGCTGGAGTGCGTCGCCTCCGACCCCGAGGCCGCCCGGGCAAGGGCGGCCGCCGCCGCGGAGATGGTCCGTTCGTGGTTGTCTCCGGCGGCAGCGGCCGCGCGAACCCTTGCCGGCTACGCCGAGCTGCCGACCGTCTAGCCCTCCAGCCGGTACAGCCGGAAGATGTCGTGCTCGACCGGCAGCACCTCGCAACGGGTGAAGCCGGCCCGGCGGGCTACGTCCTCGACCGCGCTCGGCCGGATGACGGTGCCGATCGCCTCGCCGCCCTCGGCCAGAGCAGCCGGCAGGCAGGCGGTCACGCTCCAGCCGTACATGACCCGCTCGATGTCATCGCCCGGCGCGGTGAAGCTCTCGGCGACCCGCTCGTCGGCGATGAGGACGACGCCGCCCTCGTCCAGCGCGGCGCGGATGCCCGCCAGCGCCTCGGCCGGATCGGCCATGTCGTGCAGGGCCTCGACGATCAGGACCAGGTCGAACGGGCCGTAGGCGCTGGCCTTGGCAGCCTCGGCGTTGACGAACGTGACCCGGTCGGCGAGGTCGCTCGGCAGCAGGCCCTTGGCGTCCACGATCGAGCCGGCGTCGGCGTCGATGCCCACGACGGTGCTGGCCGGGTATGCGCGTGCGAGGGCCTGGGTTGACCAGCCGAGCCCACAGCCGACGTCGCCGATCCTCGCGCCCGCGAGCAGCCGCTCGTGGACGTCGGGGACCGAGGCGAGCCACTGGCCGGCCAGCTCGTTGGCGAACAGCGGCCGGTTGGCCGAGGCCTGCCCCTCGCGGAAGTCGCGGCCGTAGGCGGCGTACGGCACACCGTCGCCGGTTCGGAAGGCCTGCACCACCTGAGGCAGCGCCTGGCCGATGCCCGCGACCATCGAGGCGAGCGGTGCGACCAGCGCCGCACTCTCGGGCTCGTGCAGGACGAGGGCCTGGTCGGGCGCGAGCCGGTAGCGGCGCTGGTGCTCCGGGGCGGAGGCGTCATCGACGTCGAGGAAGCCCGCGACGGCCTGCTGCTCGAGCCACTCGCGTGCGTAGCGCTCGGCGATGCCGGCCTGCGCGGCGACCTCGGCCACGGTGCGGGCCTCGCCGTCGGACAGCAGCTCGTACAGGCCGAGCCGGCGGCCGAGGTGGATGGTGAACATCTCGAGGGTCGCGGTGGCGGCCTCGAACAGCCGCGCGGATAGCTCCTCGGTTCGGTCGGTTGCGATCGTGGTCATG
>CAZVUW010000158.1:0-4145 GCA_964629825.1 uncultured Actinomycetota bacterium
ACCGCGTCGCCTGCGTCGCCATGATCGAGACCTTCAAGGCGCGCATGGCGCTGCGCGAGGTCGGCAAGGCGCTGAGCCTTCCCGCCAGCGAGATCGACGTCATCGCCAAGTCCTTCCCGCACGTCCGCGCCCGCGACGTCCGCGCCGCGCTGGAGCATCTGCCCGAGCTGAAGGACGTGAACCTCGCCCGGCCCGACCTGGCGCTGCTGTTCGACGTCGTCGAGCGGCTCGACTCGCTGCCGCGGCACGTGGCCCTGCACCCCTGCGGCGTGCTGCTGAGCAACTCGGCGCTGCGTGATCTGCTGCCGATGCAGCGCAGCGCCAACGGCTTCGCGATGGCGCAGGCGGACAAGGACGACGTCGAGGCGCTGGGGCTGTGCAAGCTCGACATCCTGGGCGTGCGGATGCTGTCGGCCATGGCGCACTGCACCGACGAGGTCCGCCGGGTGCGCGGGGAGGACCTCGACCTGTCGTCGATCCCCTGGAACGACGAGAGCACCTATGAGCTGATCCGCTCGACCCGCACGATCGGGATGTTCCAGATCGAGTCACCCGGTCAGCGCGAGCTGCTGGGGCGCTTCCAACCCGAGCACCTCGGCGACCTGGTGGTGGACATCTCGCTGTTCCGGCCGGGTCCGGTCAAGGGCGACATGATCGGGCCGTTCCTGAAGCGCCGGCAGGCCGGGACGCGCGACGTGCCGCACCCGCTGCTGGAGCGCGCACTCGGCGAGACCCACGGGGTGATCGTCTACCACGAGCAGGTCATGCGCACCGTGGCGGCGCTGACCGGCTGCGACCTGGCCACCGCCGACATGGTGCGCCGCCGCCTGGACGACCCCGACGAGATCTCCGACATCCAGGAGTGGGTGCTCGCCGGCGCACGTGAGCGCGGCGTCCCCGACGACGTGGCCGCCAAGCTGTGGCACGCGCTGGCGCAGTTCGCCTCGTTCGGCTTCTGCAAGGCGCACGCGGCGGCCTTCTCGGTGCCGACCTACCGCTCGGCCTGGCTGAAGACCCACTACTGCCCGGAGTTCATGGCCGGCCTGCTGACCCACGACCCGGGCATGTACCCGCGGCGGCTGATCCTGGACGACGCGCGCCAGTTCGGCATCGCCGTGCTCGGCCTGGACGTCAACCGCTCGGCGGCGGACTACCGCGTCGAGCGGCTCCCGGCCGAGGACGCGCTGGCCCTGCTCGGCGTCACGGACGACCACTTGCCGCGCGGCTGGTCGCTGCGCGACGGCGTCCCGCGCCCGCCGGCGGGTTTCGACCTCGGCGCCGACCCGGACGACCCCGCGTGGCGCTTCGGCATCCGCCTGGGCCTGCAGGACGTGACCGGGATCGACGACGACATGATCGAGAGCATCGTCGCCGGCCGGCCGTTCACCTCGGTCGAGGACCTGCGCCGTCGCTCCTGCCTGTCCCAGCCCGTGGCCGAGGCGCTCACGCTCGCCGGAGCGCTGGACGAGCTCGGCGGGGTGGGTCTGGAGGTGCCCGGCGCCGAGCGCCCCCAGCGCCGCACCCGCCGCGACCTGCTGCTCGAGGTCAGCGAGCGCTGGGCGACCGCGCGCCGCCCCCGCCCGAGCGCCCGCGCCCGGCTGGTCGGAGTCACGACGGCCCCGGCCGAGACCGAGCAGCTGAGCCTGCTCCCGCCGCCCGGTCCGCCGGGCCTGCCCGAGCTGCGCCTCAGCGAGCGCGTCCGCGCCGAGCTCGAGGTGACCGGCCTGGACGCCTCGCTGCACGTCATCCGCTTCTATGACGACCTGCTCGACCTGCTCGGGGTGACGCGCGCGGTGGACCTCGGGCGCTGTCGCGACCGCCAGCGCGTGCGCATCGGCGGGGTCAAGGTCGCCACCCAGACACCGCCGGTGAAGTCCGGTCAGCGGGTCATCTTCCTGTCCCTCGACGACGCGACTGGGATCGGCGACTCGGCCTTCTTCGAGTCGGTGCACGAGCGCTGCGCCTGGACCGTGTTCCACTCCTGGCTGCTGATGGTCGAGGGGATCGTCCGCCTCACCGGCCGGCGCGGGATCTCGATCAACGCCGAGCGCGCGTGGGACCTGACCCGGCTCATGCGCGCCTGGCGCGAGGGCTGGCTGGAGCGGGCGCTCGCGGAGGAGGGCCCGCTGCCGCCGCACGAGGCCGTCCCGGCGCCGGGGCGGATCACCGCTCCGGGAGCCGGCCGCCTGTGGCACGCCTCGGGAGGGTCGGCCGGTGCCTGAGCTGGCGGCCGAGCCGAGGTGCCGCCCCGGCAGGCGCCGGTCAGCCTCCGAGCAGGTGGCGCGCCAGCGTGGTCAGGTCGTCCACGACCAGGTCGGCCGCGCAGCCGAGCAGCTGCTCGCGCTCATGCGCCCCGTGGGTGACGGCCGCCGTCCGCAGGCCCGCAGCGGCGCCGGCCGCGACGTCGTGGACCGTGTCGCCCACCATCCAGGACGCGCTCGGGTCCGCGTCGTGCAGGCCGAGGCCGATCAGGGCGTGCTGCACCACGTGCGGCGCCGGCTTGCAGGGGAACCCGTCGGTGCCCTGCACGTGGTCGAAGCGGTCGAGCAGGCCCAGCAGCTCCAGGGTGCGGCGCGCCCCCTCGGTGCTCTTGGTCGTCGCCACGGCCAGCGCCCAGCCTTGGTCGCGCAGCCCCTCCAGCAGCGCCTCGGCGCCGGGGAAGGGGCGCGTGGCCGCGATGCCCTCGCTGAGGAAGTGCTCGCGGTAGGCGCTGGTCAGCGCGATCGGATCGGCGTCGGGAGCGAACACCGCGAACACCTCGTCCAGGGGACGGCCGATCCACGGCCGGAGCTGGTCCAGGGTCGGGTGGTCCGCCCCGCAGCTGCGCAGGGCGTAGACCAGCGAGGCGTGGATGTCGGCGCTGGAGTCGAGCAGGGTCCCGTCGAGGTCGAAGACGACGGCGCGGGCGGGCTGTGCGGGCACCCTCGCAGGATACGGCTCCTACTCTTGGACCCGTGAGCGCCCGGCGTCCGCAGCGGCCCAGCGAGCCGATCCTGCACGTGGACATGGACGCGTTCTACGCGTCGGTCGAGGTCCTGAAGGACCCTCGCCTTGCCGGCCAGCCCGTGCTGGTCGGCGGGCTGGGCGGACGCGGGGTCGTGGCCAGCGCCTCCTACGAGGCGCGCCGCTACGGGATCCGGTCGGCCATGCCGATGACCCAGGCCCTGCGGCTGTGCCCCGAGGCGGTGGTCCGGCCGCCGGACTTCGACGCCTACCGGCAGATCTCCGGCCGGCTGCTGGACCTGTTCCGGGAGCGGACCCCCCTAGTCGAGCCGCTGTCCCTGGACGAGGCCTTCCTGGATGTCGGCGGCGCGACGCGCCTGTTCGGCGAGCCGCGCAAGATCGCCGAGGACCTGCGCGCCGACATCGCCAACCGCCTGGGCCTGCCCGCCAGCGTCGGCATCGGCCCGAACAAGTTCATCGCCAAGCTGTGCAGCGGGAAGGCGAAGCCCGACGGGCTTCTGCACGTGCGCGCCGACGAGGTGGCCGACTTCCTAGCCCCGCTGGACGTGCGCGACCTGTGGGGGGTGGGGGAGCAGACCGCCGCCAAGCTGGAGCGCTACGGGGTGCGCCGGGTCGCGGACCTGCGCACCACGCCGGAGGCCACGCTCGAGCGCATCCTCGGGCCCGCCAACGCCCGCCACCTCGCGCAGCTGGCGGTTGGGGACGACCGCCGCACCGTGGTCCCGTACGAGCCGGCCAAGGGCATGAGCGCCGAGGAGACCTTCGACCGCGACGTGGACGACCCGGCGGTGCTGCGGCGCGAGCTGCTGCGGCTGGCCGAGAAGGTCGCGCGCCGCCTGCGTCGCGCCGATGTCGCGGCACGCACGGCGACGCTCAAGCTGCGCTACGCGAACTTCTCGACCATCACCCGCTCCCGCACCCTGGCCGTGCCGACCGACGAGGCCACGGTGCTGCACCGGGAGGCGTGCGCGGCGCTGGACGCACTGCGGCTCGAGCGCGTCCGGGTGCGCCTCATCGGCCTCGGAACGTCCAACCTGGTGCCGGCTGGCGGCGCCCGCCAGCTCGGCCTGCTGGACGACGACCGCTGGGGGCGGCTGGAGCGGGCCGCCGACGAGGCGCGTGACCGCTTCGGCGGCGAGGCGGTGACCAGGGGGGCGCTCCTGGACGAGGAGCGCCCCTGA
>CAZVUW010000159.1:0-3954 GCA_964629825.1 uncultured Actinomycetota bacterium
TCGGGATCACCCCGAGTATCGTGGACCTTCCGTCGAGATGTGGAGGAGACGTGGTCGACGCGGCGCCGTTTGCGGGGGTGCGCTACGACCCGCAGGTCGCCGGCGACGTGACCGCGACCTCTGCGCCCTCATACGACGACCTCGACCCCGTCACCTACGCGCGGCACCGCGAGGCCAGCCCCTACACGGTGCTGGAGCTCCTCGCGGGCCGCGTCGACGAGCGCGGCTACACCGCAGCGGGCGCCACGCTGGCGCGCTGGCGTCGCACCGGCGTGCTGAGGCGCGACCCGCGCCCCGCCATGTACCTGTACGAGGAGCATGAGCTGCGCGATGGGGTCCCAGCGGTCCAGCGCGGACTGCTGGCGGCGGTGAAGCTGGAGCCGTTGGACGGCACCGGCGCCGTGCTCCCCCACGAGGCCGTCCACCCCGAGCGGGTCGAAGGCCGGCTGGAGCGCCTGGCCGCCGCGCCCATCGACGTTGCGCCCGTGTTCGCGCTCTACCGCGATCCCGAGCCGGAGCTCTCTGAGCTCCTCGCCCGCCCGCCCCAGCGGCCGCCGATCGTGGCGTTCACCGACGAGGCCGGGGTGGACCACCGCGTCTGGGCGCTGGATGACCCTGACGACATCGCCACCGCGCGCCGCGGCCTGGCGCCGGTGCGCGCCGTGATCGCCGATGGCCACCACCGCTACGCGGCTGCGCTGGCGTACGCCGAGCGGATGTTGGCGGGGCCGCACCCCGCCGAGCCCATCCCGCCGTGGCAGCGGACGCTGATGTACCTGGTGGACGTCGAGCAGCACGGCCCTCAGATCCTGCCGATCCACCGCGTCCTCGAGGGGGTGCGGTCGTTCGCGCCGCTGGACGAGCTCTTCGAGCGCAGGCCGGGCCCACCAGCTCCAAGGGCGCTGGCGGCAGCCGTCGAGCGCTCGGGTGGCGAGGCCGTCGGCCTTATCACCGCCGACGGGAGCAGTCACCTGCTGCTCCCACGCGACCAGGAGCGCCTGCGCTCCGCGCTGCCGCCGGACAAGCCAGCGGCCTGGCGCATGCTCGAGGCGGCGCTGATCGACCACGTGGTCGTGCCGGCGCTGGCGCCCACGCGGGTGACGCCCAACCCCGACGTGCAGTCGGCCGCGGCACAGGTGCGAGGGGTCGCCGACAGCGCGCTGGTGGTGCTCCCGCCGGTGCCGGCTGGGGTCGCGATGGACCTCGCGATGGCCGGCGCCCTGCTGCCGCCCAAGACGACCTGGTTCCGTCCGAAGCCGCGGATGGGCCTCATCCTGCGGGACGTGCTGGGCTCGTGCCAGCAGGAGTCGGCCTCGGCACCCGATTAGACTCGCCCGGATGCGCCGACACAGCATGACTGACACCGAGGTCCGCGGACGATGAGCCTGCCGGTCCTCGGCTGGAAGGAGGTCGCCTCGTTGCCCGACTGGGGGGTCGAGGATCTCCGCGTCAAGCTCGACACCGGCGCCAAGACCTCGGCGATCCACGTGCGCTCGGCCGAGCAGATCGGCGAGCACGACCACGATGGCACCACCCTGCCGATCCTGCGGATGGAGATCCCGCTTACGCGGAGGCGGCGCGGACGCGTGGTGTCGGTTGAGGCGCCTGTCGTGGGCTACAAGTCCGTGCGCGACACCAGCGCCACCGCTGAGGTGCGGCCCGTGGTCCGAACCCGCTTGGTGTGCGGCCCCCTCGACCGGGACATCGACATCACGGTCACGGACCGCTCGGGGATGATCTTCCGCATGATCCTGGGGCGCCAGGCCCTCGCCGGGTATGCACTCGTGGACCCGGGTCGCGGCTACACGACGCTCCGGTCCGACCGGACGATGGAGGGCTCTGACGGTGACTGACGAGGTGCGCACCGATATCGAGCGTCTCGGCGACGGAATCGTCGCCATCGACACCATGACCGCCGGGATGTCCCGGGTGACGGCGGGCTACCTGCTGGAGAGCCCCCGCCCCGCGCTGGTGGAGTGCGGCCCGGCGCTGTCCATCGAGACGGTGATCGCCTCGTTGCGCGAGCTCGGAATGGAACCCGGCGACCTGGCGTACCTGGTCCTCAGCCACATCCACCTTGACCACGCGGGCGGAGCCGGCGACGTCGCGAAGGCGTTCCCCTCGGCCACGATCGTGGTCAGCGAGGTGGGCGCCCGGCACCTGGTCGACCCCGAGCGCCTCAACGCCAGCTCCCGGCGCGTCTACGGCGAGCTGTACGACCAGGTCTACGGCGACTGCACGCCCATCGACTCCGAGCGGATCCGCGGGGTCGGCGATGGGGAGCACCTGGACCTCGGCGGGGGGCGGACGCTGGAGCTGCTCTACACGCCCGGTCACGCCAAGCACCACATCGCGGCGCTCGACAGCGCGACCGGCGCCCTCTTCGTGGGCGACTCGGTCGGCGTGAAGCTGCCGGGCATGGACATGATCCGGCCCGCAACCCCCCCGCCGGACTTCGACCTGGTCCTGGCCCAGCGCACGCTGCGGCGCTACCTGGAGATCGCACCCGAGACGGTCTACCTGGCGCACTACGGTGCCGTGGACCCGCCCGAGGAGGCGCTCACCGAGGCATCCGAGCGGCTGAGCCTGTGGGCCGAGGTCGCGGAGTCCGCCCGCATCGAGGCCGCGGGCACCAACGACGAGCTGGCGCACGTCACCGAGACGCTCGCCCAGCGCTTCGCCGACGAGCTGACGGCTGCGCCCGACGACCCCGAGGCCGAGGACCGCGTGGCGCTGCTCTCCGGCTACCGCTCGAACGCCATGGGGCTGCTGCGCTACTTCGACCTGCGCGAGCAGGGAAGGGTGGCCGCCCCGTAGCGCCTAGCGGCCGTCGCCGAGCGCGGCGATGCGCTCCTCGACGTCGAGGAAGTCGTCCTCGACCGCGGTGATGGCCTCGAAGTACTGACGGGCCTCCTCCAGACGCCCCATGCGCTCGGCGAGGTCGCCGGCGGCGTACCACACCCGCGGGTGCCAGGGCTGCACCTCGTCAGGGTCCAATCCGGCCCGCTCGAGCACCGCCATCGCGCCGCGCAGGTCGCCGCGGTCGGCGCGATGCCCGGCCTGGACGATCAACCCCTCCACGGCGCGGTCGCGCGGCACGGACGGATCCGAGACCATGGCATCGATGAGCTCGGCGACGCGGTCGTCTCGGCCGGTGGCGCGGGCGCAGTCGGCCAGCAGGTGGTTCTGGTCCTGCCGGCCGGACAGCCGGCGGTAGGCCGCGAGCTCAGCCTGCGCAGCGGCGAAGTCCCCGCTCTGGTAGAGGGCGACACCCAGCGCCTCTCGCACCATGACGCTGCGGGGCGCGACGGCCTTTGCCCAAGAAAGGAGCCGGACCGCACGGTCAAGGTCCCCTTCGATCAGCGCCTCACCCGCGCTGGTGAAGGCACGGATGACGTCGTCGAGATCACGACCGCTGGCGGCGCCGCGCAGATCGGCATGGACGTCGCGCGGAACCCGCGGAACCTCCACCGGCAGATCCGGACGTGGAGGCCGAGGGGTCGCGCTGCGCAGCGGGCTCGGCGCCGGCCTACCGCCACCGACGCTGCCCGGGGCTGAGGACCCGCCGGTCGGGCGCCCGGCGCGCCGTCCGCCCTTGCCGGCCGGAGCGTCCTTCCACGGACGGGAGCTCTTCGACGCCGAACCGGAGTCGCCCGGGCGTCCCTTACCGCGCCCCCGCGACTCCCCGGACGCGGGGTCGCCGGACGATCTCTCGACCCGACCCGCACCGCGCGCCTTGCGCGGGGTCGTCCCCTTGCCGCTCTTACCGCCGCCGCGGGGACCGCCACGAGCGCCGCCGGCAGAACGGGCGGAGCCGCCACCGGCGGGCTTGCGGCGATCGCGTCCGCTGGGCTTGTCGGCCACCTGAACGTCCTTCGAGATGGGTCTGAAAACCAGTACAGCCGCCCGGGGGCGGCTGCTGGGAGGTTTTGGTTCCGCGGCGTCCTACTCTCC
>CAZVUW010000160.1:0-3944 GCA_964629825.1 uncultured Actinomycetota bacterium
GCGCAGGCCGTCGGTGAGCAGCGCCAGCTCGGTGCGGTCGAAGCCCTGACGACGGCTCGCCTGCTCCACGTGCGCCAGCTGGTCGGCGAACACCTGCTTGGTGTCCAGCAGCAGCCGCCCGATGAGGGTCGACTTGCCGTCGTCCACCGAGCCCGCGGTGGTGAACCGCAGGAGGTCCATCTCCATGCTGGTGGGGCTGAGGAGGTCGGTCATCAGAAGTAGCCCTCGCGCTTGCGGTCCTCCATGGACGCCTCGGTGAAGCGGTCATCGGCCCGGGATGCGCCGCGCTCGGTCACGTCGGCGGTGGCGATCTCGGCGATGATCTGCTCGAGCGTCGTGGCGGTCGACTTGGTCGCACCGGTGACGGTCATGTCACCGACGGTGCGGAAGCGCACCATCTCGGTGAAGACGTCCTCGCCCTCCATGCGCTCGATGAACTCGGAGGCGGCGTAGAGCATGCCGTCGCGGACGAACACCTCGCGCTCGTGGGCGAAGTAGATGGAGGGCAGCTCCAGCCCCTCGCGGGCGATGTACTGCCACACGTCCAGCTCGGTCCAGTTGGAGAGCGGGAACACCCGGACGTGCTCGCCCTTGCGGATGCGGGTGTTGTAGAGGTTCCAGAGCTCCGGGCGCTGGTTCTTGGGGTCCCACTGGCCGAACTCGTCGCGGTGCGAGACGATGCGCTCCTTCGCGCGGGCGCGCTCCTCGTCGCGGCGCGCGCCGCCGAACGCGGCATCGAACCCGTGCTCGGCGATCGCGTCCAGCAGCGTGATGGTCTGGAGGCGGTTGCGGCTGGCCCGCGGCCCCGTCTCCTCGACAGCGCGGCCCGCATCGATCGTGTCCTGGACCTTCGCGACGATCAGGCGCTCCCCGAGCTCCGCGACGCGCCGGTCGCGGAAGTCGATGGCCTCGGGGAAGTTGTGGCCCGTGTCGATGTGGAGGATCGGGAACGGGAAGCGCGCCGGTCGGAACGCCTTCTCGGCCAGGCGGAGGAGGACGATCGAGTCCTTCCCCCCCGAGAACAGGAGGACCGGCCGCTCGCGCTCGGCGGCCACCTCCCTGAAGATGTGGATGGCCTCCGCCTCAAGCGCATCGAGGTGAGACAGGCTGTAGCTGTTCACAAATCCCCCCATACGACGTCCTCCGGCCGGGCACCCGCCGTCCGCCGAAGGGCATCTGGAGGGTATGCGCGGTGGAGTCCGTTGTCACGTGGAGTAATCTCAGGATTGCACCTACACTCCGCGACGGGATGCGGGCACATCCACGAGGATAGAGGGGGAAGGGTGTCCGAGGGCTACCTGCTCTGGTTCACGGGGCTTTCGGGCGCCGGCAAGTCGACGATCGCCGAGCTGGTCGAGGCCGAGCTGCGCGCGCGCTCCGCTCCGGTCGAGCGGCTCGACGGCGACGAGGTGCGCGAGCATCTCTCCAAGGGGCTGGGCTTCAGCCGCGCCGATCGTGATACCAACGTCCTGCGCATCGGGTGGGTGGCATCGCTGCTCACCCGCAACGGCATCGGCGTGATCACCGCGGCCATCAGCCCGTACGCGGAGACCAGGGCGCAGGTGCGGGCCATGAACACCAACTTCACCGAGATCTTCGTGGACGCTCCGCTCGAGGAGGTCATCCGGCGCGACGTCAAGGGCCTGTACGCGCGCGCCATCGCGGGCGAGATCCCGCAGTTCACCGGGATCAGCGACCCCTACGAGCCGCCCGCCAACCCGGAGCTGCACCTGCGCACCGCCGAGGAGACTCCGCAGGAGTCCGCCGCCCGGGTCATCGCCTACGTCGAGGAACGGGGCTGGGTGCCCCGCCCCTGATGGAGACGACCGGCACCTGTCCGCCGACCCCATGAAGGGCATGGAGATCGGCCTCTCCGTGAGCACCTACCTGGTGTGGAAGCGGGTCGTGCGCTCGCTCGGCCTGGACTGGGAGCGGCTCACCACTCAGGGCGGCGACCCCGGCTCCATCTGGGCGTGGCGGGAGGAGGTCGTCGTGGAGCGCTTCCACCCCTCGATCCTGCGGCGCCTGGCCGAACGCGCGCTCGAAGCCGGAGCTCCCCAGGGCGAGGGGGCGGCCTGGCGCGCCGCCGGGGGCACCACCGCCCAGTGGCTCGAGCTCGACGACCTGCTGCGCACTCTGCGCGGCCATCGCGACATCGACGACTGCGCGCTGCTGGCCGGGGTGGAGGAGCCGGGCGACCCGGCGGCGGGGGACCCCTCGTGACGCTGGACGCCTGGATCACCCTCGCGGTGGTCGTGGCGGTCATCGTCACGCTGGCCAGGGAGGTGCTGCCACCCGCCGCAGTCGTGCTCGGCGGCAGCATCGCCCTGCTGCTGATCGGCGTCATCGACTCCGACCAGGCGTTCGCGGGCTTCTCGAACGAGGCGCCGATCGTGGTGGGGTGCCTGCTGATCCTGGCGCGGGCGGTCGACCTCTCCGGGGTGCTCGAGCCGGTCCTCGGCCGGCTGTTCGGCCGCTCGTCGGGACGGCCGCTGCTGGCGCGCCTGCTGTTCCCCATCACCGGGCTGTCGGCGTTCCTCAACAACACCACCATCGTCGCGATGACGGTGCCCCCGGTGATAGACCTGGCCGGGCGCCGTGGCATCTCCGTGTCGCGTCTGCTGATCCCGATCAGCTACGCCTCGGTGCTCGGCGGCGTGATCACGGCCATCGGCACCTCGACCAACCTGACCGTGTCGGGCCTCCTCGTCGAATCCGGCCATGAGCCGCTCGGGCTGTTCGAGCTCACCCCCGTGGGCCTGCCGCTCGCGGTCGCAGGGACGCTGACGATGGTCGCGCTGGTGACCAAACTGCTGCCCGACCACGGCAACGCCGACCGCAGCCTCACCGAGGAGGTCCGCCAGTTCACCGTCGCCATGCGCGTGACCCCGCGTGGACCGCTGGACGGCGTGAGCGTTGAGGACGGGGGTCTGCGACACCTCCAAGGCGTCTTCCTGGCGCAGATCACCCGCGACGGGGAGAACATCGCCCCCGTGGCTCCTGAGGAGGTGCTCCACGGCGGCGACGAGCTGCTGTTTGCGGGCCGCGTCGACGACATCGTGGACCTCCAGCGCCTGCGCGGCCTGGAGTTCGCCGAGGCGCACCAGCTCGCCCGTCTGGCCGGCGACGGGCAGGCCTTCTTCGAGGTCGTCATCGGCGCCGAGTCCGCCCTGCTGGGACGCACGATCAAGGAGATCGGCTTCCGGGGCCGCTATCGCGCGGCGGTGCTAGCGGTGCACCGGGCCGGGCAGCGCGTGGACGCCAAGATCGGCACCATCGAGCTGCGCGTGGGGGACACGCTGCTGATACTGGCCGATCATGACTTCCGTCGGCGCTGGCGGGACTCCCGCGACTTCCTCGTGATCGCCCCGCTGTCCGGCAACCCCCCGACGCGTCCGCGCAAGAACGGAGTCGTGCTCGGCGTCGCCGGTGCGTTCCTGGTGCTGTCGGCGTTCGAGCTTCTACCCCTGCTTCACACAGCGCTCCTGGCGGCGCTGGCGCTCATCGCCTTCCGCGCGCTGTCGCTGCGCCAGGCGCGCAACGCCTTGGACCTGGACGTGCTCGTCCTGATCGCTTCGGCGTTCGGCCTCGGCGCCGCGGTGTCCACGAGCGGGCTGGGCGAGGTCCTGGCGCGCCTGCTGGTCCAGGCATCGCTGCCCCTGGGGGCGATCGGTGCCCTGGCAGCCGTCCTGGCGACCACCATGGCGCTGACCGAGCTGATCTCGAACAACGCGGCCGCGGCGCTGGTCTTCCCCCTCGCCCTGTCGGTCGCCGACCAGCTCGGGCTGGACGCCCGGCCTTTCGTGATCGCGGTCACGATGGGCGCGAGTCTGTCCTTCCTGACGCCGGTCGGCTACCAGACGAACCTGCTCGTGTACGGCCTCGGCGGCTACCGGTTCAGCGACTTCACCCGTGCGGGCGCGCCGCTGAACCTGGTGACCTTC
>CAZVUW010000161.1:0-3936 GCA_964629825.1 uncultured Actinomycetota bacterium
GCAGGTTGTGGCCTTCGCCGCCGATGTACGAGATGACCTCGTAACCGTTGGTCAGGCGCACCTTGGCGACCTTCCGGAGCGCCGAGTTCGGCTTCTTCGGGGTGGTGGTGTAGACGCGCGTGCAGACGCCGCGGCGCTGGGGCGAGCCCTTGAGCGCGGGCGTCTTGGCCTTCGCCGCCTTGTCCTGGCGGCCCTTGCGGACCAGCTGCTGAATCGTGGGCATGCGGTTCGTCCTGTCCTGGCGGGCCATGTGACCCGTTCGTAACCGGGGTGTCAGTTCGGGCGCGGCAGACGTGACTCTCTCGAGCCACGGGGCCGGGCGTTTCATCTAGCGGTCGCGCCGCGGGCTTCGCCGCGACCCCTGGGAGCGGGTGGCTAGCCACCGCCTCCCCCACCCTGCTGCACCATGCGGGGACAGCAAAGGGCAGCCGTCCACCTCTGCATGTGCAGAAGCTGCAGTCTGGTCGAGGGTGGAGGCTGACGCGAAACGTCCGGGCACGCCCGAACGCATCGACGGCACAGCCTAGCGGGGCGGCCCCTCCACTGTCAACCGGACGGCCTCTTGGTGCTCGGTCTCGCGCCCTGGCCCGGGCTAGGCGGGATGCGTGCTGGCGGTATGGGGGCCTGCCGGGGGTTCCGCTCCCTGGGACCTGTTACGGTCGCTCCACCCCCGGCAGGCCCCTCCCGGCCCGCTCGCTCTCCCAGCCCCGGATCGTGGCGAGACGAAGTCGCGACGAGCCGACGCCGCTGTCGGCGCGGCCTCGCACGCCACAGACGTGGTCGCTACACCTCCCCATGGGACGCGATCCGCTTAAGCGGTTGCGCGGCTCAGTGGATGCGTCGTGGCGGGGGTCAAGACGCCTCGCACTGGTGGCGGCCGCTACGCGTCAGGTGGGAGGACCAGCGTCGCGGCGCGCGGGCAATGCCCCTCGGCTCCGCATCGATGGGGTGAGGCGGCTACGGACAGCCGCAGGAGGCCAGTCCACACCCGCGAGAGAGAGGCCGCGGCAGGGGGAGCCTCCCGCCGGTGGAGCGACCGTAAAAGGCTCCCAGGGAGCGGAACCGGCGGGAGGCTCCTGACCCAAAACCCCAGCAGGCCCCGCCCAACAAGGACGGAGCCTGCCGAGAAGGTCGTGGGCAAAGCGGCTAGTAGCCGCCCTCGGGGTGGGAGGGGGTTGTGGCGGTTACGTCAGTAACCGCCCTCCCCCATAGTCCAACCCTCGTCCTCGTAGTACTGGCCGTCGCCGAAGCGCTCCAGCAGATCGGCGGGGAGGGTCTGCTCGGGCAGCTCGGTCGGCAGCGGGCGGACATCGCGGTACTTGCGCATGCCCGTGCCGGCCGGGATCAGCTTGCCGATGATCACGTTCTCCTTGAGGCCGAGCAGCGAGTCGCTGCGGCCCTCGATGGCGGCCTCGGTGAGGACCCGCGTCGTCTCCTGGAACGACGCGGCGGACAGCCAGGAGTCGGTGGCCAGGGACGCCTTGGTGATCCCCATCAGGATCTGGCGGCCGTTGGCCGGCTCGCCGCCTTCGTCGACGACGCGCCGGTTCTCCTCGGTGAAGCGCTGGCGGTCGACCAGCTCACCCGGCAGGAAGGTGGTGTCGCCGGGCTCGATGATCGTGACGCGCCGCAGCATCTGGCGGACGATCAGCTCGATGTGCTTGTCGTGGATCGACACGCCCTGCGAGCGGTAGACCTCCTGGACCTCGTTGACCAGCAGGCGCTGCGTCTCGCGGGCGCCGAGGACCTCGAGCATGTCGTGCGGGTCGATCGAGCCCTCGGTCAGCTGCTGGCCGACCTTGACCCGCGCGCCGTCGGTGATGCCCGGGCGCAGCCGCTTGTTGCGCGGCAGCGTCACGGACATGTGCTCGTCCTCCTTGTCACCGGTGACGGTGAGGACGACGCCCTTCTCGGTCTGCTCGAGGCTGACCGTTCCGGAGACGTGCGCGATCTCGGCCTTCCCCTTGGGGCTGCGGGCCTCGAACAGCTCGACGACACGCGGCAGACCGTGCGTGATGTCCTCACCGGCGACACCACCGGTGTGGAAGGTCCGCATCGTCAGCTGCGTGCCGGGCTCGCCGATGGACTGGGCGGCGACGATGCCGACGGCCTCGCCGATCTGCACCATCTGGCCCTCGGCCAGAGCGCGCCCGTAGCACAGCGCGCAGACGCCGTTGCGGGACTCGCAGTTGAGGACGGTGCGAACGCGTACGACCCGGTCGGCCTCGGTCGGCTGGTTCTCCAGCGGCTCACCGGTCTCGGGGTTGATCCCGCGGACCAGCACCGAGCGCAGGAGCCGGATCTCGCCGTCGGCGATCTCCTGGCCGGCGGGCAGCAGCTCGTCGTTGGTGCCGGGCCAGTAGACCGGGTCGGACAGGACCCGGCCGTACAGGGCCTGCGAGTCGCGCTCGCCCACCACGTGGGTGATGCCGCGGGTGGTGCCGCAGTCGTGCTCGGGCACGATGAGGTCCTGCGCCACGTCGACCAGGCGACGGGTCAGGTAACCCGAGTCGGCGGTGCGCAGAGCCGTGTCCGCGAGACCCTTCCGGGCGCCGTGCGTGGCGCTGAAGTACTCGAGGACCGACAGCCCCTCGCGGTAGTTCGACTTGATGGGCCGCTCGATGATCTCACCGCGCGGGTTGGCCACCAGGCCGCGCATGCCGGCGAGCTGGCTGATCTGCGCCATGTTCCCGCGGGCACCCGACTGCGCCATGATGAACAGCGGGTTCAGCTTCGAGAAGTTGGCCTCCATCGCGTCGGACACGAGCTGGCGGGCCTCGGTCCAGATCTCGATGAGCTCCTGCTTGCGCTCGTCAGCGGTGATGACACCGCGGCGGAACTGCTTCTCGACCTTCTGCGCCTTGGCGTCGTGCTCGGCGAGGATCTCGGCCTTCACCGGCGGCGTGACGACGTCCTCGATGCCGACGGTCACGCCGGCACGGGTGGCCCAGCGGAACCCGATGTCCTTCATCGCGTCGAGGAGCCGGGCCGTCTCGGCCTGGGTGAAGGTGTCGGCGCAGCGGTTGACGATGTCGGCCGCGTCCTTCTTCACCACCAGGTGGTTGACGAACGGCATCTCGGCCGGCAGGACCTCGTTGAACAGGACCCGTCCGAGCGTCGTCAGCACACGCACACCGCGCGCCGAGGTGACCACGTCGTCGCGGACCTCGTCGTCGGGGTGCAGCTCGCCGAAGACGTCGGACAGGGGCACCGCGCGGTCCTTGAGCCGCACGAGCACCCACTCCTGGAGCCCGATCTCGCCCAGGTCGTAGGCCATGATCGCCTCGGCCGGGTTGGCGAACGAGCGCAGCTTGGCCTTGCCCTCGCGAACGTCCTCGAGCAGCTTCGGGTCGGGCGCGCTGCCGCGGTCGTCGATGCCCTCGGCGTAGGTCAGGTAGTAGATGCCGAGCACCATGTCCTGCGTCGGCGAGGCGATCGGACGCCCGTGCGCCGGCGACAGGATGTTGTTGCTGGACAGCATCAGGATGCGGGCCTCGGCCTGCGCCTCCGCGGACAGCGGCAGGTGCACGGCCATCTGGTCGCCGTCGAAGTCGGCGTTGAAGGCGGCGCAGACCAGCGGGTGGATCTGGATCGCCTTGCCCTCGACCAGACGCGGCATGAACGCCTGGATGCCCAGTCGGTGCAGCGTCGGCGCGCGGTTCAGCAGCACCGGGTGGTCGCGGATGACCTCCTCGAGGACGTCCCACACCTGCGGGCGGGCGCGCTCGACCATCCGCTTGGCGCTCTTGATGTTCTGCGCGTAGTTGAGGTCGACCAGCCGCTTCATGACGAAGGGCTTGAAGAGCTCCAGCGCCATCTGCTTGGGCAGGCCGCACTCGTGCATCTGCAGCGACGGCCCGACCACGATCACGGACCGGCCGGAGTAGTCGACGCGCTTGCCGAGCAGGTTCTGGCGGAAGCGCCCCTGCTTGCCCT
>CAZVUW010000162.1:0-3880 GCA_964629825.1 uncultured Actinomycetota bacterium
CTCCCGGCTCAGCCTGTCAGGCCGACGTAGTTACACCGATGAACTGACACTCCCGGGCCCTCGTGGTTTCCGCGTAGGCCGCCACCTTCGCTTCCGGCCCGCGGATGTCCGCGCGTGGGTGGACGAGCAAATCGAGTCGTCCAAGTAGACGCACCGAACGAGGTTTTCCACAGCCTCCCTCCCCTGCCGCCTTGGGGCGTACCGTGGCGTCGATGCGCAGCGGGGGGACAACCCGGGACAAGCCAGCAGCCGGCGGCCCGACCGCCCCGCCTGAAGCGAGGGACGTTCATAGCACGCTCTTGCCAGGGGAAAGGGTGAGCCGATGGCGTCGATCCAGAAGCGTCCGAACGGCCGCTGGCGGGCTCGATACCGAGACCATTCAGGTCGGGAGCACGCCCGCCACTTCGACCGGAAGGCCGACGCGCAGCGGTGGCGGTGGCTCGACATGGTCACCGCGGACGTGCTGAGCGGCCGCTACGTCGACCCCCGCGCCGGTCGGGTCACGCTTGCAGACTTCGCCGATCAGTGGCTCGCCGCGCAGACCTTCGACCCGATCACGCGGGAGACGCTCGAATCGCGGATCAGGGTTCACGTGAAGCCGCATCTCGGCTCGCTCGAGCTGCGCGCCCTACGACCCTCCACAATCCAGGGGTGGGTACGCGGACGACAGTCCGAAGTTGCTGCCTCCTATTGCCGGCTGTTGCTTGCGAACCTGTCCACGATCCTCGCCGCCGCGGTCGAGGACGGGCTCATCGCCACGAACCCGTGCTCAGCGTCGTCGGTACGCGCGCCGAGGCCGGACCAGCGGCGGGTCGTCCCGTGGACCGTCGACCAGGTCCAAGCGATTGTGGCCGGTCATCCCCGTGAGCTACGCGCCGCGCCGGCAGTCGCGGCCGGTTGCGGGCTGCGCCAGGGCGAGATCCTCGGTCTGGCGCTCGACACCGTGGATTTCCTGCGTCGGAAGGTCCATGTACGCCAGCAGGTCCGGCTCGTAGGCGGCCAGCTCGTGTTCGCGCCGCCGAAGGGTGGTAGGGAGCGTGAGGTTCCCCTCCCGGACGTCGTCAGCGCCGCGCTGGCCGAGCACCTGCGCCGCGCCCCGGCTGTCGAGGTCACGCTGCCGTGGATCGAGCCGGATGGGAAACCACACAGTGCCGCGCTCGTATTCACGAACCGCATCGGCGGCGCGATCACCCGCGCCTACTACACGCACAACGCCTGGAAGCCCGCGCTCAAGGCTGCGGGAATCGAGCGGAACCCGCGCAACGGCATGCACGCGCTGCGGCACCACTACGCGAGCGTCCTGCTCGATGGCGGCGTGTCCATCCGCGCCGTCGCGGAGTACCTCGGGCACCACGACCCGGGCTTCACCCTGCGGACCTACGCGCATCTCATGCCCGCCTCCGAAGACCGTGCACGCACGGCGATCGACGCGGCGCACGCTGCTCCTGCGGACTCTGCGCGGACTGCGTGGGGGCGGTAAACACGTTTCCGCAGGTCAACAGCATGTAGTTGCACTTATCCGCCGATGTAGGACATCTCGACGCGCTTCAGCTCGGCAGTGGCGGCGCTGCGGAGCTCGGAGTAGCGGTCCGCCCGCCGTGTCCAGGTGCCGGCGATCAGGCTGCGGAGCTCGGCATCGTCCGCCCCGCTTCGCAGCGGGCCGCGCAGGTCCCTGCCGGTGGTGGCGAACAGGCAGGTGTACAGCTCGCCGATGGCGCTCAGCCGGGCGCGCGTGCAGGTCCCGCAGAACGGCTGGCTGACCGAGGTGATCACACCGACCTGGCCGCCGTCGGCGAAGGCGTAGCGACGCGCGACCTCGCCCGGCTCGGTCGGCTCGAGCGGGCTGAGCGGGTGAACGGCCTGGATGCGCTCGAGGATCTCAGCGGCCGGGACGACGTCCCCCAGGCGCCAGCCGTTGGTCGTGCCCACGTCCATGAACTCGATGAACCGGACGATGTCGCCGTGCTCACGCGCGTAGTCGACCAGCGGGAGGATCCCGTCCTCGTTGACCCCGCGCTTGATCACGGCGTTGAGCTTGATCGGTCCAAACCCGGCCGCCCGCGCCGCCGCGATGCCGTCGAGGATCCGCCCGAGCGGGACGTTGACATCCGTCATGGCGGCGAACACGCGCTCGTCGACCGAGTCCAGGGACACGGTCAGGCGCTGCAGCCCGGCCTGCCGCAGCGGCTCGGCCAGGCTCTCCAGGAGCGAGCCGTTGGTGGTCAGAGCGACATCCTCGACGCCCTCGACGGCCGCGACCATGCGCACGAGCTCAGGCAGGTCGCGGCGCAGCAGCGGCTCGCCGCCGGTCAGCCGGACCTTGCGGACGCCCAGCTCCGCGAAGATGCCCACCAGCCGCGTGATCTCCTCGAAGGTGAGCAGCTCCGCCCGCTCCAGGAACTGATAGCCCGGGCCGAACACCTCCCGCGGCATGCAGTAGGTGCAGCGGAAGTTGCAGCGGTCGGTCACCGAGATGCGCAGATCTCGAAGGTGCCGCTGGAGGCGGTCTGGCAACGCCATCGCTGCCAGCCTAACCGGGGCCGGTCCGCGCGGACGCTCAGTCGTTGGGGATGGACCGCTCCTGCTCGGCGACCTTCGCGCGCGCGGCCGCCTGCAGCTCCGCCATGAGGTCGTCCACGGCGCGATGCAGCTCGTCGACGTCGCCCTCGTTCCAGATGGTGTGCGTTGCCACTGCGAGGCGCTCCTCGAGCGTGGCCTGGGCCGCGATGCGCGCCCGCGCGTCCTCCTCGGTCATCCCGCGCTGCTCGACCAGTCGCGCCAGCTGGGTCTCGGGCCTGGTCGCGACCACGACGATGGCGTCATAGCTGCGCGCCACGCCGCTCTCCACCAGCAGAGGCACGTCGAGCACGACCACGCCGTCGAAGGGCTGCAGGAGCTCGAGGCGCTGCGCGATGGCCTCGAAGATCGGCGGGTGGGTCAGCTCGTTCAGGAGGGTGCGCTTCGCCGGGTCGGCGAACACGATGCGGCCGAGCGCCGCCCGGTCGATGAAGCCGTCCGCGTCGAGGATCTCCTCCCCGAAGTGCTCGACCACCTTGTGGTAGGTCGGCCGGTCGGGCAGCACGACCTCGCGGGCGATGGCGTCCGCGTCCACCAGCTCCGCGCCGTGCTTGACCATGCGCTCGGCCACGGTGCTCTTCCCCGAGGCGATCCCTCCGGTGAGACCGACGAGGTACACGGCTGACCTCCTGGTTCCTCGACTGCTCCCGCGACGCTACCTGGAGACGAGAAAGCCCCGGCCACATGGCCGGGGCTCTCCCCTGAGCATGGAAGTGGCTAGGCCTGCTGCTCGTCGCCGGCCTGCTCCTGCGGCTCGGCGGCCTCCTCGGCGGCGGTGTCGGCGGCAGCCGCGTCGCCCTCGTCGGCAGGCGGGGCGTCCGCAGCGGCCTCGTCGCTGGCGGCCTGCTCGGCGGGAGCCTCCTCCGCCGGAGCCTGCTCGGGCTCGTCGGCGGCGGTCTCCGCCTCCTCGGCGGCCGGCTCACCCTCGGCGGACTGGCCCTGCAGGTCGGCCACGACCTCCTCGACCGACGGCGTGGCGGCCGCGGCCGACTCGGAGGCGCTGCGCTGAATGGCCTCGGCCAGGGCGGCGCCCATGGTCGAGCTGGCCTCGATCGGCTCGTCGCCGGCGGAGAAGGACGGCTCCTCGGCGATCTCCGGCTCCTCGCCGTAGCCGGCCTTCACGGCCTGCTTCAGCGACAGCGAGATGCGCCGGCGGGCGTCGTCGATGTCGATGATCTTGACGGTGATGCGGTCGCCCACCTTCACGACCTGCTCCGGCACCTCGACGTGCGCCTCGGCCAGCTCGGAGATGTGGACCAGACCCTCGATGCCGTCCTCGACCTTCACGAAGGCGCCGAAGGGC
>CAZVUW010000163.1:0-3851 GCA_964629825.1 uncultured Actinomycetota bacterium
CATCACCCGGGAACTCGTACGAGCTGAGCAGCTCCCGGACCTCCAGCTCCACCAGCTCCAACAGCTCCTCGTCATCGACCATGTCCGCCTTGTTCAGCGCCACGATCAGACTCGGCACCCCCACCTGACGCGCCAACAGCACATGCTCACGCGTCTGCGGCATCGGACCATCCGCCGCCGACACCACCAAGATCGCACCATCCATCTGCGCAGCCCCGGTGATCATGTTCTTCACATAGTCAGCGTGCCCCGGAGCATCCACATGCGCGTAATGACGCTTGTCCGTCTCATACTCCACATGAGACACATTGATCGTGATACCCCGCTCACGCTCCTCCGGCGCCTTATCAATAGCGTCAAACGCCATCGACTGCACATTCGGGTTGTGCTTGTGCAACACCGAAGTGATCGCCGCCGTCAACGTCGTCTTCCCATGATCGACGTGACCAATCGTCCCGATGTTCACGTGCGGCTTGGTCCGCTCGAACTTCTCCTTGGCCATCTCAGGCTCTCCTCGTCGCGGCGTAGGCCGGGCGGCTTCTTGGTTGGGGGTGGCCGCGTGTGGCGGCCGACAAGCTGAAGGGCGTCGCCCTCCCTGAGACCGCGCAGCGGTCACCTGGGACGGACTGATGTAGCGGCGGGTGGATTCGAACCACCGACAACTCGATTATGAGCCGAGTGCTCTAACCCCTGAGCTACGCCGCCCCGTTGCCCCACCGGTGGCGGGACCAGAGCCCCCCAACGGAATCGAACCGTTGACCTTCTCCTTACCATGGAGACGCTCTGCCGACTGAGCTAGGGGGGCACGGCGACCGACAGTATGAAGGTGCGCCGGTCGCGGTGCAACCTGCCCCCCCTCGTACGCCCGTCGTCTGGTCGGCCATCTAGGCTTGGCGTCGCTGGCCGCCAGCGGGGAGGCAACCCTGGAGATCACGACCGACCGCCGGCCCACCGCGTCGGCTGGGGAGCCCGAGATGAGGGCTCTGCATCCCCGGGTGCGGACGCTGTGGTGGGTCACGGGCGCGCTGACCCTGCTGCAGGTGCTTGTGGCCGTCGCGGTCCTGGACCGGGTGCTCTCGCATCCGCTGCCGCGCTGGCTGCCCACGGCCGTCGTGGCCGCCGTGGGCGCCGTCCTGGTGGTCGTGGTCCCGATCGTGCGCTACCGCCGCTGGCGCTACGTGCTGCGCTCGGATGACCTGTGGGTTCGCCAGGGCGTCCTGCGCGTGACCGTGACGGTGGTCCCCTACCGGCGCCTCCAGTTCGTCGACACGCGGCAGGGACCGCTGGAGCGGCTGCTCGGGCTCGCGCAGCTGGTCGTGCACACCGCGGCCGTGGGCGTGTCTGCGCGCGTTCCCGGGCTCGAGATCTCGGACGCCGAGCGGCTGCGCGAGGCCCTGTCACGGCTCGAGCCTGACGACCAGGTGGTCTGATGCCCGACCAGCCGGTGCCCGGGCCGCCGTTCCAGCAGGTGCCGCCACCGCCGCTCGGCCCCGGACCGCAGACCGGGCCGAGCGAGCCGCAGCGGCTCGGCGGCTCCCTTCATCCCGCGGCGATCGGGGTCTGGTCCACGGCGCAGATCGGTGGTCTGGCCGTGGTGCTCCTCCTGAACCCGGCCTCCATCTTCTTCGCGGCGCCGATCGTGGGCGTGCTGATCGTCGCCAGCGTCGTGCGCTGGGCCCGCTTCCGCTGGGAGCTGCGCGACGGCGTCCTCGTGATCGAGCAGGGGCTGATATCGCGGCGCCGCCGGGTCATCCCGGTGGAGCGCATCCAGAGCGTCGACCTCGTCCGCCGGATCGTCCACCGGCTGTTCGGCGTCGTCGGCGTGCGCGTGGAGGCGATCGGCGGCGGCGACGACAGCGAAGGGCAGCTCGACGCGCTCTCACCACCGGTGGCAGCCCAGCTGCGCAGCGCTCTCCTCGCCGGACGCACCTCGGTCGCAGGAGGCGCCGTGGCGGCGACGGCCGTGGCGGACCCGACGCAGGCCTCACCCGGCCAGGACCCCGGCGCGTTGCTCGCCTCTACCACTCCTCGGCTGCTCGTGACCGCCGGGCTGACCGAGGTCAACGCCACCCTCATCGCGGGCCTGATCGGTCTGGCGTGGGAGGTGCTGGGCGACCGCGTGGAGGAGGTCGCCACGCGGCTGCCGACGCTGCTGAGCGGCAACCTCGCCGTGGTCGCGGCCCTGGCCGCGCTGCTGGTCGCCGTCGTGCTGCTGGTCGGCGCCCAGCTGCTGACCTTCTGGGGCTTCACCCTGCACCGCGACTCGGAGGAGCTGCGCATCCGCCGCGGCCTGCTGGAGCAGCGCTTCGACACCATCCCGCTGCGGCGTCTCCAGGCCCTGCGGATCGAGGAGAACGCCCCGCGCCGGCTCCTCGGGATGGCGGCGGTCAAGGCCGACGTGGCCGGCAAGCCCGGCGGTGGCAGCGGCGGCACCGACACCCTGCTGCCCCTCGGCGGAGCCGCCGAGGCCCGCGAGCTCGTGGACCGGATCCTCGACCTCCCCGGCGCCGCCTCCTTGCCGTTGGAGCCGATGCCGCGGCGCGCACGCAGCCGCAGGATCGTGCGCGCGCTGCTGGCGGTCGGGCTCCCGACCGCGGCCCTGGCGCTGCTGTGGGATCCCCGCTTCGCCGCCCTGGCGCTGCTGGCTCTCCCGGCCGTGTGGATCGCCGACGCCTCCTACCGCGCGCTGGGACACGCCCAGACGCCGGAGGTCGTCGTGGTCCGCGCCGGCTGGTGGGTGCGTCGGACGGCCTTCGTGCCGACGTCGCGCCTGCAGGCCCTCACGGTGGATCAGACGCTGCTCCAGCGTGGGCGCAGGCTAGCGACGCTGCGCCTGGGGATCGCCCGCAGCCCGGGGCTGTGGTCCGGCCCGCAGATGATCGACCTGGACCGCGACGTGGCGTTCGAGACGGCCTCGGCCCTGGCGCCGCTGGCCGCTGGAAGGCGGCCCGCGGACGGCGAGGTGACAGGTGGTGGGAGAAGGATTCGAACCTTCGAAGGCTGAGCCGGCAGATTTACAGTCTGCTCCCTTTGGCCACTCGGGCATCCCACCCCGGTGAGCGGGCGCAATGGTAGGCGTCGGGCGGCGGTCGTCGCAACACGGGCGCGGCTGGCCCTGCGGACCTGGCCTAGCATTGCCAGCGACAGCAGCACCCGCAGCCGGAGGGATCAGTGGCCGAGAACAGCTTCGACGTGGTCGTCGAGACCGACCGCCAGGAGGTCGACAACGCGATTAACCAGGCGCGCAAGGAGGTCTCGCAGCGCTTCGACTTCAAGGGCACCGGCGCCGACGTCTCGTGGGCGGGCGAGCAGATCGCCATCGTCGCCAACAGCGAGGACCGAGTACGGGCGGCCCTTGACGTCCTCAAGGACAAGCTCGTCAAGCGCAAGGTGAGCCTCAAGACGCTCCAGCACGGCGACCCCAAGCCCGCCGGCGGTCAGACCTACCGGCTCGAGATCAGCCTGGTCGACGGCATCCCGAGCGAGAAGGCCAAGGCCATGGTGAAGCTCATCAAGGCCTCGAAGCTGAAGGTCCAGGTTGCGATCCAGGGCGAGCAGCTGCGCGTGTCCGGCAAGAGCCGCGACGACCTGCAGGAGGTCCAGGCCCTGCTGCGCGCCAACGACCAGGACCTACCGCTGAAGTTCACCAACTACCGCTAGCCGGGCGCCTCCCGCCCAGGGACAGAGAAGGCCCTGCAAAGGTGTAGGCAGCCGGACACGGCCGCAGCACAAGAAGCTGGCGCGGGCACCGCGGGGACGGGAGCGACGCAAGCAGGCTGGTCAGCGAAACTCGCGACGGCAGGCCCCGTTCAAAGGTTCAAAGGCCTCAGGGTGCCGCGAGAGGAGTCAGG
>CAZVUW010000164.1:0-3846 GCA_964629825.1 uncultured Actinomycetota bacterium
TACATCGGAGCGGCCCTACCGGTCGTGCTCACCCTTGCGCTCGCCGGAGCGCTTCCCGCCCTGATCGTTGCCGCCTACGCGCTGCTGTACCAGCAGGTGGAGAACTACTTCCTCAGCCCGCGGATCACAGCCAACACGATGTCTCTCAACGGCGGTATCGCATTCGGCGCAGCGATGGCCGGCGGGGCGCTCGCCGGACCGATCGGCGCGTTCGTCTCACTTCCCGTCGCCGCGCTGATCTCGGCAACCGTGTCGAACTACGCCCGCAGCCATGAGGTCGTGTACGGGACGCCGCAGGTCGCACCGGAGGTCCGTCAGGGGCGCTTGGCCGGCACCTGAGGTCCGGTTCGGTCCGCTGTGGGGCCCGAGCGGCTGGATGACGCCGGCTGAGCGCTGGTCGGCTGCTCGGTTCGGGGCTTCATGACAGCTCTCTAATGCGGCGCTCAGGGAGGGCTTACGGCTTGGCGGCACAACGGAGGGGACCAACCGATCCTCTGAGGAGTGCCGCATGACCAGAACACGCCTTCTGCCAGCGCGAGGTGTCATCCTCGCGGTCCTGCTCGCCATGGCCGTGTTCGGCCTCTCTGCGCCCTCGCCCGCGGCGGCCGATGCCAGCTGTCGCAGCTCGATCGGCGCGACGACCATCGACGACAACCTGCGCGTGCCCGACAACGCGACCTGCACCCTCAAGGGCACACGGATCAAGGGCAACCTGCTGATCGGCCGTGGCGCCAACCTGACCGCCGACGGCATCCGGGTGGAGGGCAACATCCAGGATGAGAACCAGCGGGCCGGCAAGGTGACCGTCCGCGGCTCGACGATCGACGGGAACATCCAGCTGGAGGGCGGCCGCGGCGCCGTCCTGCTCGAGGGAAACCGCGTCGGGGGCGACATCCAGCCGGACTCGAACACCGGCGGTGTCACGATCAAGAGCAACACCGTCGACGGCAACCTCCAGTGCGAGAGCAACAACCCCGCGCCGACTGGCGGCGGCAACGTCGTCAAGGGTGACGCGGAGGGGCAGTGCCGGAACCTGACCGGGAGCGGCGGCGGTGGCGGCGGCTCGGCCGCCCGTAAGACCAGCCGGCTGTCCGGGTCCAACCGCTTCGAGACCTCGGTCGCCATCTCCAAGGCCCAGTTCCCGAAGGGCGCGCGTGTGGTCTACATCGCTCGCGCCGACGCCTTCGCTGACGCCCTCGCCGGTGGCGTCCTCAGCGACGGGCCCATCCTGCTCGTCCCGTCCTGCGGCGATCTTCCCGAGGTCATCCGCGCCGAGATCCGCCGCCTGAACCCCGAGCGCGTCACGGCCCTCGGTGGCAAGGGCGCGGTCTGCGATGGGATCCTGTCGGCTGCTGCGCGGTCGTAGCGGCTTCCTCGTTCTGCTGTCTGCCGCCGCCCGGCACCCGTCGGGCGGCGGCAACCACGTGAAGATCCTACGTAGGCGACCTCAGTCCGTGGTCGTGGGCCGTCAGCTCTCGCGCCACCGGCGTGTCATGCGCTTAGTCAAAGGTCACCTCGAAGGTTCGAGTGGTCTGGAAGGTGCCGTCGTCCGCCTGCCGGACGGCATAGGTCGCGCCCGTGGCCCGGTTGTTGGCAGCGAGCAGCACCGGCCCTCCGTGGCCCACGTAGGTGATCCGCCTGCCTTGCCGGAGCAGGTCAAGGCAGTCGCCAGGCACGAAGCACTGCTCGCCCTCGGAACCTGTGACGGAGGAGAGGGCGGATGCGATGTCAGGACCATCGGTGCTCGACGCCGCGGTTGCGGCGAGGGCGGACACGATGACAGCGTCGTACTCTCGCGCCCCTCGCAGGGTCTCGTAGTTCTCAATGTCTGCGTCGGTGAGGGGACCTAGGGGGCCACGATCGGGCGGTTCGGACCTGCTCAAGAGCCATTGCGCACCCGGCGGGAGCTCCAACCCCGAGTGCCAGAGATCCCACCGGTCAGCCCTGGCTACGACGCGCACTCCTTCAGGTGGGTCCGATGTCGAGAACCATTCGTCCGCGCTCCACACCTGCGAGCGCTCTACGCCCTTCTGAACCAGCTGCTCCACGACTCCGTTGGCGTCCAAGACCCCTATCAGGAGCACCGCGTCGGGGTCCGCGGCCGCCGCTTGTGCCGGTAGGTCGCTGTCTTCTGGGACCACCCACAGACCACCGTCATCCACCAGGTCGTCGAAGGTGTACTCCAGGTCAGCGACGACCTCCACGTTCGCTGCCTCCAACCCGTCCGGCAGCCCGTGGTCCACGCCTTGCATGCCGGCAGATCTCAGGATGGCCAGGCGCTCTACACCCTCCTCCTTCAGGGCCCGCCCCAACGCGATGCCATCCAGCTCCGGCGGCGCATACATGCTGGCAACGTGGGGCTGGTACTCGTCTAGCGCAGCGATCGGGAAGCGCGGGCTCACCGACATCACACCGGCCTCCGCGAGAACCTCCGCGGCGGCGATCTCGATCGCGCTCTCCAGCCGGGGGCCTATGAAGACGTCCACGCCTGCCTCGATCAGCCGGCGTCCTGCCTCGCGGGCCTTGGCCAGGCGCGTGTCACCCGAGATCTCGTCGAGATCCACGACGGTCAGTTCAAGCGGCCGCCCGAGCACGCCGCCTGCTTCGTTGACATCCGAAACGGCGGCCTCCAGCGCCTCTGGAGACCAGGCCAACTCCTCCAAGCCTGGGTATTGGGCTCGCAGGGCACCGATAATGAGCGGCTCGGTCGAAGACGTCGCCGCATCCCCCGCCCCAGGTGCGCGTCTGCCGCGGGCTATGCGGATATCCACCTCATCGGCTGGATCTATCAGATCGGTGCTCAGCTGCAGTGCCGCGCCGGTGACCAGACCCAGGACCGCGACGATGGTGAGCATGGCCACGCCCCGCTGACGCCTGCGGCGTCGTCGGCCGACTCGCCACCACGTGTCGACATCGGGCGGTGCGGACGGGCTTGGTGCCGCATCGTGGAGAAGGACTCGCAGGTCAGGCATGCCGCGCCTCCAGGTCGCCGGGAAGCTCATCGACGTCCAGGGCGGCACGCAGCTCAACCTTGGCTCGGTGCACCAGGCTGCGTACCGTCGTCTCTCGCGCTCCCATCGCCTCGGCTATCTCCGCGTGGCTATAGCCCAGGTAGTAGCGAAGGACGATGGCCCGTCGCTTCCGCTCCTCGAGGGCGGCCACCGCCTGGCGCACCGCGACCGCGTCGCCGCCGTCGGCATCCCGGTGCACAGGATCGGCACTGCTCTCGAGGCGCCGCTGGGCTCGGTGAGCGGCTTGTCGGCGTCGGAAGTGCGAGGCGGCGAGGTTCATCGCGATCCGGTGCGCGTAGGCGCCTGGAGCCGCCATGTTGCGGATCCGGTACCAATCTCGGCACACCCGCGTCAAGGCCTCCTGGGCTAGCTCCTCGGCGAGAAGAGGGTCACCCGTGTACAGCCCCAGCGCCCCGACGATCCGGGCGTGCTCCGCCGCGCAGAAGGAGGCCACGTCCGATGGGATGGCCAGGTTCTGCCGCACACCGTTCCCTTCCTCCGCTCCTGCCAGGCGAACGCACGAGGCCCTGACCGCGTTGCACGCAACCTAGTCAACAGGCTCCGGTGATCCGCCCTGGGTTCGGGTGGAGACTGGGCTGCGCGGGTCGTGCGCAGTCGGGCCGCTGGAATCCTCACGCTGCGGGGAGAGCAGCTGGTGGGGCCGGCTTCCCCGTCCGCCAGGCGACCCGCCGCCTGAGGTGGGACGGCATGTCCACCGAGGCCGCGACGGTCATCCACAGATTGGGGTAAATGCTTGTAATACGGACACGATCTGCCATGATCGAACACATGTTCGCCAGTGTGGTGGTGCCGACGAGGATCCGGTCGCGGGACC
>CAZVUW010000165.1:0-3763 GCA_964629825.1 uncultured Actinomycetota bacterium
CCCGGCTCAGCCTGTCAGGCCGACGTAGTTACACCGATGAACTGACACTCCCACACAAAGACGCTGACAGGCCCATCGGAGCCCATCCGCGGTCACTGGAGAAAACAGCACGATCTGACGCGAACAGCCCACAACGCCTACGTACCCCTGCGTAGGAACGACTTCGGCAGGTCGCAGACCGGCCAGATTGCGGAGGCGGCGTTTTGTGTAGGCTCGCGCAGTCCACCCTCGCTTGGAGTGTTCGGGCCGACACGCCGGGTGTCAGGGTCGGCAGTGGCGCAGACGCGTCCGCCGCACCCAGTCGAGAGCCCCTCTTGTCTTACGCGCCCGGCCATGTCGGTCGACACACGACCGGGACTAGGGCAAGGCGCTCTGCCAGGAAGGAACCACCATGCACGAGCGATCGACCTCGGCGGCCCTGAAGGGCGCGCTGCGACGAGGCCAGCGGATGGCCGTCGCGTCGGCCGATTGGAGCTCGTGGGCATCGTCGCTGGGTCTGGCGGTCGGTCTTGGCGCCGTGTGGCTTGCCACCTACGCCGCCGGTGGCACGCACACGGTCATGCCGCACCTGTTCTACGCGCCCGTCGTGATCGCGGCGACCCGCTTCAACCACTTCGGGGCGCTGGTCGCGGCGTTGGGCGCGGGTGTGCTGGCCGGACCGCTCATGCCACTGAACGTGGCCGCGGGCACCCATCAGCAGCCGCTCGGCTGGCTGCTGCGGATGGCCTTCTTCGTGCTGATAGGTCAGACGGTCGCTGTGTTTAGCAATCGCTCGCTCAGCGAGCTGTCCACCGTCGTCGCCGACGTGCGGCGCGGAGCGGAGCTGGAGGCGGCCCTGGAGCGGCAGGAGTTCCGCCTCGTGTACCAGCCCCTGTACGACCTCGGCAGCGGTGCCGTCGTGGGCGTGGAGGCGCTCGTGCGCTGGCAGCATCCCGAGCGCGGCACCGTCACCCCTGATGGGTTTATCGAGGCGGCAGAGCGCACCGGTGCGATCCTGCCGCTGGGCAGGTGGGTGCTGCGCGAGGCCGTTCAACAGTTGGCTGGCTGGCACGCCACCACACCGGCGGGGCGGCACCTGAAGGTCGCCGTGAACCTGTCCGCCCGGCAGCTGGAGGACGACGGGCTTACAGACCATGTTGTTGCCGTGCTGCGCGACAGCCAGCTGCCCCCCAGCGCGTTGCAGCTGGAGGTCACCGAGACCGCGCTCATCACGGACCTGGATATGGCCAGCACGCGCCTGCGCCAGCTCCAGGCGCTCGGTGTCGGAATCGCCATCGACGACTTCGGCACCGGGCAGTCCTCGCTCAGCTACCTGCACCGCTTCCACGCCGACGTCGTCAAGATCGACCGCTCGTTCGTGCGTGAAGTGCAACACGACGCCCACGCTCGCGCCGTCGCCGAAGGGGTGGTACGCCTGTCGACCGCCCTGGGCGCGCTCACCGTGGCCGAGGGCATCGAGACTCAGGGGCAGGCCGACATCATGCAGGCGCTGGGCTGCGATATCGGGCAGGGCTACTGGTTCGCCCGCCCCGGCGAGCCTGAGGCCATCCTCGACCTCCTGGCACGCACCCGCCGGCGCCTCCAAGCACCTCCGCGGCTCAGCGCCCCACAACCCCAGGAGCACCGGCGTCCACGCCGGTAACACCGTAGCGGTCTCGTCGAGGTGAAGTCACGACCCCGAAGCTTGGTAATCGTGAAAGGATTCGGCCGTTGAAGCTTCCTGCAGGACTGCGTTGGATCCGGACCCGCTCAGCGCGACATGGCGGCACGCCTTTGGAACCGATCGCGTGGCTGGACCAGCACAGCCCGGCCGGACCGAGCACGCTGCTGCTTGTCGGGGTGGAGCCAGCCGGCTCCCTGTACGGCCACGAACTCGAGATCGGCGCGTCCCTGGACTACGTGGGCGAGGTGCTCGAGTCCCACTGGGGCCGCCCATCGATGGGACGCGTCGGCGCCGCTCGGCTCGCGATCCTCTTCCGAGGAGATATGCAGACCACCCGCCGGATGCTCGGCCAGCTGCCCACCATGTTGGCGGAGGAACAACTCGGCGGGGCGGTGCACGTAGGAGTCACGCAGCGGCCCGCGGAGGAAGGCACCGAGGAGTGGCTGGCGCGCGCCGAAGCGGCGTTGCGGGAAGCCGGGCGAACCGGTGCCACCCACGTCGTGTACGACGACGTGGCCCAATACGTCTACCCCGTCACCCCGGCCGCCATCGACGCCGTGCGCGAGATGCTGGCGAACCCAAGGTCCGGCGTCGTCTACCAGCCGATCATCGATCTACAGACACGTTTGCCTCTGGGCTATGAGGCCTTCACCCGACCGGACGTCCGGTTCGGGTTGGGGGGCCCCGGTCCAGCCCTGGCCGCCGCCGCAAGGATCGGGCGTGCCTCCGCGCTGGATCAGCTGTTCCAGGCGGGCATATTCGAAGACGGACCCGGCTTCGACATGGGCAGGAACGAGCTGCTGTTCGTAAACATCACCGCCGCCGCTCTGCAGGACCGTGCCCTGGACCTTCAACGCGTCGTGTCGGATGTCCGCGCTGCCGGGCTGGTCCCAGAACGCGTCGTGTGGGAGATCAGCGCCCGCGCCAGGATGAGCGGTGACCTGATCGCTGCCCATGCCAAGCGTCTGCTCGACTGCGGGTTCCGGCTCGCGTTGGATGACGTCGGCAGTGGCTGGGCGGGGCTGCATCTGCTGCGCACCGTGCCCGTGCACTACATCAAGCTCCACCCCGTGCTCATCTCGGCCGCGGTGCAACAGCCACGGGCGTGGGCGCTGCTTCACGGCCTTTGCGCCTTCGCCGCCGAGGCTGATGTGCGGGTGATCGCCGAAGGCGTCGAGGACGTCGACCTGCACGCCTTCGTCGGGCGCCTAGGCGTGCCGCACCCCGACCGGCCTTTTCTGCACGCCGCTCAGGGCTACCACTTAGGCAGGCCGCGTCCCCGCCCGCGCATGTCAGAAGAGGCCCCGCCCAACGATGTCTGACCAGCGCGCCGATTGGTGACCGCTGCGTTGCTCGGGAACGTCCGCGACTGGGGTTCCAAGGGAGCCCACGCCCGCATCGGCGAGTCGCAGTACCTGCCCTTCCACTCCGCGGTTTCAGCCGACCGCCCCGACCCCCGGAGGTGGGACCGGGGCGCCGGCCTGCAACTGAACGATTCGACGTTCGCGTCGGGAACCTGAGCGTCATCCGCCCCCGGAATCCCCCCGGCCGTGAGGCGTCGGCGACCATCGCCTCGAGGCGGACTAGGGGCCAGGCTGGCAGACCCTCGTCCATGACCGCCCGGATCAGCAGGCCCTGGGCGGCGGTCAGAGCGGCCACCAAGCTCGACCCCGCGATGCTCACGCGGATGGAATAGGTCTCCACCCCACCCCCCGCACTGCCGTCGTAGGTCGCGACCACACGGGCGAGCCGATCGACCTGGGCGGCGGAGATGGAGCCCACGCCTGCAGTCTCCAGATAGATGTCCCACGTTTGCACTGGGTCTCCGCAGCGTCGGTGAGCGGCGTCTCTTAGGATGCCACGACCGACGAACGCCCCCGGGCCCCACCGCCCCCCGCCCACCCCGCAAGCGTGGGGTCCGGTGCGGCGTCGCCGCATCTGCCCGGGATACTGCGGGCGCACCCAACCTGCTCGGTGGCGGGTCGGTCGAGGAGTCGATGCCAGCCCGGGCTCGGGACAGCACAACCTTGCCGTGGGCGGCCAAGCCGTCAACCCGACGACGTGGACGCGCACCCTCGTGCAGGCAAGGCCCCGATGCGC
>CAZVUW010000166.1:0-1187 GCA_964629825.1 uncultured Actinomycetota bacterium
TGCGTGGCGACGCGCCAGCCCACGATCATGCGTGAGAACGCATCGACGATGAAACTGAACCGCCCCGGGTCTGGTGGAGGGTCCGAACCTTGGAAGCGAGGATGGACCTATGCCAGCACCGAGGAAGTACCCCGATGAGATCCGTGAGCGGGCCGTGCGGACGGTCTTTGACATCCGCCGGGAGACCGGCGTGAAGTCCGGCGCGGTCCCGCGTGTGGCCAAGCAGCTGGGTGTGAACAAGGAGACGTTGCGCAACTGGGTGCGCCAGGCCGAGATCGACGGCGGGGCGGCGCCGGGCTTGTCCAGCGATGACCGTCAGCTGCTGGCCGAGTTGCAGCGGGAGAACCGCGAGCTGCGCCGCGCCAATGAGATCCTCAAGTCAGCGGCGGCTTTCTTCGGGGCGGAGCTCGACCGCCAACCGCGCCGGTAGTCGCCTTCATCGACGCCCATCGAGGCGAGTTCGGGGTCGAGCCGATCTGCACCCAGTTGCAATTCGCCCCGTCCACCTACTACGCGGCCAAGGCCCGCCCACCCTCGGCGCGGGCGGTCCGCGACGAACGGCTGAAGGCCGAGATCGTTCGAGTGCACGCCGACAACCTGGGTGTCTACGGTGCTCGCAAGGTGTGGCTGCAGCTACGCCGTGAGGGCATCGAGGTGGCCCGCTGCATCGTCGAGAGGCTGATGCGCGAGCTCGGGCTGCAGGGCGTGGTCCGTGGCAAGCCCAAGCGCACCACGACCCCTGCTGAGGACACCGCCGGTCGGCCCGCTGACCTGGTCGACCGCGACTTCTCCGCCGCCGCACCCAACCAGCTGTGGGTGGCGGATCTGACCTATGTCCGGACGTGGGCCGGGTTCGTGTACGTCGCCTTCGTGATCGACGTCTACAGCCGCATGATCGTGGGCTGGCAGCTGGCCAGCCACCTGCGCACCGAGCTCGCCTTGGACGCGCTGGAGATGGCCATGTGGCTGCGGTCTGAACGCCTCGACGGGCTCATTCATCACTCGGACCGCGGGTCGCAATATCTTGCTATCCGCTACTCCGAGCGGCTCGCCGAGGCCGGCGCGGTCGCCTCGGTCGGTTCCCGCGGCGACTGCCTGTTAACCGGCCAAGCGTGCTCCTAGGGCCTGTGGCAGCCGGCTTGAGAGGTTCTCCCGGGACTGGTTGAGGTTGCTTGCCTTGCGTTGCG
>CAZVUW010000166.1:1197-3757 GCA_964629825.1 uncultured Actinomycetota bacterium
CTGCGGTCTGAACGCCTCGACGGGCTCATTCATCACTCGGACCGCGGGTCGCAAACAGGGTTCAAACGGTCCTCGCAACACCCCGACCAGAGGGGTTGCGATGGGACGTCCACGAGGGTGGATGCAGGAGCAGACCGGACGGCCGCCGTTGTATTCCCCGGGCAGGCCGACGCTGTGGCGTCGTGAGCATCTGTTGGTCTTCTGGCGTGCGATCGCCGAGGGGGTGACGAGCGAGGAGGCGGCTACACGGGCTGGCTTCTCCCAGGCGGCAGGATCGCGCATGTTCCGCGAAGGAGGGGGCATGCCAACGATCCGCTTCGATGAGCCCTCGGGCCGCTACCTGTCGTTCGCCGAGCGCGAGGAGATCTCGATCCTGCGCGGGCAGAACGTCTCGGTCCGTGAGATCGCGCGTCGTCTGAGTCGGGCGCCGTCGACGATCTCGCGCGAGCTGAGACGCAATGCCGCGACCCGCGGCGGCAAGCTGCAGTACCGGGCCACGGTCGCGCAGTGGCACCGCGACCGGCGCGCCAGCCGACCCAAGGCGGCCAAGCTGGTCACCAACGACCGGCTCCGTGAGTACGTGCAGGAACGGTTGGGAGGCAAGATCGCCCGTCCCGACGGCACACTGCTCGACGGGCCTGATGTGGCGTACAAGAAGCGCCGCCATGGCCGTCGTCAGGACCGCCGCTGGGCTCGATCGTGGAGCCCCGAGCAGATCGCGAACAGGTTGCCGATCGACTTCCCAGACGAGCCAGACATGCGGATCTCCCACGAGGCGATCTACCAGGCCCTGTACATCCAGGGACGGGGTGCACTCAAACGAGAGCTGACGTTGTGTCTGCGCACCGGCCGGGCCTTGCGCAAGCCAGCCGCCCGGGCCAGGCAACGCGGCAAGAAGTTCATCCCCAAGGAGCTGCTGATCGCCGAGCGGCCCCCAGAGGTCGAGGACCGCGCCGTGCCCGGCCACTGGGAGGGCGACTTGATCATCGGCACGAACTGGTCGGCGATCGGCACGCTGGTGGAGCGCACCACCCGCTTCACGATGCTGCTGCACCTACCCCCGATGCCCGGCCACGGCCAACAGCCGCGCGCGAAGAACGGTCCCCCTCTGGCCGGCCGCGGTGCTGAGGCGGTGCGTGATGCGATCACCGGCCAGCTCGACGGACTGCCGCCGCTGCTGCGCCGCTCGCTGACCTGGGACCAAGGCGCCGAGCTCGCCCAGCACGCTCAGCTCAAGCTCGACGCGGACATCGAAATCTGGTTCTGCGACCCGCACTCGCCCTGGCAGCGCGGCACGAACGAGAACACCAACGGGCTGCTGCGCCAGTACTTCCCCCGCGGCACCGACCTCGCCCGCCATTCCCGCGACGACCTCGACGCGGTCGCCCTCGCGCTCAACACCCGCCCCCGCAAGACCCTCGGCTGGAGAACCCCCGCCGAAGCCTTCGATCAACTCCTAACCTTGACCGCACAAGCCGGTGTTGCCACGACCGATTGAATCCGCCCTGGGAGCCGGCGTCGGAGTGGTGGATCGCCCCCTGGATCGGGTGGCCCTGCCGGGCTCGGAATGCCACGGCCTGGCGTATCGCGGACTCCACGAACCGGGTGTGCTTGGACGTCGAGGCCTGCCAGCCCAGGATCGGGCCGGCGTAGGCGTCGATGACGAACGCTACGTAGACGAACACGCCGACGACCAGTCGGACGTAGGTGAAGTCGGCCACAAGCAGCCGGTTGGGTGCGGTCACCTGGAACTGGCGGTCCACTAGGTCAGGTGCCCGTTCGGCGGTGGGGTCTGGGATCGTGGTGCGGACCTTGGCGCGTCGGCGTGCGCCCTGCCAGCCGTTGACGCGCATGAGCCGTTCCACTGTGGACTTGGCGACCGGGATGCCCTGACGCTGCAGGTGTGCCCACATCTTCAACGATCCGTACAGTGACTCCGGCGGCTTGCGGCCGCGCGCGTCGGGCTCGTAGTAGCCGGCCAGGATCTCGGTGATCGTGGCGTCCCACAGCGACCGCTTCGAGGGCGCCCGGACGGCCCACGCGTGGAACGTTCTCGGGGCGATCGCCACGCCGTGCTCGGTGAGCACGCGGCAGATCGGAGCGACCCCGAAGCGGTCCTTGTGGTCGGCGATGAACTGGCAGATCAGCGGCGTAGCGGGTCGCTCTCCCGCGCGAAGAAACTCGTTGCCGCCTTGAGGATCTCCACCGTTTGTTCCAGCTCAGCGTTGCGGCGCTTCAGCGCGCGGATCTCCGCCGCAGCCTCGGTGCTGACGCCGTCACGCTGCCCGGCGTCGACCTCGTGCTGACGAATCCACTTACGCAGCGTCTCAGGGGTCATCCCCAGCCGCGTGGCCACCGCGGTGATCGCGGCCCACTCGCTGTCGTAGTCCTCACGGTGATCCAGCACCAGACGGATCGCCTTGGCCCGTGTGTCCGGGTCGTACTTGGTCGGCATGAGCTCCACCTTCCCAACGAAGGAGGTGCGCATCAAACCCGGGGTGGTTCACCTGGGATTCCTACCGCGGCACGGTCCGCCGCTACGTGGAGCCGCACCTGGGCG
>CAZVUW010000167.1:0-3755 GCA_964629825.1 uncultured Actinomycetota bacterium
AGCGCAGCAGGTGCGCCAGCGTCTTGTTGTCGGTGAGGTCGTTGATGCCGACGATGTCGATGTCGGCGCCCTGCTTGACGGCTGCGCGCAAGAAGTTGCGCCCGATCCGTCCGAACCCGTTGATTCCCACGCGGATGCTCATCTGGTCTTCCCTCGTCCGGTCGTCGGTCCCCCCTGCGGGGGCGCGGGGGGCGGGCAAGGACACTCTATTCAGTGCACCGGCCCGACGCCCAACCGCCCGACCGAGGTCATGCCCTGCCCGGCTCCTCGTGCAGCAGCCGCTCGGCCATCTCCGTGAGCACTCGGAGCCGCCGGTGGACGGTGCTCTTGCCGACCGCCGGCTCCAGCAGCGACCCCAGCTCGGCCAGGCTGGCCTCGGGGTTGGCGACCCGTGCGAGGGCGAGGGAGCGCAGATCCTCGGGCAGCTCCTCCCAGCCGCGTGCGGCCAGCAGCCGCTGGATCGTCTCGACGTCGCGCGCGGCGGCCCCGACGGAGCGCGCGAGGTTCGCCCGGTCGGCGTTGGCGACGCGGTTGGCGGCACCGCGCAGCTCACGGCGGAGGCGCGCGTCGTCCAGCTCGAGGAAGGCGCTGGAGGCGCCGAGCCCGGCAAGGAGCGCGCCGATCTGCTCGCCGGACTTGATGACGACGCGCCAGCCTTCGCCGTGGGCGGCCGCCCGCGCCCCAGGGGCCCCCGCCCGCCGCAGCAGCCGGGCCACGTGCCGCGCCGTGGCGGGTCCCGGGGCGGGCAGCTCCAGGTGGGCGTCGGAACGGGGATCGGAGATCCGCGCGCCGGCTAGGACGGCACCGCGCAGGTACGCCATGATCTCGGCCCGGGGACCGTCGGCGGCGGGTCGCAGCGGCGGGGCCGGGCGGCCGTGGTCGTCGAGCACGCAGCAGCGCACCAGCGCCTCGTCTCCGGCGGGCAGGCGCAGGAGGTAGGTGGCGCCGCGGTGCAGGCCGGTCGGCCGGTGCACCTCGATCGTGGGGCTCGAGCCCAGCTGAGCCAGCAGCGCCCTCAGCCGACGGGTCGCCGGCCCGCTGCCGCTGCGGAAGACCGCCCCGAGGCCCGCCCGCGCCGAACCGCCCGCGCGGACCAGGGAGCCGCCGATCCGGAGCATCGCCTCGGCCTCGAGCTCGGGCGCCTCCGCCAGCGGCAGCCGGGAGAGCTCGTCGCGGACGCGCTCCCCGAAGGTCACATCGCCACCTGTGGCAGCGCCCGCCGCAGCGCCTCCGCGAGGCGCTCGGGGTCGTGCCCCCAGCCGGGGCGACCCTCCGGCGTGCGGGCGAGCACGTCGGCGGCGACCACCCGACGGACCGCGGGGTGCTCGAGGTCCGGCCCGACCGGATCGCCCTCGCCCATCCCGCGGGGCCCGTCGTGCACGATCGCGACGTCGACCATCAGGTCCGGCACGTGCGCCAGCAGCGCGTCCACGTGGGCGGCGCCGTCGAACCCGGACGTCTCGCCGGGCTGCGTGGTGATGTTAAGCACCTGGATGACGGTGGCTTTCGACCGCACTACGGCCTCGCGCACGCCGGGGACCAGCAGGGTTGCGACCACGCTGGTGAAGAGGCTGCCCGGGCCGAGGATGACCGCGTCGGCCCGCTCGATCGCTGCGACCGCCTGCACACAGGCCATCGGCTCGGAGGGCTCCAGCCACACCGCCTCGATGGGGTTGCGGGCACGGGCGACGCTGACCTGCCCGGCGAGCTCCTCGGCGCCGATCATCCGCGCCTTGAGCTGGACCGGCGTGGTGGTGGCGGGCAGCACGCGGCCGGCGCAGCTCAGCAGGGCGCCGGCCTCGTCCAGCGCCTGAACGAAGTCTCCGCCGTCGCGCTCGGCCAGCGCGACCAGCAGCAGATTGCCGAGAGCGTGGCCGGCGAGCTCACCGCGCTCAAAGCGGTGGCTCAAGGCCTCCGCCAGGGGGCGGTTGCGCGCAAGGGTCAGCAGCGCCATCCGCAGGTCGCCCGGGGCGATGATCCCCAGATCGCGCCGGAGACGCCCGGACGAGCCGCCGTCGTCCGCCACCGTGACGATCGCGGTCGGCTCGACGCCGAGGCGCAGCAGCGCGTCCAGCGCGCGGGCCAGGCCATGGCCGCCGCCGATCGCGACGACGCGCGGCCCCTCGCCAGGTGGTCGCTCCTGCCCGCCTGTTTCGGCGGCGAACGCAGCCCCAGGCCCCGGACCGCCGGCGGGGGGCTCCGCCCGCCCGCTCATTCGCGCACCCGGTCCCGGTGGTCGACCTGGATGGACACGGGGTGGTGCGACAGGCGGCGCGCGATCTCCTCGGCCAGCACGACCGAGCGGTGCTTGCCGCCGGTGCAGCCGACCGCGATGGTCAGGTAGCGCTTCCCGTCGGCGATGAAGGCCGGGACCATCAGGTCCAGCAGGTGCGTCAGCCGCTCGAGGAACTCGGCGGTGTCGGGCTGGCCCATCACGTACTCGCGCACCGGCTCGTCGAGGCCTGTGTACGGCCGCAGGTCGTCCACCCAGTGGGGGTTGGGTAGGAAGCGCACGTCCAGCACCAGGTCGGCGTCGCGCGGGGTGCCGTTCTTGAAGCCGAACGACACGACGTTGACGACCATGCCGCGGTCGGCGTCCTCCCCGAACGCGTCGACCAGCCGATCGCGGAGCTGGTGGACGTTCATGTCCGAGGTGTCGATGACCAGGTCGGCATCGGCCTTGAGGTCGGCGAGCAGGGCCCGCTCGCGCTCGATGCCGTCGACCACGCGGTCGCGGCCCGACAGCGGGTGCGCGCGGCGCGCCGCCTCGTAGCGCTTCACCAGCGCCTCGTCGCTGGCGTCGAGGAACAGCACGCGCAGCCGCGGCGTCCGCTCGCGAACCTGGGCGACGGCGTCGCGCAGGTCACCGAAGAACTGACGCCCGCGCACGTCGACCACCAAGGCCATCCGGTCGACCGAGGAGCCGGGCACGGCGGCCAGCTCGAAGACCCGGCCCAGGAGCGCCGGCGGCAGGTTGTCGATGACGAAGTAGTCGAGGTCCTCAAGCACCTTGGCGGCGGTCGTGCGGCCGGCACCGGACAGCCCGGTGATGATCACCAGGCTGGGGCCCTCTCGGCTCTGTCGCTCCTCGGCAGTCATGGTCCCGATACTCGCATGTGGGTCGGCGCGCGCCTCAGCGGCGCGCGTGCAGGTGGTCGTGGATCGCGGCCGCCAGCGTGTTGGAGATCCCCTCCACCTCGGCCAGCTCCTCGATCGTGGCGGCGCGGATCGCCTTCAGCGACCCGAAGTGGTTGAGCAGCGCCCGCCGCCGCGCGGGCCCGATGCCCGGAATGCCGTCCAGCGCGGACTCGGTCATCCGCCGGCCGCGCAGCGAGCGGTGGTAGGTGATCGCGAAGCGGTGCGCCTCGTCGCGCACCCGCTGGATCAGGAACAGCGCCTCGCTGCCGCGCGGCAGCAGCACCGACTCGTCGCGGTCGGGCAGGAAGACCTCCTCGAGCCGCTTCGCCAGCGAGCAGATCTCCACGCCGGTGATCCCGAGCTCGTCCATGGCCCGCCGCGCCGCGTTGAGCTGGCCCTTGCCGCCGTCGATGATCACGAGGTTCGGCGGGTACGAGAACTTACGCGGCCGCGCCTTGCCCTGCTCGTCCTCGACCACCGCCGGCGCCGACTGCTCCTCGAGCAGACGGCGGAAGCGCCGCGTGATGGCCTCGTGCATCATCGCGAAGTCGTCCTGGCCCTTGACCCCGCGGATCTTGAAGCGGCGGTACTCGGACTTCCGCGGCAGCCCGTCTTCG
>CAZVUW010000168.1:0-3751 GCA_964629825.1 uncultured Actinomycetota bacterium
GCGGCTCGCCGGGCGCCCGCCCGTCGATGTGCCGCGAGTAGTTCTCGATGCCCGAGCAGAAGCCGATCTCGCGCATCATCTCGAGGTCGTACTGGGTCCGCATGCGCAGCCGCTGCGCCTCGAGCAGCTTGTTCTCGCGCTCCAGCTCGGCGAGCCGCTCCGCCAGCTCGGCCTCGATGCCGCTGATGGCCCGCTCCATCCGGGCGCGGCTGGTGACGTAGTGCGAGTTCGGGAAGATCCAGGCCTCCTTCACCTGCGCGACGACCTCGCCCGTCACGGGGTCGAGCTTGGTGATGCGCTCGACCGTGTCGCCGAAGAACTCGATCCGGTAGGCCAGCTCGGCGTCGGCGGGGAACACCTCGAGGGTGTCGCCGCGCACGCGGAACTTGCCGCGCGAGAAGCTGAGCTCGTTGCGGCTGTACTGGTGGTCGACCAGCTTGCGGATGCTGGCCTCGAAGTCGATGTCCTCGCCCTCGACGTAGCGCACCACGTGCGCGGCGTACTCGTGCGGATCACCCAGGCCGTAGATGCAGGACACGCTCGCGACGATCAGCACGTCGCGCCTGGTGAGCAGCGCCATGGTGGCGCGGTGGCGCAGACGCTCGATCTCCTCGTTGAGCGAGGAGTCCTTCTCGATGTAGGTGTCCGTGGACGGGACGTAGGCCTCGGGCTGGTAGTAGTCGTAGTAGCTGACGAAGTACTCGACGGCGTTGTCCGGGAAGAACTCCCGGAACTCCCCCGCCAGCTGGGCGGCCAGGGTCTTGTTCGGGGCCAGCACCAGCGTGGGCTTCTGCACCGCCTCGACTATCCGGCTGGCGGTGTAGGTCTTGCCGGATCCGGTCACGCCGAGCAGGATCACGTCCTTCTCGCCGCGTTTGATAGCCTCTGCGATCCCCTCGATCGCGCGCGGCTGGTCACCCGCCGGCTGGAAGTCGCTGACGACGCGGAACTCGGCCATAGGTCAATGGTAGGTCTGGGCTGCGACAGCCGTGTGGGCTAGTCCCCAGCGCAATGCGGACAGGATCTGTCCGCGAGAGCTTCTAGCCTCTCGCGCGAGCGCAGCGAGCGCAGGTTCGGGATCACCCCAGACCAGACGTTGATCCAGGTCAGCGAGCGCAGCGAGCGCAGGTTCGGGATCACCCCCGATCGATGGAGGAAGTGATGACCCCCGACATCCAGGTCGTGTTCGACTGCGAGGACCCGCACCGGCTGGCGCGCTTCTGGGCCGAGGCCACGGGCTACGAGATCGAGGACCACACCGAGCAGATCCAGAGCCTGCTCGCCGCCGGCCAGCCGGGCGTGGCGGAGGCCACGATCGAGCTCAACGGCCGTCTGGCCTGGCGCGAGGCGGCGGCGTGCCGTCCGCCCGAGAAGGGGCGCCCGCGACTGCTGTTCCAGGTGGTGCCGGAGCACAAGACGGTCAAGAACCGGGTCCACCTCGACCTGCACGTCGGCGACGAGGAGCGCGATGCCTGGGTCGAGCGCCTGACCAAGCTCGGAGCGACCAAGCTGTGGGATGGCCAGCAGGGGCCCTACCGGTGGGTGACCCTGGCCGACCCGGAAGGCAACGAGCTCTGCGTGTCGTGAGCGACGGCTGACCGACCGCTCACCCGCCCGAGCGGCTCGCGGTCAGCGCCCCTCGCGGATCGCCTTGCACTCCGGGCAGATCGGGAACCGCGCCGGGTCGCGTGACGGCACCCAGCGCTTGCCGCACAGGGCTGTCACGGGGATTCCCAGCACCCGCGCCTCGGTCAAGACCGCAGCCGCGTTGCGGCCGGGCGTCCAGACGATATGGGCGAAGCGCTCGTGGTCGCCGTCCTCGACCGACGCGAGTCGTTGCTGTTCCTCAACGCTCGTGGTCACCGGGGCTCCTAGGTCTGTCCTGCTGAAGTCTTGTGGGGCAGTCCGTCGCCGCTGGGGGAGTCCGGGCGACTAGTCCAGTGTGCCGTGCGCGCCCGCCGCGCGCCTACCTTTCTGACACCGGCGTCAGCCCTCCGAGGTCCTCCAGCGCGCTCAGATCCTGCGGGCTGTCGACGTCGCGAGGGGAGCCGAGGCCGTCGCAGGGGACGCGCACGATGAGCTCGGGCTGCGCTGCCAGGAGAGCCCGGGCGCCCCGATGGCCCTCCGCGCGCGCGGCGGCCGCCCGCCACAGGACGGCGTCAAGAACGACCGGGTGACCATGCTCCCCTCCGTAGGTGGCCACGGCGGCTGCGGCGCCGCGGTGCCAGAGCTCGGCGACGCGCCGAACCGCCGCTGGCGAGAGCAGCGGCTGGTCCACCAGGGTGATGGCCGCCGCGCCGCAGCGGTCCTTTAGCGCCGCCAGACCCACACGAAGGGAGGAGCCGAGGCCGGTCTCCCAGTCGGGGTTCTCGACCGCCTCGCAGCGCCCGCCCAGCGTCGGATCGCCCTGGAGCAGCCGCGTCACGGCCGCACCTTGCGCCCCGACGACCACCACCACCGGGGCGCAGCCCGCGTCCAGCAGCACCCGGGCGCCGCGCACCACCAGCGGCTCGCCATCGAGGAGCGCCAGCGCCTTCGGACCGCCGAACCGCCGCCCCGCGCCGGCCGCGAGCAGCAGTCCGCCGAGCGTCATCCGAAGGTGGGGGTCGGCCGGCCGGGAGCGCGGAGCGCGTGGATGTCCCCCGCTGTCTCGGACAGCGGACGGCCGCTGCCGCCCCAGCGCTGCTGGATGATCTCGGCGGCGATCGAGATCGCGGTCTCCTCGGGTGTTCGCGCGCCGATGTCGAGGCCGATCGGCGAGGCGAGCCGCTCCAGCGCGGCCTCCTCCACGCCCGCTTCCCGCAGGCGCGCCAGGCGGTCCTCGTGCGTGCGGCGGCTGCCCATGGCCCCCACGTAGGCGGCATCGGTGCGCAGGGCCACCTCGAGCAGCGGGACGTCGAACTTCGGGTCGTGCGTGAGGACGCAGATCACCGTCCTGGCGTCGACCGGTGTTCGCGCCAGGTAGCGGTGCGGCCACTCGACCACGACCTCGTCGGCGTCGGGGAAGCGCTGGGGAGTCGCGAACGCGGCCCGTGCGTCGCAGACCGTGACGTGATAGCCGAGCAGAGCGCCGACGCGGACCATGGCAGCGGCGTAGTCGATTGCGCCGAACACAAGCATGCGCGGCGGCGGCGCGTACGAGGCGACGAACACCGCGACCTCGTCACGGCGGCGCTCCCCCGCCGGGCCGTAACGCCGCTGCGTCGACCGTCCCTGCTCGAGCAGGCCGCGCGCGTCGGCGGTCACGGCGTGATCGATACCCTCCGAGCCGAGGCTCCCGGCGGCGTCCTCCGGTGTGATCACCCGAAGACGTCCGATGGCGCCGCCCTCGATCCGGACCGCCAACGCCACCGGGCTCCCGGAGGCCAGGGCGTCTATCGCCGCCTCGAACCACCCGTCGCGCTCCGGCTCGATGCGGGTCAGGGCCACGTCGATCTCGCCACCGCAGGTGAGCCCGACGCCGAGGGCCTGGTCGTCGCTGATGCCGTAGTGGAGCAGGCCGGGCTGGGCCCCTGCGAGCACCTGCTGCGCCTCCAGCAGGACCGCGCCCTCGACGCAGCCCCCCGAGACGCTGCCTAGCACCTCACCTGCCGCGGACACGGCCATAACCGCACCTGGCCCGCGCGGTGCGCTGCGCCTCACGTCCGCCACGAAGGCGAGCACGAACGGGGACTGCTCCCCCCACCAACGCCGAAGGCCGTTGGTCAGCTCGCGCACGCCCTCACCCGCCGATGTAGGACGTCTGCAGACG
>CAZVUW010000169.1:0-3674 GCA_964629825.1 uncultured Actinomycetota bacterium
CTCGCTGGGCCTGCTCTACGAGGAGGTCACCGACCACCTCGGCTTCCGCCGCTCCAGCGACGAGTACAAGGTCATGGCGATGGCGTCCTACGCCGAGCCGGTCCACCTCGACGTCTTCCGCGAGCTGGTGACCACGACCGACGACGGCGGCTTCCGGGTCCGACCGGTCGACTGGGAGGACTTCGCGCCCCGCCTCGACGACGGCGACGACTGGACCCCCGCGCACGCGCAGCTGGCCGCGTCCGTCCAGCGGCGGCTGGAGGAGGTCATCTGCGACCTCGCGACCTGGCTGCACGAGCGCACGGGCGACCGCGTCCTCACCCTGGCGGGCGGGGTGGCCCTCAACTGCGTCGCCAACTCGGTCCTGCACGAGCGCGGGCCGTTCGAGGAGATCTGGGTTCAGCCGGCCGCCGGCGACGCCGGGACGGCGCTGGGCGCCGCGCTGTACGTGGCCCGTCGCGAGGGTGACCGCATCCAGCCGCTGACGACCGCGGCGCTGGGCCGCTCCTGGTCAGACGCGGAGCTGGAGGACTGGCTGCGCACCGCCGCCGTCCCATACGAGCGTCCGGACGACGTCGCCGAGGCCGCCGCCGAGGCCATCGCGGACAACGCGATCGTGGCCTGGTTCCAGGGCCGCGCCGAGTTCGGGCCGCGCGCACTTGGCCACCGCAGCCTCCTCGCCAACGCCTGCGACCCGGACAACCTCCGGCGCCTGAACGACGTCAAGGGGCGCGAGCAGTTCCGGCCGGTGGCGCCGATGGTCCTGGCCGAGGACGCCGCAGACATCTTCGCGGGCGGACCGATCCCCAGCCCGTTCATGCTGTTCACCCACCGCGTCGCGCCGGGCTGGGCCGAGCGCATCCCGGCCGTCGTGCACGTCGACGGCACCGCGCGGATCCAGACCGTGGACCGCGCCGAGGAGCCCCTGGTCGCGCGCCTGCTCGACGGGGTCAAGCGGCGCACCGGCGTCGGGGTGGTCGTCAACACCAGCCTGAACACCGCCGGTCGGCCCATGGTCGACGACCCCCGCGATGCGCTGGAGTGCTTCGGCTCCTCGCCGGTGGACGTCCTGGTGCTGGGGCCGTTCGTGGTGCGCCGCTCCGGCCTGTACCGGGAGGCCGCAAGTGCCTGAGACGGCCGCAGAGGCCGCTCGGATCGAGGTGGTCATCCCGACCATCGGGCGCCCCTCCCTCCAGACGCTGATCGACTCGCTCGGCGCGTGCGCTGGTCCGCCGCCGGCGGCCGTGCTGCTGGTCGACGACCGGCGGGTCACCGACGAGCCCCTGCGCGTGGCCGCGCCGCCTGCGCTCCAGGGGCTGGTCCGGGTGCTGCGCGGGCGCGGCGCGGGTCCGGCCGCCGCCCGCAACGTCGGGTGGCGCGCGACCACGCCGGGCACCTGGGTCGCCTTCCTCGATGACGACGTGCTCGTGCCGGCTGACTGGCTGCTCGGCCTGCGGGCCGATCTCACCGACCTGCCGCCGGATGTGGCGGGCAGCCAGGGGCTCATCCGCGTCCCCCTGCCGGCAGGGCGCCGACCCACCGACTGGGAGCGCAACGTCGCCGGGCTCGAGTCCGCGCTGTACGCGACCGCGGACCTCGCCTATCGCCGCACCGCGCTGGAGGACGTCGGTGGCTTCGACGAGCGCTTCCCCCGGGCGTACCGAGAGGACGCCGACCTGGCCCTGCGACTGCTGGATCGCGGCTGGCGGATCGAGCGCGGTCGGCGGCAGATCACCCACCCCGTGCGCCCCGCCGACCGCTGGATCAGCGTCCGCCTTCAGCGTGGCAACGCCGACGACCCCCTGATGGGGGCGCTGCACGGTCCGGGCTGGCGCGACCGCGCCGGAGTCCCCACGGGTCGACGGCGGCGCCACATCGCCATCACCGCCGCGGGGCTGCTGGCGCTCGTCGCCGCTGCGGCCGGACGCCGCGCCACGGCGGCCGCGGCCGCGGCCGCCTGGCTGGCCGGCACGGCCGAGCTGGCCTGGGCCCGCATCGCGCCGGGACCGCGGACGACCGACGAGGTCGCGACCATGATCTCCACCAGCGCGCTGCTCCCGCCGGCCGCGACCTGGAGCTGGCTGCGCGGCGTTCTGGGCGTGCTGAGGGGCGCCGCCGCATCATCACATCCCCTCGCCCCGGCTCCACGCCGAACCGCCCCGCCCGCGCCCAGGCGACCGCGTGCTGTCCTGTTCGACCGCGACGGGACGCTGGTCGAGGACGTGCCTTACAACGGCGACCCCGACCTGGTGGAGCTCCGCCCGGGCGCCCGCGCCGCGATCGAGCGTCTGCGCGCCGCCGGGATCGCGACGGCGGTCATCTCGAACCAGAGCGGCGTCGCCCGCGGTCTGATCAACCCCGGCCAGGTCCAGGCCGTCAACGCCCGCATGGTCGAGCTGCTCGGCCCGCTCGGACCCATCCTGTGCTGCCCGCACGGACCCGACGACGCCTGCGCCTGCCGCAAGCCGGCGCCGGGGCTGGTCAAGCAGGCCGCCGCCGAGCTCGGGGTCGACCCGGCCGACTGCGTCGTCATCGGCGACATCGGCAGCGACGTGGACGCGGCGCTGGCCGCCGGGGCCAGGGCGATCCTCGTGCCCACGCCCCGCACCCTGCCCGAGGAGGTGTACGCCGCGCCCGAGGTCGCCGCCGACCTGCTCGAGGCCGTCGCTCGCGTGCTGGACGGCGCACCGGGGCAGGCGCCGGTTGCCGCGGTCGGAGGTCGCCGATGAGCGGCGGTCACGTGCTGGTGTGCCGCCTGGACAACGACGGCGACGTCCTCCTGGCAGGCCCCGCGATCCGGGCGGCCGCCGCCGGCTCCGAGCGTGTCACCCTGCTGTGCGGTCCGCGCGGGCGGCGCGCCGCCGAGCTGCTGCCGGGCGTCGATGAGGTCCTGGTCTATCGCGCCGCGTGGATCGACCCGGACGGCGCCCCGCTCGACCTGGTCGCGACCCAGGAGCTGATCACCGCCCTGGCCGCCGCCCGGGTCGACCTGGCGATGATCCTGACCTCGTTCCACCAGAGCCCGCTGCCGCTGGCCCTGCTGGCCCGGATGGCAGGGGTTCCGACGGTCACCGCGATCAGCGATGACTTCCCCGGCTCTCTCCTCGACGTGCGTCACCGCGTGGCATCCGACCTGCACGAGGTGGAGCGCGGGCTGTCGCTGGCGGCGGCGTCCGGGTTCCGCCTGCCACCCGGCGACGACGGCCGCCTGGCCGTCCGCCGCAGCTCCGACGCGGCAAGGAGCGCCGGAGCGCTGCTGGCGCCCCTGGAAGGCCAGCCCTACATCGTGGTCCACCCGGGCGCGTCGGTGCCCGCCCGCGCCTGGGACCCGGCGCGCAGCGCCGCTCTGGTCGACGCGCTCTCCGCGTCGGGCTGGGGTGTGGTCGTCACCGGCGGGCCGGGGGAGCAGGCGCTCGCCGCCCTGGTCGCCGGCAGCGTCGGCCGCGCCGACGGCGTGCTCGACCTGGGCGGGCGCACCGAGCTGGCTGAGTTGACCGAGGTGCTGGCCGGAGCGGAGGCCGTCGTCATCGGCAACACCGGCCCGGCGCACCTGGCCGCTGCGGTCGGGACGCCGGTCGTGTCCCTGTACGCACCCACGGTCCCCGCCGTGCGCTGGCGCCCGTGGGGGGTGCCGCACGAGCTGCTCGGCGACCAGGACATCGCCTGCGCCGGCT
>CAZVUW010000170.1:0-3661 GCA_964629825.1 uncultured Actinomycetota bacterium
GGCGAGACCGAGTACGGGGTGAAGGCGATCCCCGCCGGCGGGTTCGTGAAGATCGCCGGCATGAACCGCTACGAGGAGATCGACCCGGCCGACGAGCCGCGCGCCTTCTACAACCAGCCCGCCTGGCAGCGCGCCATCGTCTTGGCCGCGGGCTCCTTCACCCACTTCGTCGTGGCGTTCGTGCTGCTGTTCGGCGCGCTCGCCGGGATCGGCCTGGCGACCGCGACCGGGACCAACACCATCGAGGTGGTCAGCCCCGGCAGCCCCGCCGAGGAGGCCGGCCTCGAGGTCGGCGACCGCATCGTCGCGGTGGACGGCGCCAGCACCTCGGACTTCGACGCCGTGCGCTCGGCCGTGACCAGCCGCGGCGGCGAGGAGCTCGTCATCACCGTCGAGCGGGACGGCCGGCGCCTCGACCTGCCCGTCGAGATCGCCGCCCGCAATCCGGACGGCGAGGAGGTCGGGTTCCTCGGGGTCGGCCCGAAGGTGCACATCTCCGACCCGGTTCCGCTTCCGCCCGGTGAGGCGCTGAGCGAGGTTCTCTCCGGCGACCTGTCGATGTGGAACCTGACGCGTGAGACCGTCGTCGGCCTCGGACGCGCCCTGTCGCCCGCGGGGCTCAGCCAGTGGCTGTCGACTGTGCCCGGCGACGCGCCGCGCAGCGCCGAGGGCCCGATCAGCCTCGTGGGCATGGGCCAGGCCGTGAACGCGCTGGGCGCCAGCGGTGACGTCTTCGCGATCCTGGTGATCCTCGCCTCGCTGAACGTCGTGCTCGGCGTGGTCAACATCCTGCCCCTGCCGCCGCTCGACGGCGGCCACCTCGCGGTGCTCGCCATCGAGGAGGGCGTGAACCGCGTCCGCCGGCTGCGCGGCCGGACGCCCGACTGGTCGCTCGACCCCTCGAAGGTCACGCCGCTCGCCCTGGCGGTCATCATGTTCTTCGCCGTGATCAGCCTGATGGCGCTGTACGTGGACATCGTCAAGCCCGCAAGCGAGCTGTTCCAATAGCCCTCTCGGAGGTCCGATCCCCGCTGTGGCCACCCCTCTGCCAGTCCTGAGCACCCGCCCCGCGCCCGCACATGCGGCGCCGCCGAAGCGTCGGCACAGCCGCCAGATCGTGGTCGGGGGCATCCCCATCGGCGGCGACGCGCCCGTGTCGGTGCAGTCGATGACCACGACCCCGACGCACGACGTCAACGCCACCCTGCAGCAGATCGCCGCGCTCAACGCCGCGGGGGTGGACATCGTCCGCGTGGCCGTCCCGCGTCAGGAGGACGCCGACGCCCTCGCCGTCATCGCGGCCAAGTCCACGGTGCCGGTGGTGGCCGACATCCACTTCCAGTGGCGCTACGCGATGGCCGCCATCGAGGCCGGCGTGGCGAAGGTCCGCATCAACCCCGGCAACATCCACAAGGCGGGTGACCACTCGAAGGTCAAGGTGATCGGGGACGCCGCGCGCGAGCGCGGGATCCCGATCCGCATCGGCGTCAACGCGGGCTCATTGGAGAAGCGCCTGCTGGCCAAGCACGGCGGCATCGCCACGCCGGAGGCCATGGTCGAGTCCGCTCTGGAGGAGGCGCGCCTGCTCGAGGAGGTCGACTTCACCGACATCGCCATCTCGGTGAAGCACTCCGACCCGTGGGTGATGATCCAGACCTACCGGATGCTCGCCGAGCAGACCGACTACCCACTGCACCTCGGGGTCACCGAGGCGGGGCCGCCCAAGACCGGCATCACCAAGTCCGCCGTCGGCATCGGGACCCTGCTCGCCGAGGGCGTCGGTGACACGATCCGGGTGTCGCTGTCGGCCGACCCGGTCGAGGAGGTCAAGGCGGGCATCGCCATCCTCGAGGCGCTGCACCTGCGCGAGCGCGGCCTCGACGTGGTGTCGTGCCCCTCGTGCGGACGCGCCGAGGTGGACGTCTACATCCTGGCCGAGTCGGTGCAGGCGGCCCTGGAGGGCATCGACGTCCCGCTGCGCGTCGCCGTGATGGGCTGCGTCGTCAACGGCCCCGGCGAGGCCCGCGAGGCCGACCTCGGCGTCGCGGCCGGCAAGGGCAAGGGCAAGATCATCCGCCGTGGCGAGGAGCTCTTCACCGTGCGCGAGGAGGACATCGTCGAGACGCTGGTGCATTTCGCCAACGAGATGGCGGCGGAGATCCGCGCCGAACGCGGCGAGGGTCAGCCGCAGGTCGTCGCGTAGTCCGGGCGTGGCGACGCAAGAGCTGGAGGTCGCGGTTGCGGCCGTCGAGGCCGCCGGCGCGCTGCTCCTGAAGCACTTCACCGACGGCGTCCTGGCGGAGTGGAAGGGCGACCGCGACCCGGTGACCGCAGCGGACCGCGAGGCCGAGAAGCTGATCCGCGAGCACATCGCCGAGGCCTTCCCAGACGACCTGGTCGTGGGGGAGGAGGGGGCGGAGCTGCCCGAGGCAGAGGTCGCCGGGCGTCGCCGCTGGTACGTCGACCCGCTGGACGGGACGGTCAACTTCCTCAAGGGCAGGCGTCGCTGGGCGTCATCGGTGGGCTTCTGCGATGAGAACGACCGCATGCGCGTCGGGGCCGTCCGGCTGCCGCTTTGGGGTGAGACCTACGCCGCGCTGGACGGCGGTGGCGCGTTCTGCGACGGGAGCCCGCTGCGAGCGGCGGACACACGACGCCTGGAGGACGCGCTCGTCCTGGTCGGCGCTGTCAAGTCCGAGCGGGAGCTCCAGGGCGCCGGGCCCGCCGAGGTCGCGGCGCGGGTGCTGTCGGTCCGGGTGACCGGCAGCACCGTCACCGACCTGGTGGAGGTCGCAGCCGGACGTGCGGACGCCTACTGGTCGACGCTCCCGGGGCGCTGGGACCTCGCCGCCGGGCTGCTGCTCGTCCGGGAGGCCGGCGGGGTGACCACGGACCTCGACGGCCGCCATGTGCTGTCGACCGCTCCCGCGGTGGTCGCCGCCGGGGCGGGGCTGCACGGGGAGCTGCTCACGCTCCTCACCACCGGGGAGTAGCCCTGGTCTAGCATCCGGACCGGCTCGCACCGAGCCGCCGCAGGAGGTGCTGACTTGCCGGTGCTGACCGCAGAGCAGGCGCACGCCTTCGTCGCCGAGCGCCACTGGGGGGTTCTGGCCACCATCCGCTCCAACGGCCGACCCCAGCTCTCCAACGTCGGCTACGCCCTGCTCGACGGTGCCCTGCGCGTGTCTGTGACCACCGACCGCGCCAAGACCGCCAACCTGCGCCGCGACCCGCGCGCGAGCCTGCACGTCTCCAGCGACGACTTCTGGACCTACGTCGTGGTCGAGGGCACCGCCACCCTCTCGCCGGTGGCGCAGAGGCCCGGCGACGAGACCTGCCGCGCGCTGCTGCGCCTCTACGAGACCATCCGCGGCGAGCCCCACCCCGACCAGTCCGAGTTCTTCGACGCCATGGTCGCCGAGCGCCGCCTCGAGCTGGCCATCAGCCTGGACCGCCTCTACCCCCTGCGGTCTTAGGCGCCGGCCGGTCCACCCCCTGCCCGTTGCCCCCGGTTGGCGGCACTGCTACGGTTCGACGTTGGACGACGACCCGCCGGGAGGCGGGTCAAGCCAAGGGTCGGTGCAACCGCCAAGCGGCGGTGGTCACCAAGGACGGCTGGGTGCGCCGAGCACCGCGATGCCGTTGATCCCGCCGTACCGGG
>CAZVUW010000171.1:0-3549 GCA_964629825.1 uncultured Actinomycetota bacterium
CCGCAAGGTGCTCGTCTGCTCACCCGGCCTGGCGCATGAGCGCCTGACGCCCACGAACTGCGACGACCTGCTGTTCGACGACGTCTTGTGGGTGCAGAACGCGCGCCGTGATCACTTCGACTTCATGGACAAGATGCGCGAGCGCGGGGTCGAGGTCGTGGAGCTGCACGACGAGCTCGCCGCGACGATGGCGATCCCTGAGGCGCGCACCTGGCTGCTCGACCGAAAGGTCGTGGCCAACGAGGTCGGCCTCGGTCTGATGGACGCAACCCGGGCGTACCTCGACGAGCTGGAGCCGGCCGAGCTGGCTCGCTACCTGATCGGGGGGCTCTCGACGCGCGATCTGCCGAGCGAGCTGCGTTCCGGCTATGTGGCGCTGGCGCGCGAGTCGGCGGGCGTGAACGAGTACCTGATGCCGCCGCTGCCCAACACGCTGTACACACGCGACACGACCTGCTGGATGTACGGCGGTGTGACGCTGAACCCGCTCTACTGGCCGGCGCGCCACGACGAGACGCTGCTGATGAAGGCCATCTACGAGTTCCACCCCGACTACGTGGGCTCGGACGTCTGGTGGGGGGATCCCGAGCAGGACTGGGCCCAGGCCACGCTCGAGGGCGGAGATGTCCTGGTGCCCGGCAACGGCGTCGTCCTGATAGGTATGAGCGAGCGGAGCTCGCGCCAGGCGATCACCCAGGTCGCCAAGGCGCTGTTCGACGGTGGCGGTGCCGAGAAGGTGATCGTCGCCGGCATGCCCAAGCTGCGGGCGGCGATGCACCTCGACACCGTGTTCACCTTCGCCGACCGCGACGTGGCGACCGCCTATCCCGGGATCGTGGACGGCATCGCGGCCTTCACGCTGGTGCCCGGCGACGGGCCGGGCGGGATCGACGTGATCGAGGAGAGCAAGCCGTTCGTCGACGTCGTTGCCGAGGCTCTCGACATCGACGAGCTCAGGATCGTCGAGACCGGCGGCTCGATCTACGACAGCGAGCGCCAGCAGTGGGACAGCGGCAACAACCTCGTCGCGATCGAGCCCGGCGTGGTGGTCGCCTACGACCGGAACACGCACACCAACTCGGCGCTGCGCAAGGCCGGGGTCGAGGTCATCACGATCGTCGGTGCGGAGCTCGGTCGCGGCCGGGGCGGCGGCCACTGCATGACCTGCCCGCTGATCCGCGACGGCCTGGACTGACGCCTCGGCAGGAGGCCGAGCCGCTGCTCGGACACCCGCGCGTGCTCGCTATAGTCGCCGGACAGATCTCCACGTTCCTCGTCGCAGCGAAGGGAGCCACGCGTGGCCGAGAGCATCACCATGGGGTCCGACGGCCTCAACGTCCCCGATCAGCCCATCATCCCGTTCATCGAGGGCGACGGCACCGGCCCCGACATCTGGGCGGCCTCTCAGAGGGTGTTCGACGCCGCCGTCTCCAAGGCCTACGGGGGCGACCGCCGGATCGCCTGGAAGGAGGTCCTCGCCGGTGAGAAGGCCTTCAACCAGACCGGCAGCTGGCTTCCCGACGAGACCGTTGAGGCCTTCCGCGAGCACCTCATCGGCATCAAGGGCCCGCTCACCACACCGGTGGGCGAGGGCTTCCGGTCCCTCAACGTGGCGCTGCGCCAGATCCTCGACCTCTACGTCTGCCTGCGGCCCGTGCGCTGGTTCCAGGGCGTCCCGAGCCCCGTCCGCAACCCCGGCGACGTCGACATGGTGATCTTCCGCGAGAACACCGAGGACGTCTACGCCGGCAAGGAGCTCGCCGAGGGCACCGAAGAGGCCCGCAAGCTGATCGAGTTCCTGCGCGAGACCTACGGCTGGGAGATCCGCCCCGACTCCGGCATCGGGATCAAGCCGATCAGCGAGACCGGCTCGAAGCGCCTGATCCGCGCCGCGATCCAGTACGCGCTGGACAACAACCGCCGCTCGGTGACGATGGTGCACAAGGGCAACATCATGAAGTTCACCGAGGGCGCGTTCCGCAACTGGGGCTACGAGCTGGTCCGCGAGGAGTTCTCCGACGTCGCCGTCAGCTGGGAGGACTGCGGCGGCGACCCCGGCGACAAGCTGCTGGTCCAGGACGTCATCGCCGACGCGATGCTCCAGCAGATCCTGACCCGGCCGGCCGAGTACGACGTCCTCGCCACGATGAACCTGAACGGCGACTACATCTCCGACGCGCTGGCCGCGCAGGTCGGTGGGATCGGGATCGCGCCCGGCGGCAACATCAACTACGTGACCGGGCACTCGGTGTTCGAGGCCACGCATGGCACGGCGCCCAAGTACGCGGGCCAGGACAAGGTCAACCCCGGCTCCGTAATCCTGTCCGGCGAGATGATGCTGCGCCGCATGGGCTGGACCGAGGCTGCCGACCTGGTGATCAAGGGCCTCGAGTCCGCGATCGCCGACAAGATCGTGACCTACGACTTCGAGCGCCTGATGGAGGGGGCGACCCTGGCGAAGACCAGTGAGTTCGCCACCGCCATGATCGAGCGCATGTGACATGGGGCGGGCCAGGGGTGCGTCAGGCCCGTCCCGGCGCGCCCCGCGTCTGCGCCCGGACGAGCACATCGCTCCGCACATCACCCGCCGCGGGCGCTTCCTCAAGCGCGACCCGCTGAAGCCTGCCGAGCTGCCGTCGCTCTGGCGTGTCCTCGGAGCACTAGGCTGGGCGTTGTTCACCGCTGAGGTGCTGCGGCGCGCGAGACGGCTGAGGGGCCCGTCTGGCGGCTGACCGGCGGACTGTGCGACACTGCCCCGCTGCGGCGCCTCGGCGCCGCTTTGGCCGCGTAGCCGAGTGGCTCAGGCAGAGGACTGCAAATCCTTGTACGTGGGTTCGATTCCCACCGCGGCCTCCATCAAGGCCCCCCGGGCTCGCAGCTCCGGGTGGGCCACGGATGATTAGAACCGCTCCTCGGCGGTCGGCTCCCCTTCGACGGCTCTCGCCCTGTGGTCAGTGGCCGAGCGCGTGCTTCAACCCGGCGACGACCAGCCCGAGCACCAGCGCCACGACGGCGATCCTTGCGGCACGGCCGGTCGAGGCGCCGAAAGAGCGGCTCTGAGCGAACGACGCCACGCCGATGCAGGCGGCAGCGGCGAAGCGGGCGGCAGGCCGGTCAAGGTCCTCCGGGAGCACGATGACGGGAATGCTCGCGAGCACTGCGACGGCCGCGGCGGCAGATACAACCACCGCGAGATGGCGATCGAGCTTGGCCTTCTCCGAGGTCGGGTCGACCAGTCGCACAGCGAAGCTGAACGCGAACCAGTGGGCGAGGGAGAGCCCGACCGTGGTGCCCCACACGATGGCGAAGACGTTGACACCGGACTGCTGGCGTCCCGTGACCGTGAGGGCGCCGAGAAGGGTGATCGACGTGTAGAGCGCCATCGTGAACGCCTCGCGGCGCTCATGCCGCGTTTCGACCTCGGCGACCTGGACCTGGTCCACCATCACACGACGGCGTTGCGGCCAGCAGCCTCGCGGAACCACTCGGCGCTCAGCTTCGGCGTCCGCTCGAGCGTGTCGAAGTCGACGTGGATCAGTCCGAACCGGT
>CAZVUW010000172.1:0-3548 GCA_964629825.1 uncultured Actinomycetota bacterium
GGCGGTTGGTCGCCGCGAGCACGACCACCTCAGACGAGGCGAAGCCGTCCATCTCCACCAGCAGCTGGTTGAGCGTGTTCTCGCGCTCGTCGTTGGTGTTGAGCCCCCCGCCGCGGCGCTTGCCGACGGCGTCGAGCTCGTCGATGAAGACGATCGCCCGGCCGGCCTTGCGGGCCTGCTGGAACACGCTGCGGACCCGTGCGGCGCCGACGCCGACGAACTTCTCGATGAAGTCGGAGGCGGACAGGGCGAAGAAGGGCACGCCGGCCTCCCCCGCGACGGCGCGGGCGAGGAGGGTCTTGCCGGTGCCCGGAGGGCCGACCAGGAGCACGCCCTTCGGAGCACGCGCGCCGAGGTGCGCGAACCGGTCCGGGGCGGACAGGTACTCGACCACCTCGCGCAGCTCGGCGGTCACCTCCTGGACGCCGGCGACGTCGCTGAAGCGCGTCTCCGGCGGCTCAGCCGGACGGGAGCGCCCACCGGGGAAGGTGGGCAAGCCCATCTTGGTCCGCAGGATCCAGACCGCTGCCACGCCGGCGGAGACGAAGAGGGCGATGCGCAGCCAGCCGCTGGGGGTAAGGCCGGAGCCCCGCTCGACGCTGACTTCGACGTCGGCCTCCAGCGCCGCCTCGACCAGGGCCGCGGAGTACTCCTCCGGATAGCCGGTAGTGGCCCGCGAGCCGTCGGCCAGGATCGCCTCGGCGGTCGCGCGCCGGTCCACCAGCGTCAGCTCGGCGACCTCCCCGGCGGCGATCCGCTCATGGAGCTCGGACAGGCCGAGCTCGACCGGAGGGGGGTCCGCGAGGATCGCCGCCACTCCTACGACCGCGGCGAGCAGCAGCACGACGGCCGCCACGACCACCTGGGCCCGTTGGCGCACTCCCCTGGAGGTCCGCGAGGGGCTGCGGCGGTTGGGCTGGCGGTCAGGCGATGTGGGGGGCGACGGCACAGCAGGCTCCGGTCTGCGCGGGCGCGGGCACGCGGCGACCACGGCCGCAACCAGTGCGGCGCGGTGGACGCACCCGTCGATGGTAGGTGCGAGGGTGTGCGCGGTGCGCTCCCCCGCCTGTCTGTTCGGCCGGAGCGGGCCGCTTCTCAAGCGACCCGGCAGATCCCCCGCCTAGACCTCGCAGGCGCCGTCGGCGCAGGACTCCCCCGACGCGCCGAGGACCTGCAGCGGGTTGCCCGCCGCCCAGGCCTGCTCGAGGGCGCCGAGCAGCACCTCGGCCGGCTGGGCGCCCGACACCCCGAAGGTGCGATCGAGCACGAAGAACGGCACGCCGGTGGCGCCCAGGGAGCGCGCGAGTGCCTCATCGCGGCGGACGGCCTCCGCGTAGTCATCGCCGGCGAGGACACGGGCCGCCTCGTCCTTGTCCAGACCGGCCTCGGCGCCGAGTCGGATCAGCGTGTCGTGGTCGCTGACCAGCTCCCCCTCGGTGAAGTGCGCCGCCAGCAGCCGCTCCTTCAGCTCCGACTGGACGCCGCGCTCGGCGGCGAGGTGCAGCAGTCGGTGCGCGTCGAAGGTGTTGGCGGAGCGCGTCTCCTCGACGCGCATGTCGATGCCCTCCTCGGCGGCCGTGTCGGCGACGCGGCGCTGCATCGCAAGCGCCTGCTCGCGCGAGATCCGGTAGCGCTCGGCGAGGCGGTCGGTCGTGGGCTGGGCCAGCTCCGGTGGCGCGGTCGGGTCCAGCTCGAACGAGCGCCACACCACCTCGACGTCCTCCCGATGCCCGAAGCGCTCGAGCGCCGACTCCAGGCGACGCTTTCCGATGTAGCACCAGGGGCAGACGACGTCCGACCAGATCTCGACCTTCAAGGAAGCTCCTTCGCACGTTGGGGGGTGCTCAGCTCAACGCCTCCGGCGGCGTGGCTCTTCCCGGCCGACCGCCGAGTCGGAGGCCCAGGCTAGGCTGCGCTTGTGAGCACCGAGACCGACCGCGTGTACCGCCAGTACCGCTTCCGCCCCCCGCCGGGCGCGGCGGACCTCCTCATCATCCGCCACGGCGAGTCGCAGCCGTCCCGCCCGGGGGTGCCCGTGCCCATGCACGACGGGCACTCGGACCCGCCGCTGGACCCGGTCGGACATGCCGAGGCCGAGCGCGTCGCCGACCGTCTCCAGCACGAGGAGGTGTCCGCCATCTACGTGACCCCCCTCCAGCGCACGGTGCAGACCGCGGCCCCGCTGGCGCAGCGGCTGGGGCTTGAGCCGCGCGTCGAGCCGGACCTGCGCGAGGTCTATCTGGGCGAGTGGGAGGGGCCCGAGTTCCGCCAGCGCGTCGCCGAGCGGGATCCGCTGGCCGAGCGGATGTTCGCCGAGGAGCGCTGGGACGTGATCCCGGGCGCCGAGTCGATGGAGTCCCTCCGGGCGCGCGTGCGCGCCGGCATCGAGCGCATCGCCGTCGCGCACCCGGACGAGCGCGTGGTCGTGTTCACCCACGGCGGCGTGATCGGCACCATCGCCGCGCTTGCCACCGGTGGCAGGACGTTCGCATTCCTCACGGCCGACAACGCCTCGCTGACCCACCTGGTGGTCACGCCCGAGCGCTGGATCCTGCGCCGCTTCAACGACACCGGTCATCTGTTCACAGACCTGGACCGGCCGACCGAGCCGCTGACCTGAGGGCGCCGCCTCGATCTACGTCCCGTTCGTCCAGTCGTAGAAGCCGCGGCCCGCCTTGCGGCCCAGCTCGCCGCGCTCGACCTTCTCCCGCAGCAGCCGCGGGGGCTCGAAGCGCTCGCCGAGGGTCGCCGCCAGGTGCTCGGCGATGGCCAAACGCACGTCCAGACCGACCAGGTCCGTGAGCCGCAGCGGCCCCATCGGATGACGGTAGCCGAGCTCCATCGCACGGTCGATCGCCTCTGCGCTGGCGACGCCCTCCTCCAGCATGCGGATCGCCTCCAGCCCCAGCGCAACCCCCAGCCGGCTGCTCGCAAAGCCCGGCGAGTCGCGCACGACCACCTCGGCCTTGTCGATCGAGCGCACCCAGCCGAGGGCGGCGTCGACGGTCTCGGGAGCCGTGTCGGGTCCCACCACGACCTCGACGAGCGCCGACGCGGGCACCGGGTTGAAGAAGTGCAGCCCGAGGAAGCGCCGCGGCCGGCTCAGCGCCGCGGCCAGCTCGGTGATCGGCAGAGCGCTGGTGTTGGTGGCCAGCACCGAGTCGGGACCGACCACGGCCTCGGCGGAGGCGAGCACGGCCAGCTTCAGCTTCAGGTCCTCCGGGACGGCCTCGACCACGAGGGTGCAGTCCGCCGGCAGGTCCTCGACCGCGGCGACCAGCCGAACCCGCTCGGCGATCTCATCGACGGGGGCGGGCAGCTTCCCCCGCTCGGCCGCCTTCGACAGCCCGTCCAGTATCCGCTGCCGGGCCGCGGCGGCGGCGTCCCCGTCGCGCTCGACGACCGCGACCTGCGAGCCGGCGGCGGCGAACACCTGGGCGATCCCCGCGCCCATCCGTCCCCCGCCGATGACCCCCACGACCGCTGGGGGCCGGGCGCTGACGGCTTCGCTCATCGTCGGATCCTCCTGATCTAGGGCCGCTACCGCT
>CAZVUW010000173.1:0-3425 GCA_964629825.1 uncultured Actinomycetota bacterium
CCTCCCTGACCAGCTGCTCGACCAGGGTGTGGTCGGTGGTGAGCTGGCGGATGCGCTCACCCGAGCGCAGCAGGTAGGCGCGGCTGTCGCCGACGTGGGCGAGGTGCAGGCGGCCCTCGCGGACGATCACCGCCGTCAGGGTGGTGCCCATGCCGGACAGCGAGGGGTCGGCGTCGCCCTGCGCGATGACCTCGGCGTTGGCAGCCGTGATCGCCGCGACCAGCGCCTCGCGGGCCTCCTCGGGGGAGGAGAACTCGCGCCCGTCGATCGCGGCGATCGGCTCGAGGGCCTTGCTGGAGGCGATCTCGCCGGCGACGTGCCCGCCCATCCCGTCGGCGACGGCGAAGACGGTCGTGCCCGCGAAGTAGCTGTCCTCGTTGCCCTCGCGGACCAGTCCCACGTCCGTCGCGGCCGCCGCGACGAAGCGGATGTCCCCGCTGGACAGCATCACTTGCGCACCTCCACGACGGTCTTGCCGATGCCCAGCTGATCACCGGGCTTCAGCGGCGTTGGGGAGGTCACCTTTCCCTGGTTCAGGTAGGTCCCGTTGGTCGAGCCCATGTCGGCGACGACCCAGGTGTCGCCCTGACGGAAGACGCGCGCGTGCTGCTCGCTGACGTAGCTGTCGGCGAGCTGCACGGTGCAGGCCGGGGAGCGGCCGATGCGGATCTCGCCGTCGTCCAGGGCGAGCACGCGCGGAGCGCCGTCGGGGGAGTGGATCACCAGCTCGCGCGGCTGCGACCTGCTCCTGCGCTGCACCGGGGCGGCCGCTGCGGCGGCGCGGCGTGCGGCCCGCGGGGCGCGCTGCGGTGCGGCACCCCTCGGCGCCGCGGTCATGTTGACGTCGCGCACGACGGCACGGACGGCCCGCGCCACGAACAGGTACAGCAGCAGCAGGAACAGACCGTTGAGCAGGACGAAGACGATGGGTGGCACCGCGTCAGCCTCCAGGCGCCGCGCTCACCGGTCCTCCAGCGAGAAGGCGAGACGAACGGTGCCCAGCTCGATGCGGTCACCGTGAGCCAGCTCGGCCGTCGCCACGCGTTCCCCGTTGACCTTCACCCCGTTGGTGGACCCGAGATCGGTGATGCGCCAGACGCCGCCCTCCTCGGCCACGCGCGCGTGCCGCCGCGACACCGACGGGTCGGTGAGGGTGACGTCGCACTCGGGCAGGCGGCCCAGGGTGGCCTCGCGGTGGATGCGCACCGGCGGGGTCTGCCCGCCGAGGACGTGGATCACGGCGCTGGAGGAGCGGGCGGGCAGGACGGTCGTCGCGCCGCCGTAGGCCGGGTCATATGGCTGCACCGGCTCGGGCGCGGGCTCGGGGCGCTGCGGGGCGGGCGGCTGCGGGCGGCGAGCCTCGGCGGCCTCGATCTTGCCGCGCAGCTCGTAGGTGCCCACGCGGATGTGGTCGCCGCGCTGGAACTCGATCCGCACCGGGCCGACCAGCACCCAGCCGCGCTCCTCAGCCGTGCGCGCCGCCACGTCGGCCAGCTCGCGCTGCAGGGCGGTGGTGTAACCCCCGAAGCGGTTGAGGTCTTCCTCGGCCAGGACGAAGCGGTAGACGTTCGGGACGATGACGCCCTCGACGCCGACCTGCTGGTAGCTGTTGGCGTAGCGCTGCACCGCCTTCGCGAGCTCGACGGGCTGGAGCCCGGATCTGAAGGCACGCGCGAAGAAGCCCTCGACCGCTCCCTCGAGGCGCTTCTCGAAGTCCCGCAGGATGCTCATGACCGCCGGACACTCTTTCCGGTCTGACCCCGAGCCGGCGCTCGCCAGGCCGGGACCAACACTTCACGGCGACTTCCTCGCTGGTCAGTCGCTCCGGATGGGTTCAGGTGCTGCGTGGGCTGGCACGATCTCTGCTGGTGGCTGCCGAGTCTAGAGGTCTGCGGCCGCTTTACACGTCTGGGCCGCCTGTCCGGTTGTGCATAAGCCCTCCCGCGACGCTCAACGGCCTGGTCTCTGGCCCACAGGCCGGGCACTCGGCTCGACCCGCGCCCGCCGCGTCGCGACGGCCGGGCGACCCGTGGCGCCCTCAGCCCGCGGCCCCTCACCTCGATGGTTGGACATTTGGCCCGAGATCTCGGGCCAAATGTCCAACCGTGGGGCGGAGGGGGCCCGTCGTGGGCGCCTGCTGCACCCGGATCATCGATGGCTGGACACTTGGGTGGCCGATCAGCCACCCAACCGTCCACCCATCGCGCCATGGCGGCTCGTCTCGGCCCCACCGGTCCGTGTGGCTTCTTCGCGCGGCGCCGTGAGACCTGTGCCCGCCCCGAGTGTCGAGCGCGTGCGCGCGCTGCTACACTGCGCGCCGCTGCATCGGCGCAGCCACGGGCGAGTGGCGGAATTGGCAGACGCGCTGGATTCAGGTTCCAGTGTCCTTCGGGACTTGGGGGTTCAAGTCCCCCCTCGCCCACCACACGCAGGGGATTCCCCCTAGCCGCCGACCATCACGGTCTGGCCTTCTGCGGGTCCGCGTCAACCCCCGCTCCCCGCTGACCGCCGACCGCGTCAGGTGACCGCCAGGCCCGCGGCGCGGAACTGATTGCGGACGCGCTTCATCAGCTCGGCCGAGGGGGTGGCGACGTCGGCGAGCGGGTCGACCAGGCCCAGCGCCTCGTACTTGGCGGCGCCGAGGTGGTGGAAGGCGAGCACGTCGACCCGCTCGACGGTGTCGAGGCTGGCGACGTAGGAGGCCACGCCTGCGACGTTGGCTTCCTCGTCGGTGAGTCCGGGGACGACCACGAAGCGCACCACGATGGGGATGCCGAGCGCCGCCAGCCGCCGGCCGAAGCGCAGCGTCGGCTCGACCTCCCCACGGGTGAGGTGACGGTAGGTGGCCGGGTCCCAGCTCTTGACGTCCAGGAGCACCAGATCCACGTTCGCCAGCAGCTCGTCGCTGGCGAGGTCTCCGAGCGCGCCGGAGGTGTCCAGCGCGGTGTGCAGCCCGAGCTCCTTGCTGGCGCGCAGCACCGCACCCGTGAACGCCGGCTGCGCCAGCGGCTCGCCGCCGGACAGGGTGACCCCGCCGCCCGCCACGCCGATGAAGTGGCGGTAGCGGCCGATGATGGCCATCACCTCGTCGACGGTCATCACCGTTCCCGATCGACCCTGCCAGGTGTCGGGGTTGTGGCAGTACAGGCACCGCAGCGGGCAGCCCGCCGTGAAGACGACGACCCGGGTGCCGGGTCCGTCCGTGCCGGTGGACAGGTCCCAGGAGTGCACCCGCCCCGTGACCGCCCCGGAGTCGTCCGGGGCGGCCGGGTCCGCGAGGCAGGCCGTGGCGCGCATCGCTACCGCGACTCGTGGAAGGTGCGGTTGACCACATCCAGCTGCTGCTGGCGGGTCAGCCGGACGAAGTTGACCGCGTAGCCGGACACCCGGATGGTCAGCTGCGGGTAGCGCTCGGGGTGCTCCAT
>CAZVUW010000174.1:0-3401 GCA_964629825.1 uncultured Actinomycetota bacterium
GCAAGCTCGACCCCTCGGTCGCCGAGGAGGAGGTCGCGCGGATGGAGGCGGCCGCCGGCGCCTAGCGCCACGGAACGCCGAACACTCGGGGTGGGCGCGACCGTGCGGCCACGCCCACCCGGAGCGCCCTCTCTTACAGGTGTGAGCCGGAGCTAACCCATGGTTCCGAACGGCAGGCAGCCGTAGCTGGGCGCCTTCACGACCTCCTCCTCACCCGGTGTGAGGTGGCTGAGCCGCGGGGTGACCACGAAGAGCCCATCGAATCCGCTGATGAGCACGTTGCCGCTCTCGAAGAACGGGTAGTTGCTCCAGATGCCTCCGAAGCCGGGGCGGTTGTTGCTCATGACGTTCGTGTCGAAGCAGCCGACCTCGAAGATGCCCTCGTGGTTCGGCAGGAGCGGAGTCTCCGGTGCGGGCGGGCCGTCGCCGGGCTCGCCGACGTTGGTGATGTCGGCGATGCGCAGCCCGTCGAGGTAGTTGGCGAGGTACGCGAGGTCACCCCTCACGTAGAGGTTGTGGGCGGATGCACGTGTCTCGCTGTGGTAGACGGCCTGGACGAACGGGTTGTCCAGGTCGCTGACGTCGAACACCCGGGTGCGGGTCCGTCCGGGTGCCGTGCTCAGCATGTTGTCGCTCTCGTCGTCGTGCAGGAAGTAGCGGTGATCCTCAGTCAGCCACCCCTGGTGGCTGAACGAGTCCGGTTCACCCTCGAACGTGTCGGACAGGAGCACCGGGTTGGCCTTGTCGGTCACGTCGATGATCGCGAGCGTGTCGCCGCCACCCGGGTTGGACGCGAAGCAGATCTCCTTGCCCTGGTGCTCGGTGTCGGGACCGTGATAGATGACGCACTGCACGTCGTGCGTGCTGCCGATCTCGTCGACGCAGCCGGCGAAGGTCGGGTTGAGCGGATCCCGGATGTCGACGATGTGCAGACCGGTGCGGCAGGGGTTGCCGCTGGGGACGTTCCCGGTCGTCCCGACGGCGTAGGCGAAGCCCGTGTCGGTGTTTATGAAGACGTTGTGGGCGTTGCCGAAGCGGTCGTAATGCGCGTCCGGCGCCACCGTGACCTGGCCGCCCGAGGCGTCGATGCCGCGCAGGCGGGTCAGGTCGAAGACCTGCATCCCGTTGCCTGTGCCCTCCTTAACGATGAACGCGTGGTCGTTGTAGACCTTGATGTCGCTCCACAGCGTGTCGGTCTGGTGACGCGGGAGCCAGGCCGTGACGACCGGGTTCTTCGGGTCGGTCACATCCGTGAACGACGTCCCGTCGACGTGGCCCATGATCGCCCACTCGCGATCTGTGACCGGGTCGGTCCACCCCCAGCTGTCGTTGCCGGGACCGCCATACTGGCTGCCCGAGCTCTGGCTGCCGAGGGCGCTGTTGGGCAGGAAAGCTCCCAGATCCACGTTGTGGCACGGGAACGGACCGGCGAGGCCGCGGACGCAGGGCTCATCGAGGATCGTCGTGTCCGGCTGCGCCGTCGGCGGATCCGGGTCCGGCATGATGTCGATGAGCTTCTCCATGAACAGGGCCGCAAGCTCGCGCAGCCCCTCTGGGTCGCCCTGGTTCGGCTTGTTCTTGTCCTCGATCACGTCGGCCTGCCACAGCAGCAGGTGCACAGCGCGCTCCAGGTGGGTGAACGCGATCCGCCACTGCCGCGGGTGGTCCAGCCACTCCTCGGCCTTCTCGATGGCGTTGCGGATCTTGGCCTCCAATCCGGACGTGATGCCGCCCGCTGCCACGAGGTCATCAAGGGCGTCCTCCAGCTGGTCGAAGCTCGGCAGACGCGGGTTGACGATGAACAGGCCCTGGTAGCCGTGGACGGCTACGACGCCGCTCTCGAACCAGGGGTAGTTGCTCCAGGTGCCGAAGCTGAACCCGTTGGAGTCGTCCGGCGGGAACACGTCGAAGTAGCCGACCTCGGTGAGCTCTCCGTCGTCCGCCTGCGTGTGGTCGAAGACCCGGAGTCCGGACTTGTAGTTCGACATGTACGTGTAGCGCCCGTCCGGATACAGGTTGTGGTGCGTCGACTGGGCTGGCGTGACGTACGCACCGATGTGCTGCGGGCTCGTCAGACTCAGCATGTCGAAGATCTCCACGGTCTGCGGGTCGCGGGATGTCGACTCGGTGCCGTGGAGGTAGTAGCGGTGCCCGTCGAGGAGCCAGCCCTGGTGGCTGAATGCCGAGTTCGGGTAACCGGTGCGCGACAGAGTCACGGGGTTGGCCGGATCGGTCACGTCGACCACTCCCACCTGCTCACCGCCGCCCGTCGACGTGATGCAGATGTCACGCCCGTAGTAGCGGTCGTCGGGGCCCCAATAGCGCAGGCACTCGGCGTCGTGCACGCCGGTCTCGGAGTAGCAGCCGGCGAACTCGGGGGCGTCGGCATCGGAGATGTCGACGATGTGCATGCCCTGCCCGCAGCCCTCGGTGTCATCGCGCTGGTTGAGCGCGTAGGCGTAGCCCGCGTCGGTGTTGATCGCGATGTTGTGCGCGCGCCCGAAGCCGCTGTAGTGAGCCTCCTCCTCGACGATGTGCGGGGCCTCCTCGGGGTCCAGGCCGCGCAGGTCGGTCAGGTCGAACACCTGCATGCCGTGGCCGTTCGACTCGGCGACGATGAAGGCGTGGTCGTCGTAGACCTTGATGTCACGCCAGATCAGGTTGTTGGTCGCCGAAGTCGGGAGGTGTGCCAGGTAGACCGGGTTGTAGGGGTCGGTGATGTCGATGAATGAGGTGCCGACCTCCAGGCCGGCGATCACGTACTCGCGCCCGGTGGCCGGGTCCATCCAGCCCCAGACGTCGCTGCCGCGACCCGTGCCGTCCGCCAGCCCGCCACCGATCTCGTCGTTGGTGAACCACGAGACGAGGTCGACGTTCTCGCAGGGGAACTCGCCGGTCTCCAGGATCGGGTGACCGTCGAGCTCCGGGACGTAGGCCACTCCGTCGATGCACTCCGCAGAACGGTCCCCCTCCGGCTGCGCCACCGCCGAGGGGACGGCGGCTCCCACAAGGGTCGCGGCGACCAGCGCCATCACAAGTAGGAGTGAACGTGCGCGAGCTCCATTGCTCTCCATGGCTGCCCCTGCCTCTCACTTAGCCCGGACTTTTCCGGACAAGGTGCATAGACAGGGCGAACCTAGGCAGCCGGAAAAGCCCCTTCAAGGCGGTTATGGGAGAGTTTGACCGCTTTGCGTGGAAAATCCTTGCATCCACACTGCGCTAAGGGCGGCCGCTGGACCCCTGGACGGCCGCTCGACGCGCGCTTTGGCGGCAGAGGATGCACGAGGCGCACGGCTTGGCCGGGCCGTCAGGACCGTTGGCGCGTGACTGCAGGCCGCTTGAGCCTGGGTGGAGCGTGGCGCGCCGGAAGGGATTCGAACCCCTGGCCTCCTGATCCGTAG
>CAZVUW010000175.1:0-3348 GCA_964629825.1 uncultured Actinomycetota bacterium
CGGCGGCACGCGACTGCATCGCTTGGCGCGTCTCCACCTCGACGCGGACCTCCCGAAGCGCGGCGTCGTAGCGACGCAGGCGCGCGCCGTTGCGGGTGGCGTGGTCCTGGGCGGCGACCCTGGCCGGTCCGGTGTCCGGCCGGGCGAGGTCGACCCCGCCGGGATGGCCCTGTCGCAGCACGCGCTCGGCCTGATGGCGGTAGGCGGCTGCGGCTGCGAGCGCCGCTGCGTCCGCGGCCGACTGCCCCGAAGCCCTGAGCCAGCCGGCGACGCCGAGCTGGGCGAGCCAGAAGATCCCGATGATCAGGACCGAGGCGACGACCGCGATCAGGGGTAGCACCTGACCGCGGTCGTCCCTGGCTGCGCTGCCCACGACGTCTCCCGCCGGGTTGCCGCCTAGCCGCCGACGAACTCGTTGACGATGGTCTCCAAGCCGTTGCCGATGGCCTCACCGATCGCCGGACCGAAGGCGGCGAGGGCGGCGATGATCGCGACCACGACGATCACGATGCCGACGTACTCCACGGCGCCCTGCCCGCGGTCGTCGCGGTGCAGGCGCTCGAGGCCTGCGGCGGCGAGCATGCGAGCGAGTCGGATGGTCTCCATGTGGTTCCCTCCTGTTGTCCCGGAGGCTTGCTCCGAGCCGTCTGCGTCTCTGCAAGCACGCTCCCACAGGAACCCCCGTCCCCGACAGGGCCGCGCGACCCAGATGCGTGCCCGGACCGGTCCCAGATTCCTGGGCCCCCGATCAACCCGCGTCGAGCGGCACCTCAGGGAAGGTGAAGTGCGGCTGGATCTGGTCGTTGACCGAGGAGCCGCCGGGCTCGGAGTTCGGGTTGAAGACCAGCTGGATCGACTTCACGCCGGGCTTGAGCGGACCCTGGAACGACAGCGTCCCCTCGAGTCGCTCACCCCCGTCGATCATCAGCGTGGAGTTGCCCTCCGGCGGGATCAGCGGGTAGGTGTTGCCGGCGTCGTCCACGATCGCCGCTGGGTTCTGCTGGGTGTTGTTGAACTGCACGAAGGCGCGCTCGGCGGGGACGATGATCTCCACGTCCACCGCGATGTTCAGGTCGGTGACCTCGAACCGAGTCACCCGCACGGTGGTGTTGTCGGGTGCTCGCTCCTCGAAGTCGACGTCGAGCGCCACGGGCTCCACGGGCGCACCGCTCGACTCGCTGGGTGATGCCTCGTCGGCCGGTGGGGAGGTCTCCGTGGGCTGGGCGCTGGGCTCCTCGGCGGTCTCGGAGGGCTCCGGGGCAGCGGTGGGCTCTGATGTGGCGGTCGGCTCGGTGGTGGGATCCTCGCTGGGCTCCTGGCCGCTGCACGCCGCGATGGCGAGCGTCAGGACGAGCAGCAGGAGCAGCTGTCGGCTGAAACGTGCAGTCATCGTCACGTGGTCTCCCTCACTGGTGTCGGCCGTCGGTCCGGGCGTCGGAGGGGCCGCGGAGCCACAGCGCGACTGCTTCAGCTCGGGTCGTCACCCCGAGCTTTGCGTAGGCGTTGTGCAGGTGGTTCTTGACGGTCTTCGGGCTGAGGTAGAGGCGGGCGGCGATCTCTGAGTTCGAGAGGCCCTTGGCCAGGCAGTCGAGGACCTCGGCCTCTCGTCGGGTGATCCCGAACGCCGCCGAGGCGTCGACCACTCGCGGCGCCTCCCGGAGGGCCGACACCACCGCGCCTGCCGCCTCGGCCCCCAGCACCACCTCCCCGGCGTGCACGCGGCGGACTGCGTCGACCAGCTCCTCAGGGCTGTGAGCGCCGTGCACCAAGTACCCGTGCGCACCGGCGCGCATGGCGGCCGTGATCGTCTCCACGTCGTCGGTGTAGGTGAGCATCAGGACACGCGTGGACGTCGTCAGCTCGGCCGCCGCGGCGACGCCGTCACCACCTGGCATCCGCACGTCGAGCAGGACCACGTCGGGGTGTTGCAGACGCGCCTGCTCCACCGCCTCGCGCCCGCTGGCGGCGGTACCGCACACCTGGATCTCCGGCTCGGCACCGATCACCGCGGCCAGCCCCTCGCGCACGATCGGGTTGTCGTCGACGATCAGGACGGAGATCACCTCAGCACCGCCTCCCCCGCAGACGTCGCCGGTTGAGCGCTCGGGCCATCCACGGTCGACGGGTTGGCGGCGGGCAGCGCAAGGCTCACCGTCGTCCCACGACCACGCCGGGAGCGGATGCTCAGCGATCCACCCGCCACCTCGGCGCGTTCGCGCATGCCCAGCAGGCCCCAGTGCCCGTCGGCTGCGGCGCTGCGCTCATCGACCGAGGAGAAGCCGCGGCCGTCGTCGGTGATCTCGAGGGTGATGCGCTCCGCCGCCGTGCGCAGCCGCACCCGCACCGAGGTCGCCTGGGCGTGGCGGGCGACGTTCTCGAGCGCTTCGCCGAGGATGGCCAGCAGCTCGTGTCGCACCCGCATCTCGGCACGGGCGGCCGGGTCGGCGTCGACCTCCACCGCAACGCCGTACTGGCGGCTCCAGGCCGAGGCCTGCGCCGTGATGACCGCGGCCAGGCTCGCCCCGTCCTCGGCCAGCCGAAGCCCGGAGATGATCTCGCGCGCCTCGGAACCCGCCGTCTCGGCCGCCCTCTGGATCGCCTTGGCGCGGTTGCGCACGACCTCCGGTGGGGCGTTCTGCAGCGCGTGCGCGAGCAGGCTGATGCCGTGCAGCGACTTGCCGACCGAGTCGTGCAGGTCGCGGGCGATCCTGGCGCGCTCCTCGGCGGCGGACAGCCGTGCGACCGTGGCGGTGACCGCCGCCTGGGCCGCGTGGAGCCGATCCAGCAGGCGGCGCAGCCCCACGCCAGCAGCCCCGAGCAGCGGGTACAGGGCGGCGATGACCAGCAGCAGCGCGGGCGGCGGGGCGGAGGGGTCGCCGGCGATCGACACGGCCGCGGACAGCACGTAGCCGGTGCTGAGCAGCAGCGCGCACAGGACCGCGCCCGGAACACCCCACAGCAGGCCTCCCAGAGTGGCCGTGCCAAGCGTCGCGACGACGAAGGGCGCCTCGACGCCGGTGACGGCCAGGAAGCAGACGGCCAGGAGCAGGTCGGCTCCGAGGAAGGCCGGGTGGCGCAGGAGCAGGCGCTCGGCGCGCTGCCAGGTGAGCAGGGGCACCAGCGATCCCGCGAGCACGCCGATCAGCGCAAGCAGCGCGAACGATGGTGCCACCGGCCCCGCGACCAGCGCCGGGATGCTGAGCGCGGCCGCGGCCAGGCGCAGGAGAAGCACGCCCTTCGTGACTCGGGCCAGGCCGTTGAACGGGTGCTCAGCCACCGAACAGGTCCAGTGAGAAGTCCGTCGAGATGATGAGCCCCGTCACCATCACGAGCATCGCCGCCGGGAGG
>CAZVUW010000176.1:0-3316 GCA_964629825.1 uncultured Actinomycetota bacterium
CTACGGGCCGCGCATGCGCGTGAACGACGGCCGCGCCGTGCCGGCCTTCTTCGCGGCGGCGCTCCGCGGCGAGCCGCTGCCTGTGTTCGGCGACGGCTCGCAGACGCGCTCGCTGTGCTACGTGGACGACCAGGTCGAGGGGCTGCTGCGGCTGCTCGTCAGCGACCACAACGGCCCGGTCAACATCGGCAACCCTGAGGAGGTGACGGTGCTCGAGCTCGCCGAGACGATCCAGGACGTGGTCGGCTCCCATCCCGGCGTGGAGCACCACCCCGCTCCCGAGGACGACCCCAGGGTCCGGCGCCCGGACACGGCCCTCGCCGAGCGGCTGCTCGGCTGGAAGGCGCAGGTCAGCCTGCGCGAGGGCCTCGAGCGCACCCTGCCCTGGTTCCGCTCCCAGTTGGCGTCATGAGCAGGGGACCCGGAGACCTGGACCTGCTCGGCGCCATCGCGGCGGTGCGCGCCGGCCGGACGACGGCGCGGGCGCTCCTTGACGACGCCCGGGCCAGGGCCGCGACCTGGGAGCCGCACCTGGGCGCCGTCGTGGCCGAGATCGAGCGCGAGCCCGTCGAGGGCCCGCTCCACGGCGCCGTCCTCGGCATCAAGGACCTGATGGCGGTGGCCGGCGTCCCCCTGGGCCTGGGCGCCCCCGAGCTGGCCGACCCGCGCCCGCAGGAGCGCGACGCGACCGCCGTCGCGCGGCTGGTGGCGGCGGGCGCGACCCTCGCCTGGACGCTCCAGACGCATCCGCTCGCCTACGGGATCATCACGCCGCAGACGCGCAACCCCCGCTCACCCGACCGCGTCGCCGGTGGCTCGACCGGCGGGGTCGCCGCCGCGATCGCCGCCGGCTTCATCCACGGCGGCCTCGGCACGGACACCGGCGGAAGCGTCCGCATCCCCGCGGCCTGCTGCGGCACGGTCGGCCTGAAGACCACCCGTGGCCTGGTCCCCCAGACCGGGGTCGCCGCGTTGGCCTGGAGCCTCGACACGGTCGGAGTCCTGGCCGACACGGTGGACGGGGCGGCGGCCCTGCTCGAGGTCGTCGCCGGGCCGGACCCCGAGGATCCGGCGAACGAGCCCGCACCGCCGTCCATCCCGCGCCCGGCCGGTCCGCTGCGCGTCGGCGTGCCGAGCCACACCGTCGACGCCCGCATGGACGAGGACGTCCGGGCGGTCTGGCGCTCCGCTCTGGAGGCGCTGCGCTCGACCGGTGCCAAGGTGCTCCCCGTCGAGCTGCCGCACCTTGAGGGCGCCAACCTCGCCAATGGCCGCATCCTCGCCGCCGAGGCCGCCGCCGTCTGGGGAGAGGTCTTCGAGCGGCACCCCGACCGCTTCCACCCCACCATCCAGCCCCGTCTGCGCGCCGGCTTGGAGCAGCCCGCGGTCACGCTGGCGCGCGCCCTGCGCCACCGCACCGAGCTCGCCGCCGAGCTGCGTGCCGCCTTCGCCGAGGTCGACGTGCTCTGCACGCCCACCCTCCCCTGCCGCGTGCCCGCGGTCGGTCGCGAGGACCTCGTCGTCGGCGGGGAGCCCGAGCACGTCGTCCCCGCATTGACCCGCTTCACGAATCCCTGGAATCTCACCGGGGTGCCCGCCGGCTCGGTCCCCGCCGGCCGCGACTCCGACGGCGCCCCCGTCGGCGTCCAGCTCGTCGGCCCCTGGTGGGGCGAGCCTCGCGTTCTGGCCGCCATGAAGGTCCTGGAGACCGAGCTCGGCGGACCCTGGCCGACCGCCAACCCGCCGACCTAGCCGCCGCCCGCCCCTGCCCACCAGCGCCGGTCCCACGACCGATGGGTGGACGGTTGGGTGGCTGATCAGCCACCCAACCGTCCAGCCGTCTCTAAGGCAAGGCGCTGATCGTACGGGGCGGCCCGGGACCGAGGCGCTAGCGGTTGAGGGCCGCCTCCAGCGCCTCGACGTGCTCGCTCGCGGCCGCGGCGGCGAGGGCGATGTCGGACTCGCGCTCCCAGCAGGGGTGGTCGGCGGCGTCGGCCTCCTCGCGGGACGCCCCGTAGGGGTTCTCGGCGAGCTCGGCGCGAAGCTGGTCGTAGGCCTCGCCGGTGCTGCCGCCGGCGAGCTCGGCGAGCTCGAGCGAGCGCTCGGCGAGCAGCTGCGCCCACTCGGCGCGGCGCTCCCAAAGCTCGGGACAGGCGCTCGGCTGGGGTTCGAGGTCGGAGACCTCGTCGGCGACGGTCGTGAGCTGGGCTGCCAGCTCGGTGAGCTCGGCACGGCGCTGGGTGCGGGAGCCGGGGTTGTCCCAGGCGGCAACGGCGGCATCGAGGCGCACGTCGATCTCGGCCAGCTTGGCCAGGGCCGCACGCTCGGCCTCGGCCGCACCGGCGGCAGCGCGGGCGTCGGCCAGGGCCCCCTCGACCGCGGCGCGCGCCGCGGCGACGGCCGGGTTGCCCCCGTCGTCGGCCAGGCCGTCCAGCGCTCGCTCGGCCGCCTCAGCCGCGGCGCGCAGCTCCTCCGCGGAGGTGTCGATGGAGGCGGCCGCGGAGGCCATCTCCTCGCCGCGGGGCACCTCGTGGCGGACGGCGTCGACCACGCCTTCCAGCGCCAGGACGGCCTCGGCGAGCGCGACGGCCGGCTTCCCCAGTGCAGAGCGAGCGGCGCGGATCTCAGCGATCGCGGGATCCGATGTCTGCTGGATCGCCGGCTCCTCCCTGGTCGAGCAGGCCCCCAACGCAACGACCAGCGCCACCGCCACGGCAGCCCCGACAGCGCGCGTGCTCCTCACCTCCCCCATCCACTCGCGAACAAGACGCCCCGAGGCTAGCGACGCCCCGACAAGGAAGGGGCGGCCCCGAAGGGCCGCCCCTGATGCCTGGTGGTGGCTGGACCTAGAAGTCCATGCCCCCCATGCCGTGGTCGTGACCGCCGGCGGCACCGGCCTTCTCCGGCTCGGGCTTGTCGGCGATCAGGGTCTCCGTGGTCAGCAGCAGACCGGCGATCGACGCGGCGTTCTGCAGCGCCGAGCGGGTGACCTTGGCCGGGTCCGGCACACCGAACTTCAGCATGTCGCCGTACTCGCCGGTGAGCGCGTTGAGGCCGTGACCCTGCTCGAGCCCGCGCACCTTCTCCACCACGACGGAGCCCTCGAGGCCGGCGTTCGCGGCGATCCAGTACAGCGGGGCGGTCAGGGCGGCCCGCACGATGTTGGCACCGGTGGCGTAGTCGCCCTCCAGGTCGAGCTTGTCGAGCCCGTCGGCGGCCTGCAGCAGGGCGGTGCCGCCACCGGCGACGATGCCCTCCTCGACCGCGGCGCGGGTGGCCGACAGCGCGTCCTCGATGCGGTGCTTCTTCTCCTTCA
>CAZVUW010000177.1:0-3224 GCA_964629825.1 uncultured Actinomycetota bacterium
CTGACCTCGACGCCGAGATCGAGCGAGTCCGCGCCGCCGGCTTGCCCTTTGCCAGTGATCTGGTCTCAGGTCCTGGAGGCCGTCAGATCCTGCTGAAGGACCCTGCGGGCAACCTCGTGGAGCTGTTCGAGCGACCCGAGTAGGCCGACTTGCCCTGGCCTCCGTCAGTCCCGCTTCGGTGGAATGGCAGCGTGCCGTGGCATCGTCAGCCGTTGCGCGCGTTGGTGGATGCCACGATGGCACAGCTGGCTGTTGCTGCGTGGCCAGCGGGTTAGAGCAGCCTTCAGAAACGACAACCTTGAATTGGCCCACATAGCTGCGATCCCAGTCGCGTCGGCCTTTGCGATGCCCGCCGCACTGGCCGTTAAGCCGGCCCCACCCGGGGTCCAGCGGCCCTACGTGCTAAGGGCGCGTCGTCGGCAGCTCGTAGGGAGCTCCACTGGGCGCCGCCCTCCAGGCCCGATTCAGACATCTCTGGAGGCAGGCGCCGGTTAGGCCGACGACGACCACGATGAGGTAGGGGCCCAGCCACGGGGCAGCCGATGCCTACGGCACGGTCGTCACCGCGCTCGTCCCGATCATCCACAACCTCACCGTCCAGATCGCCGCGGTCGAGGCCAAGCTGATCGAGCATTTTGAGCAGCACCCGGACGCCGAGCTTCTCCTGCGTCTTCCCGGACTGAGCTTCATCCTCGCCGCCCGGGTGCTGACCGAATTCGGAGACGCCCCGAACCGACACGCCGATGCTAAAGGCCGCCGCAATTACGCAGGCACCGCCCCGATCACCCGTGCGTCGGGCACCAGCGAGGTCGTCCTCGCCCGCATGGCCCGCAACCGCCGGCTATTCGACGCCTGCTACCGATGGGCATTATGAGCGCTCACCGCCTCACCCGGCGCCCGCGCCTACTACAACGCCCACCACCCCGGACCGCGCACCGGTAAGGCCGCCCGACGAAACTCGCAAACGAGCTCGTCGGCATCCTCCACGGCACCCTGACCCACCGGACCCACTACGACGAGACCCTCGCCTGGCAGCGCTGGCTGCAAGACGAGAATCAACTCGCCGCTGACACGATGGGAACCTAAGGGTCTCTAGACGCCTTTGGCGCTTCGGTAGCGGTCGCTCAGCTGCCACAAGTCCGGGGCGGCGCCGGCCACGGGCTCCCCGACGCGCTGCACGTGACCGTCGCGCTCCAGGGCGACCAGCGCCTCACGTGCCAACGACATGGGAAGACCGGTCTGACGGGCGATGTCGATGCGCCGCGCCTCGGCCTGGTCGACCAGGAACTCCAGGATCGACTCCTTGGCGTCGTTGAGGGCCTGACCGGCTGCGGCGTGCCGTGCCCTCGCGGCTCGGGTGTTTGTGACCGGCTGCATCGCCGGCGCCGCAGGTGCGGGGACGGCAGCCGCCTGGCGCAGGTCGCCGTCGACCTTGGAGGACAACACCGCGGTGTTGTCCGCGGTGACGATGAGCAGCTTCAGCACCGTCACCGGCATGATGGTCAGCAGCGTCACCGCGGCCGCCAAGCCGACCAGCTGCCCCAGCTTGTAGGCGCCTTCGCCGGGCCCACTCAGGATCAGCAGCGCCCAGGTCAGCGCCAACAGCCCCGCTACCAGATACACCAGCACCAGCCCGCCTTGTGCGAAGCTGCGCGCCCGCTGCGCCCGGTCATAGATCGAACGAAGGTCCACTGTCCCACCTTTCGGTCGCATGCCCGCTCTGGAGTTCTCGGCGCCTGGACCCGTAGCGCGGCGGCCAAGTCCTCCTGCCTGTTCAGGTCGGCTGGGATCGCCCGCGGCACCAGCCGGCGCTCACGCCCGGTGCTCAAAGGTACGGCCAGCCGTGCCGGTGCGGGGGTTGCCGACCGGATCCCCTTGTCTGGCTGCCGGCCATCGCAAGGCAGCCGGGACACCCCTGCCACAGAGTGAATCTAAGCCATCGCGACATTACTGACGCAGTGGTGTCAGGTGCCAGGGTGAACTCCCTGTGGGTGGTCAGGGGAGTCCGCCGATGGCCATCTGATCTCCTGCTCGGCGGATAGCTGTCGCGCCGATCTGCACGATCCTGCGGCGCCGCTGTGGGAGGACGATGCCACGACCGCGACGACGGCTTTGGGGCGAGGCGCACCGCGCGCACCAGGGCGGCGAAAGGCGCCGGAGGGCGCTGTCACGCGACAGGTCGACGACCTCCAGGATGGTCCACCGCGGCGCCGTGATGTCCGTCGCCTTCCCCGGGAGCCGGTCGCACATGGCGGCCTCGCATGGGGGGTGGGGCGCGGGACGCCCGCGCAGCTAGAGGGAGGATCGTCGGGATGGGCAGCGAGCCGTTCGCCAGGTCTTGGTTGGAGCAGCACGGATTCGAGGGCTTCCGGCCGTTCGCTGAGCTGCCGGTCAGCGACGTGCCTGCCGCGCCGGGGATGTACGTCGTGCTGCGCCCCTCGGCAGAGCCGCCGCAGTTCCTGGAGCGCAACCCCGCCAGTTTGCTCAGAGGCCGCCCCAACACGGTCGACGTCGGCGAGCTCGAGCGACGCTGGGTGCCTGACGCCAGCGTCGTCTACATCGGCAAGGCCGGCCCGTCCAAGCAGCGGACGCTGGCAAGGCGCCTGGACGAGTTCCGCCGCTTCGGTGCGGGACAGGACAACGTGGCTCACCGCGGTGGCCGTCTGATCTGGCAGCTCGCCGACTCCCACGAGCTGCTCGTCGCCTGGCGCGTGCACCGCCACCATCCGGCCTGCGAAGAGTCCCGGCTGGTCGGTGAGTTCCGCCGCTTCTACGGTGCCGCGCCCCTTGCGAACATGGCTCCGACCCTGCGCGAATGCCCCACGGGCGATTGCGATTTGGCCGTAGGGTCGTTGCAGGCAGTCCCCGGTGGGCTCAGGCCACGCTTCCAGAGTCGCCGAGTGCGCCTCGGTCCAGCGACGCACCCGCCTCACCGCCGGTCGGGCCTTCCAGACTTTGCCAGGGACCGGCAGCAAGGGGATCAACCGGGCGCTGCTCAACGGCGGGGACGGAGCGGGGCCGGCCCTGCCGTGGACCGAGGTTGCTGCACTAATCCGATCCAATTCATGGGCGGCGCCTGGTTCATGGCCCCTACGACCGCCTCTCGCGGTGCAACAACCACGCAGGATGTCCTGGTAGGAGCCCGGGCCGATCGGCTTCATCAGTGGCTGCCCGGATTGCGGTCGTGGACACCAAGCGCCGTGAGCCACTCTGGTGGTATTCCA
>CAZVUW010000178.1:0-3181 GCA_964629825.1 uncultured Actinomycetota bacterium
TCCTTTGGGAAATGGGCGGGAACCCAGTCGACGATCACGCCGATGCCGCGGCGGTGCAGGTGGTCGACGAAGTAGCGGAAGTCGTCCGGGTCGCCGAAGCGCGAGGTCGGCGCGTAGTAGCCGCTGACCTGGTAGCCCCACGAGCCGCCGAAGGGGTGCTCGGCGACGGGCAGCAGCTCGACGTGGGTGAACCCGAGCTCGGTGCAGTGGTCGGCGATCTGGTGGGCGAGGTCGCGGTAGCCGAGCGGCTTCCAGCTTCCGTCCTCGGTCGGGGCGTGGCGCCACGAGCCGAGGTGCAGCTCGTAGATCGACATGGGGGAGCGCAGCGGATCCTCCCCGGCGCGACGGGCGAGCCACTCGTCATCGCCCCAGGTGTAGCGGCTGGCGAAGACCCGGCTGGCCTTCCCCGGCGGGACCTCTGCCCACTTCGCGAAGGGGTCGGCGCGGGTGACCACCCGCCCGTCCGCGGTCACGAGCTGGTACTGGTACAGGGTGCCGCTGCCGACGTCCGGGACGAACAGCTCCCAGATGCCGGACGCGCCGAGCATCCGCATCGGGTGCAGTCGCCCGTCCCAGCCGTTGAAGTCGCCGATCACCCGGACGCTGCGGGCGTTCGGCGCCCACACGGCGAAGGCGGTGCCGGTCACGCCGTCGACCTCGGTGACCGAGGCGCCCATGCGCCGCCACAGCTCCTCGTGGCGGCCCTCGCCGACGAGGTGCAGATCCACGTCCCCGAACGTGGGCCGGAAGGCGTACGGATCCCACAGCTCGTAGGTGTCCTCGCCGTAGGTGACCCGCAGCCGGTAGCCGCCCGGGCGGGGGAGCTCGGGCAGGAGCGCCTCGAAGAGCCCCTCATCCGCCGTGCGCTCCGCCGGAACCGCCTTCCCGTCCTCGAGGACGACCTCGACCGCGCTGGCTTCGGGCCGGAACGCGCGCACGACGGTGCCGCCGGGGACCTCGTGGAAGCCGAGCACGCGGTGCGGGTCGCGGTGGGTCCCCGAGATCAGCGCCCTGACCTCGTCGGCGTGCGCACGCCAGGTCCCGCGGTCTGCCGCTCGTCGTGACTTCACCGAGCTCTCCTTGCTCGCCTCGGCCGGCTCCGAGACCGGGGCGCCCCCTTCCGACTCGCGCCCCAGGAGCCTCAGGATCCCCGCGACGGGGATCGCTACCCAGTCGGGGCGGTTGGCGAGCTCGTAGCCGAGCTCGTAGGTGGCCTTGTCAAGCTCGAAGGCGGTCAGGACGGTTCGCCAGGCGTCCTCGGGCACCAGCCCGGCGGGCAACGCGACCTCCAGGTAGCCCTCGAGGAACGAGCTGCGCAGCTGATCGCGCCAGGCGTCCAGCTCAGGCGTCGGGCGCGTGCTGACGCTCGCGGCCGCGTAGTCGATGGAGCGCAGCACGCCGGCCACGTCGCGCAGCGGCGGCTGATGACGGCGGCGCTCGGACAGCGGTCGGGCCGGCTCGCCCTCGAAGTCCAGGAGCTGCCACCGTCCGTCGGCGTCGAGGAGGACCTGACCGAGGTGCAGGTCGCCGTGCGCTCGCACGAGCGGGCCGATGTCGTCCAGGCGCTCGAGGGCGTCGTAGCGCTCGAGCAGGCGGCGTCGGTCGGTGGTCAGCTCGGCCGTCGCCTCCGGGGCTCTTCCCGCCGCCAGGTCGAGGACGGCGACCGCCTGGTTGCGCAGCCGGCGCGCCCACTCGACCCCTTCCTGCCCCCCTCCGGGCTCAGCCCCGAAGGCCGAGCGCAGGGTGTCATGCATCCGGGCGACGACCGCTCCCAGCTCGCGCAGCGGCGCGGCCAGCGCCGGCCGGCCGGTGCCGCCGGCGATCGAGCGCGCCTCCGCCGTGGCCAGATCCCAGCCCTCCCGCGCTCCGGGCAGGAAGGAGGCCAGCACGGCCAGGTAGACGGGTTCGCCGCGCGGCCGCTCCAGATGCAGCGAGCCGGCCTGGGCGGGGATGTGCCCGAAGCCGGCTTCGGTCAGAGCCCGGGTGATCTCGACGTCCGGGTGGATGCCCGCCTCCAGGCGGCGGAAGATCTTCAGGATGAGCGCCTCGTCCAGCACGACCGAGGTGTTGGACTGCTCGACCGAAAGGCGGCGGACCCGTCCGAGGTCGCAGTCGGGGCGAGCGCCCACGGGGGTGCCGACCGCGACCGCCCCCGCGCTGCTGTCCGTGCCGTCGCGTGACAGGCAGGCGGCCGCGATCGCCGTGGCGGCGGCCGGCACATCCGCGGCGTCGCCGAGCGCGAGGCCGGCCACGGTCGCGATCTCGGAGTCGCTGGGTGCCAGCGGCACGCTGTAGCGCTCGCGGCCGCCGTCCTCGTAGCCGACCTCCAGGATCACCAGCGCGACCGCGTCGGCCAGGACCGTGACATCCACGACCGTCCAGTCCACGGGGGTTCTCGCCTTGCCGGCGAACCAGCGCTGCCGCGCGACCCACGGCGCCAGTGCCGCGGTCAGGGCGGGCCAGAGGCGCGGCTCGGACAGCGCCGAGAGCTCACCCATCCGGCTGCTCCCGCAGCAGGAACCAGTAGAAGCCGTGCGGTGCCAGGGTCAGCAGGTACGGGAGCTCGCCGACGTCGGGGAAGCGCGTGCCGCCGAGCATCTCGATCGGGGTCCGCCCGGCGAAGCGGGACAGGTCCAGCTGCACCGGCTGGGCGCTTGCGGCGAGGTTGGCGACGACCAGGACCGTGTCGGTCTCGTCGTAGCGCAGGAAGGCCAGGATGCGCGGGTTGTCCGCCTGCAGGCTCTCGTACTCGCCACGGCCGAACACCGGGTGCTGCTTGCGGATGTGCACCAGGTTGCGGACCCAGTGCAGCAGCGAGTTGGCGTGGCGCTGCTGCTGCTCGACGTTCAGCGCCAGGAAGCCGTAGACCGGGTCCATGATCGGCGGCAGGTACAGCTGGGCGAAGTCGGCGCGCGAGAAGCCGCCGTTGCGGTCGGGGCTCCACTGCATCGGCGTGCGAACGCCGTCGCGGTCACCGAGGTAGATGTTGTCGCCCATGGCGATCTCGTCGCCGTAGTACATGACCGGGCTGCCCGGCAGGCTGAACAGCAGCGCGTGGAACAGCTCGATCAGGTCGCGCTCGTTCTCGAGCAGCGGCGCGAGCCGCCGGCGGATCCCCACGTTCATCTTCATGCGGGGGTCGCGGGCGTACTCGGCGGACATGTAGTCCCGCTCCTCGTCG
>CAZVUW010000179.1:0-3149 GCA_964629825.1 uncultured Actinomycetota bacterium
TCCTGTGGATGTGGCCGAACGCGCGCATCTCGGTGATGGGCGGCGAGCAGGCCGCGACCGTGCTCGCCACGATCCAGCGGGATCAGCGCGAGGCTCGCGGCGAGGAGTGGAGCGCCGAGGCCGAGGAGGCGTTCAAGCAGCCCATCCGGGAGCAGTACGAGCGCCAGGGCCACCCCTACTACTCGACCGCGCGGCTGTGGGACGACGGGGTGATCGACCCGCTCGACACCCGCATGGTGCTGGGCCTGGCGCTGTCGGCGTGCGCCAACGCTCCGGTGCCCGAGCCGCGCTACGGCGTCTTCCGGATGTGACCTTCCGGATCGTGACCTTCCGGATCTGACCCCCGGAATGCCGCCGCCGTGTCACGCTGGCGGCGATGGCCCGCGCACACGTCACGCAGCAGCAGCGGGCGTGGGAGGACGAGTCCGCCGCCCGCGGCCGGCGCTGGCGCGCTCTGCCGCTGCTGCTGGTCGGCGTCGTCGCGGGCGCCTACCTGGTCCGCCCGGGAGGTCCCGGCCTCCAGGGCCTGCCCGGCCTCGGCGAGCCCGACAGCCTGCGCGTCCTGCCGGCCCCGGTGGAGGAGCCGCTGCCGGACGGAGCGGAACTCGACACCGGCGCGGCCGTCCTGCACGCGCTGTCGACGGCGGGCCTGGGAGCACGCGTCCCGCCCGTCGAGGTGCCGCTCGGCGGCCGGGTTCTGCGGACCGCGGCGAGCTCGCGCGGCCGTCAGCTGCTCGCCCTCGGCCTGGAGGACCCCGCCACCGGCGTCGCCGAGATACAGGTGCGCCACGCCTCCGACCTGCGCCTGATCGAGCGGCTGACTTCTCTCGATGGGCCGCTCGAGCACCTCGGCGTCAGCGAGGACGGGCTCGCGGTGGTCTGGGCGCGCCCACCGCGGGACGGTCAGGGCTGGCGGTTGAACCGCATCGCGATCGACGGTCCCGCCACCCGCATCGACCTGCCCGAGAACCTGCAGGTCCGGGATCTGCGCGGATTCCGCGACCAGCGCATCGCCGTGGTGGCGCGCGACCTCGGCGCGCCTCCGGGCAGCCTGCGCGTGATCGTCTACCAGGGCCTCGGCGACCCGGTCGTCGACGTGAACGTCGACGTGGGCGAGCGCGCGCCCGAGGGGGTCAGCACCGAGGAGGCCGAGCCTCGGGCGGGTCTGGCCTGGGACGACGCGCGCCTGCTGCTGCACATCGTCCACGCCGCCGAGGACGCCCTCACCACCGTCGACCTGCGCCACGGCGAGGTCATCACGACGCCGCCGACCGGCGAACCCCATCTCGACGGCGTCGTCCAGCGCGAGGCGGTGCTCCTGCCGCAGGGCGCGCAATCAGCCGCCAGCGGTGGGCTGATCCGGCAGCCGCAGGTCGCTGCCGTCGCAGCCACCGGCCGGCTGATCCGACCGGCCGCCGCCGCGGACGAGGCGCCCGTCCCGCTGGAGCCGCTCCTGTTCGAGGCCGGCTACGAGGCCGCGGAGCGGGGGGTGGTGCGAGGCGAGGCGCGGGCCTGGCGCGCCCTCACCGCGGGCCCGAGCAACGTCGTCTTCGCCGCGCCGTCGCGACGGCTGCAGACGGGTGACCGAACCACGCGCCTGCGCGTGTTCGACCGCGACCTCGGACCCGTGTGGTCCTACCAGATCGAGGGCGAGGTGACCGCGGCGCTGATCAACCACGAGCAGACCCACCTCATCGTCGTGCGGCAGTCCGAACGGGCCACCCACGTCGACGAGCTGCCGCTGGGACCGGGAGAGCCGGTGCACCGCTCCTTCGCCCCCGGCGCGATCGTCCACCCGACCGCCGTGGTCGTGATCGAGCAGCCGTGACAGGCGGGCCGGCGCAGGGCCGGCAGCGCCGTCCGCGTAGGATCGCGCGCATGAGCGACTTCACCAGCCCGGAGAGCGACGCAAGCCCGTCGACGTCGGGCTACGAGACCCTCCACATCGAGACGGACCCGCGCGGCGTGGCGACGCTGACGCTGGATCGCCCCGCGGTGCGCAACGCCTTCGACGCGACCATGATCCGCGAGCTGACCGCGGCTGCGGAGCGCCTGGGCGCCGACGAGTCGGTGCGGGTCGTGGTCCTGACCGGTGCGGGCAGCATCTTCAGCGCCGGCGCGGACCTCAACTGGATGTCCAGCATGCGGACCTGGACGTTCGAGGAGAACGTCGCCGACTCGACGCGCATGAACGCGATGTTCCGCGCCCTCTACGACCTGCCCAAGCCGCTGATCGGCCGGATCAACGGCCATGCCCTCGGTGGCGGTACCGGTCTGGCGGCCGTGTGCGACATCGCCATCGCGGTGGAGGGCGCCAAGTTCGGCTTCACCGAGGTCGTCCTCGGGCTGGCGCCGGCCGTGATCTCGCCCTACGTGGTGCGCAAGGTCGGGCGCTCCTTCGCCCGGGCGGTGTTCGTGACCGGCGAGCGCTTCGGCGCCGAGCGCGCCCTGTCCGCGGGGCTGGTGCACGAGGTCGTATCCGGAGAGGATCTGGACGCTGCGGTGGAGCGGGCCGTGCAGCGCTGCCTGAGGGCCGGACCCCAGGCGGCCGCCGCGGCCAAGCGGCTGCCCGACCTCGCCCTGCGTCCGCTCGACGAGGCGGCGCAGGAGACGGTGAAGATCATCGCCGGGCTGCGCGTGGGTGACGAGGGCCAGGAGGGCATGGCCGCCTTCTTCGAGAGGCGCGCGCCGGCCTGGGTGGTCGACGACGGCGACGGGCGAGGCTAGGCGGGTGCTCAAGTCCGTCCTAGTCGCCAACCGCGGCGAGATCGCCGTGCGGATCATCCGCACGCTGAACCGGCTGGGGATCCGCTCGATCGCCGTCTACAGCGACGCAGACGCCAGGGCGCCGCACGTGCTCGCCGCGGACGAGGCGGTGCGGATCGGCCCGGCGCCGGCGGTCGACAGCTACCTGCGTGCCGAGGCCCTCATCGGCGCCGCCCAGCGGACGGGCGCGCAGGCGATCCACCCCGGCTACGGCTTCCTGTCCGAGAGCGCGGCCTTCGCCGCCGCCGTCCAGGCCGCCGACCTGATCTGGATCGGGCCGCCCCCCTCGGCGATCGAGACCATGGGCGACAAGATCCGCGCCAAGCAGACGGTCGAGGCCGCAGGCGTCCCGGTCGTGCCGGGGGTGCACCAGCCGGGCCTGG
>CAZVUW010000180.1:0-2882 GCA_964629825.1 uncultured Actinomycetota bacterium
GATGGGCGGCCTCGGCGTCGGCATCGACCGGCTCGTCATGCTGCTGGCCGACGTCCAGTCGATCCGCGACGTGATCCTCTTCCCGACGCTGCGGCCGGAGCGCTCCGAGGAGCGCTAGTCGCGGCCCGGCCGCGGACCGGGCTCAGGCGTCCACCCGGTAGACGCGATGCGTCCCGCCCGACGCCTTGGCCTCGTACATGGCCGCGTCGGCGTGGGCGAGCAGCTCCTCGGGCGTGCGCCCGTGCTCGGGGGCGATGGCGATCCCGACGCTGACGCCGAGCTGCACCTCCACCCCGGGTGCCACCTCGAACGGGCGCGCGAGCGCCTCCACGACCTTGTCGGCGACCGCTGTGGCGTGCTCCTCGACGCCGGCGCCGTGCAGCACCAGCCCGAACTCGTCACCGGACAGACGCGCGACCACATCGCTCTTGCGCACGGTGGCGCCGAGGCGCCGGGCGACCTCGATCAGGACGGCGTCGCCCGCCGCGTGCCCGTGGTTGTCGTTGACGTGCTTGAACAGGTCCAGGTCCAGGAAGCAGACGGCCGTGCGGTGGCCGTCGCGCTCGCCGCGCGCGAGCGCATCGGTCAGCAGCTCCAGGAACAGCACGCGGTTGGCCAGCCCGGTGAGGGCGTCGTGGGTCGCCTGATGGCGGACGTCGGCGAGCATCCTCAGGTTGGCCAGGGCGAGCCCCGCGTGGTCGGCCAGGCTGGACAGGTCGCGGAGGACGTCCTCGCCGGCGGCCGGCGCGGGGGCGTCGACCAGCCAGTGCGCGTGGAGCGTGCCGAGAAGCTCGCCGCGGACCACGATCGGCGCCACCACCACCGTCTCGGTGCTGAAGAGCGCCAGCGCCTCGCGGACGAAGGGGTCCGGGTCGTCCCGGCCGAAGACGGCGGCGCGCTTGCTCACCAGCCGCGGGTGCAGGTGCGGCGCCTCCTCGAGCTCGATTCGGAAGCCCTCCGCGGCCACGGCGAGCTCCGAGGGCAGGCCGTGCTGCGCCTCGCACACCAGCGCCTTCTCCTCGGGGCGCCACAGCAGGACCGACCCGCAGCTGGCACCCAGCACCGGTGGGATCGCCGCCGACAGGGCCTCGGCGGCGTCGTGCTCGTCGCTGACTGCGATGAGCCGTCGCGCCAGGGTCAGCAGCGCCTCGGCCCGCTGGCCCCTGCGCCGTGCCTCCTCGAGCGCCGTGGCCGTGTCCAGCGCGGCAGCCGCCAGGGCGGCGTAGGCGTCCAGCAGGTCCTGCTCACCGGGGAAGAACTCGTGATCGGTCGGCAGGTAGGCGGCGAGTCGGCCGTAGCGGCGGGTGTTCGACGCAACCTCGGTGATGAGGACGTTGTGGGCGGGCGCCTGCCCGCCGGCGAGGAGCTCATGACCCGCGTGTCGCTCAGCGCCGGGCGCGAAGCCGTCGGAGTGGATCCGCGGCCGCGACTCGCCGTCGAGGTTGACCGCCAGCAGGAAGCGCTGGGCGCGCACCGCGGAGCTGGCCAGGGCGGTGATCCGCTCCAGCAGGAGATCCAGGTCGCGGCAGCGGACGAGCTCGGCTCCGGCGCGCTGCAGGTCGCGCAGCTGGCGCTGCACCAGGTCGTAGGTGTGCTCGTCCTCGGATGGGCGCAGCAGCCGCCGCAGGCGCTGGGTGCGCGCGTTCCATGTGACCTCATAGAGGCAGCGCGCGTCGCCGCGGAGCTGGCACTCGAGCTCGCGGACGATCGCGGGCGGCCCGTCGAACAGCACGGGCGTCTGGCTCAGCAGCCCCTGCGTGTAGCGGCAGTCGTGCGCGCTCGGCCGATGGGGCTCCAGCAGCCGGTAGGCGACCAGGGCACGGCCGGGCCGGACCTTCAGCGCCTGCATGCTGCCGACGGTCGAGAACTTCCCACTGGTCCGGGCGATCGTGCGCAGGATCTGCTGCGGGCTGCCCAGGGTTCGGACCAGCGCGCGCACCGGCGCGGCGACCTCTCGGTCGGCCAGCACCGCCGCACCGATGTTCCACGCGACGTCCCGGTCGTCCAGCACCTCGGCGGCCGCCTCGAACAGGGCGATCTTGGTGGCGTAGCTGCTCCAGCTCGACTCGTCGACCAGGACCTCGGCCCGCTCGCTCTGGCCGGCCCGCTGGAGCAGCCTGGTCACGCCCGACTCGCCCTTGCGCTCGCGGACGTAGCTCAGGATCAGGGCCGTCGTCAGCCCCGACGTCTCCCGCGGCTCGGCGGTGCCCAGCGCCTCGCCCTCGACCAGGATCTTCACTTCCCTCCGCCCCTCGGCCTCGAAGCGGGCCGCGCCCACCCCGCGCGCTCCCCGCATGGCCACCCCGTCGGCGGACCGCGATCGGCCATAAGTTCGCACGCGATCTCTTGCCCGCAGGGCGTCGCAGCCGACGGAATCAAGCGGGGCCCCCACCCGTTGAAGACATCCGGCAAGGCAGATGATCACTGGTCCGCCTAGCGCCCATTTGGTCCCGATTTCCGGGCGCGAAGGGGTAGAGGACACCCCGATTAAGGGAATGGGCCGGTGCTACGCTGGTCAGTCTCAGGCACCCAAGCAGGGGGCAGTGGATGTTCGAACGCTTCACCGACAGGGCCCGGCGCGTGGTCGTCCTCGCGCAGGAAGAGGCCCGGATGCTCAACCACAACTACATCGGGACCGAGCACATCCTGCTGGGTCTGATCCACGAGGGCGAGGGCGTGGCCGCCAAGTCGCTGGAGTCGCTGGGCATCTCCTTGGAAGGCGTGCGCGAGCAGGTCGAGGAGATCATCGGCCAGGGGCAGACCGCTCCCGCCGGCCACATCCCCTTCACCCCACGGGCCAAGAAGGTGCTCGAGCTGAGCCTTCGTGAGGCGCTCCAGCTCGGTCACAACTACATCGGGACCGAGCACATCCTGCTCGGCCT
>CAZVUW010000181.1:0-2844 GCA_964629825.1 uncultured Actinomycetota bacterium
GACCAGGTTGACCGGCGCCTCGTAGCCGGGGACCAGGCGCTTGTAGCTGTTGGTGGTCGGGTTGCTGAAGGCCAGGATCGCCGGGGCGTGCTCGAGGATGCCGCCGATGTAGTAGCGGGCGAGGTCAGACAGGCCCGCGTAGCCGTTCTCGTCGAAGAACAGCGGCTCGCCGTCGGCCCACAGGGACATGTGCGTGTGCATGCCGGAGCCGTTGTCACCGAAGATCGGCTTCGGCATGAAAGTCACGGTCTTACCGTGCTGGTGGGCGACGTTCTTGACGATGTACTTGAACAGCATCGTCTTGTCGGCCGTCCGCAGCAGCGAGTCGAAGCGGATGTCGATCTCGGCCTGGCCGGCGGTGCCGACCTCGTGGTGCTGCAGCTCGACCTCGATGCCCGCGCGCTCCAGCTGGACGACCATCTCGGAGCGCAGGTCCGTGAAGTGGTCCATCGGCGGGACCGGGAAGTAGCCCTCCTTGTGGCGCGGCTTGTAGCCGAGGTTCGGGCCCTCGTCACGGCCGGTGTTCCACTGCGCCTCGATGGAGTCCACCCGGTAGAAGGCCTCGTTGGCGCGCGTGTCGAAGCGCACGTCGTCGAGGATGAAGAACTCCGCCTCCGGCCCGAAGTAGGCCGTGTCCGCGATGCCGCTGCCCTGCAGGTGCTGCTCGGCCTTCAGCGCCACGTAGCGCGGGTCGCGGCTGTACGGCTCGCCGGTGAGGGGGTCGCGGACGAAGCAGTTGAGGATCAGAGTCGGGTGCTGGCGGAACGGGTCGACGACCGCGGTGGCCGGGTCCGGCACCAGCATCATGTCGGACTCCTGGATCTCCTGGAACCCGCGGATGGACGAGCCGTCGAAGCCGAGACCCTCCTCGAACGCCTCGGGGGTGAGCTCGTGCGCCGGCAGCGTGTAGTGCTGCATGAGGCCCGGTAGGTCGCAGAAGCGGAAGTCGACGAACTGGATCCCCTCGTCCTCGATGCGGGCGAGGACGTCCTCCGGTGTGCTGGCCAAGGTCTTGCTCCTTCGAATCGATGGCTTCGCGAACCTTAGGAGCACGCAGTTCCAGGCGGATTGCCCGACTGTTTCGACCGTGTTAACTCGTGGTGGGCTTCGAGTCGCGCACCCACACGGTCCGCTGGGGCAGCGGGATCTCGATGCCCTCGGCGTCGAAGGCGCGCTTGATCCGGGCGCGCAGCTCGCGCTCGATCGCCCACTGCTTGGCGGGCGTGACCTTGGCGGCCATCCGCAGGGTGACCTCGTTCTCGCCGAAGGCCTGCACGCCCCAGACCTCGGCCTCGTCGACGAAGAACGGTGCCCACTCCTCCTCGGCGGCCAGCTCGTCTGCGACCCGCTTCATGATCTGCTGCGCCTTCTCGATGTCGGAGTGATACGCGACCCCGATGTCGAGCAGCGCCCGGGACCACAGCTGGCTCATGTTGCCGACGCGGCGGATCTCGCCGTTGGGGATGTGCCACAGCGTCCCGCTCACGTCGCGCAGTCGGGTGCTGCGCAGGGTCACGGCCTCGACGGTCCCCGAGGCCTCGCCGACGTCGACGATGTCGCCGACGCCGAACTGGTCCTCCATGATCATGAAGATCCCGGACAGGAAGTCCTTGACCAGGCTCTGCGCCCCGAAGCCAAGCGCCACGCCGGCCACACCGGCACCCGCGATCAGCGGTCCGAGGTTGATCCCGAACTCGTTGAGGATCATCAGCGCGGCCACGCACCACACCAGGAACGCGGACACGCTTCTCAGCACGATGCCGAGGGTTTCCGCGCGCATCGTGGCGCGCTGGAGGTTGATCGGCGCCGTGTCCGTCAGCGGGGCCTTGCGGGCCAGGGCGCTGAGCCGCTCCATACCGCGCTGGTTGAAGGAGCGGACGAAGCGCTTGATCAGTCGCCGGATCAGTCGGATCAGCAGCAGCGCCACCAGGACGATTGCGATCGACCGCAGAAGCGCGGGCACGAACGTGCCCGCGGCCTTTGCCAGGGTCGGGCTGCCGGTGAGCTGGAACACCTGGCGGCAGATGATGTTGCCGTCGGAGATCAGCCGGTCCCCGGCGCAGGCCAGGTTCTCGCTGCGCTGTGAGGTGGTGAGGACGTCCTCGGTCTGGGCCAGCACGGCGGCGGCCGCTGCGTGGAGGTCCATGGGGTCTAGATCAACCGGTCGCGGCAGCCGGCGTGGTCTCCGCGCTGGGACGCTGCCACACGCCGGCGGCGATCGCCTGGCGGCCGGCCCGGTAGGACGAGCGCACCAGCGGGCCGGACTCGACGTGCGCGAAGCCGAGCTCCCGCCCGTAGCGCGCGTAGCGGAGGAACTCCTCGGGCTCGACGTAGCGCTGGAGCGCCAGGTGCTTGTGCGTTGGCTGGAGGTACTGGCCGATGGTGAGGATCTGGCAGCCCACCTCGGCGAGGTCCCGCATGGCCTCGCGCACCTCGTCCTCGGTCTCGCCGAGGCCGAGCATCAGGTTCGACTTCGTCGCCGAGCTGGACCAGCGCCGCGCCCGGTCGAGCAGCTCGAGGCTGCCCTCGTAGTCGAACGCCGGGCGGACATGGCGGAACAGGCGCCGGACGGTCTCGAGGTTGTGGGCGAGCACCTCGGGCTTGGCGTCGAGGACCATCCGCAGGAGGTCGGGGTCGCCGCGGAAGTCGTCGATCAACAGCTCAACGCCGCAGTGGGGGAGACGGGCGTGGATCTGCCGGCAGGTCTCGGCGTACAGCCAGGCGGCCTTGTCGGGCAGGTCGTCGCGCGCGACGCCGGTCACGACGGCGAAGTGGAGGCCCATCGCCTCAATGGCCTCGGCGACACGGCGGGGCTCGTCGCGGTCGTAGCCCTTGGGCTTGCCG
>CAZVUW010000182.1:0-2738 GCA_964629825.1 uncultured Actinomycetota bacterium
TCGCCTACCGCCAGATGTCGCTGCTGCTGCGCCGCCCGCCGGGGCGCGAGGCCTACCCGGGTGACGTCTTCTACCTGCACTCGCGTCTGCTGGAGCGCGCCGCGAAGCTGTCCGACGAGCTCGGCGGCGGTTCGCTGACCGCTCTGCCGCTGATCGAGACCAAGGGTGGCGACGTCTCGGCGTACATCCCGACCAACGTGATCTCGATCACCGACGGCCAGGTCTACCTGGAGACCGACCTGTTCTTCCAGGGCGTCCGTCCCGCCATCAACGTGGGCATCTCGGTGTCCCGCGTGGGCGGCTCGGCGCAGGTCAAGGCGATGCGCAAGGTCGCAGGGACGATGCGCATCGACCTCGCCCAGTACCGCGAGCTCGAGGCCTTCGCCCAGTTCGGCTCGGAGCTCGACCGCGCCTCGCAGGCCCAGCTGGACCGCGGTGCGCGCACGGTCGAGGTCCTGAAGCAGCCGCAGTACGCGCCGGTGCCCGTCGAGGAGCAGATCGTCATAATCTGGGCGGTCACCAACGGCAAGCTCGACCACATCCCGGTGTCGGACGTGCGCCGCTACGAGTCGGAGCTGCGCGAGTACTTCTCGACCCGCCACTCCGACCTGCTCGAGCAGCTGCGCTCCGACGGCCTGCTGACCGACGAGCGCGAGCAGGCGCTGAGCGCGGCCGTCGACGGGTTCAACCAGATCTTCCAGCCGACTCGCCGGGCCGAGCCGGGCGAGCACGTCACGCTCGAGGACCTCGACACCCTGACCGATGAGGGCGGCCCCAGCGGGGCGAGCTCGTAGCGGTCGGGTCGAGGCGCCGAGCGGGGTAGGGGAAGGAAGCAGGCAATGGCAGGAGCCGGAGAGCTCCGGACGCTGCGCCGGAGGATCCGAAGCGTCAAGTCGACGCAGAAGATCACCCGGGCCATGGAGCTCATCGCGGCGAGCCGCATCACCAAGGCTCGCAACCGCGTCGAGGCTGCGCGGCCGTACGCGCAGATGATCACGCGGGTGATCCGCGATCTCGCCTCCGAGGCCGAGGTGACGGAGCACCCGCTGATGAAGCCGCGCGCGACCACGAGCCGTGTCGGCGTCGTCGTCATCGCCTCCGACCGCGGCCTGGCCGGTGCCTACAACACCAACGTGCTGCGCCGCTGCGAGCAGCTCATCGAGGAGGAGCGCGGCCAGGGCCACGAGGTGGACCTGTACACGATCGGGCGCAAGGCGGAGGTGTACTTCCGCTACCGCAAGCTGACCCCGGTCGAGGTGTTCACGGGCATCAGCGACCAGCCGCGCTACGCCGATGCCGTCTCCGTGGGGGACAAGGTCGTCGAGGCCTACACCTCGGGACGCATCGACCGGGTCTGGCTGGTCTACACGGACTTCCGCTCGGCCCTGTCCCAGGTGACCTCGGTCGCCAAGCTGCTGCCGGTCGACCCGGCCCCGTTCGAGGGCGGTCAGGCCTTCCCGCCGCAGTTCATGTTCGAGCCCGAGCCGGCCTCGATCCTCGAGCGGCTCATCCCGCGCTACGTCGAGCACCGCCTGTACGCCGGCCTGCTCGAGTCCGCCGCCAGCGAGCACGCCAGCCGGCAGCGCGCCATGAAGGCGGCCACCGACAACGCCGGCGAGATCATCGAGGGTCTCACCCGCGAGGCCAACGCCGCCCGCCAGGCAGCGATCACCACCGAGATCTCCGAGATCGTCGGCGGTGCCGAGGCCCTGTCAGGCGACGACGACGATGGCCGTCCGTCCGTCAGCCGCGCCGACCTCGCCGAGATCCTGGGCGCCGAGGCGCTCTAGCAGCAAGCAGAACTCCGGGCCGCACCAACAGGAGCGAAAGACCATGACCGACACCCAGATCCCCGCCGCCGAGGGCGCGACCGCGCTGCCGGAGGGCCGCATCCTCTCCGTCGTCGGCCCGGTCATCGACGTGGCGTTCCCGCCGGAAGCGCTGCCCGAGATCAACACGGCGCTGAAGTTCGACCGCACGGTCGGCGACGAGACCAAGACGCTGACCGCCGAGGTCGCCCAGCACATCGGCGACGACGTCGTCCGCGCCATCGTCATGCAGCCGACGGACGGCGTGACCCGCGGCACCCCGGTGCGCAACACCGGCGCGCCCATCTCCGTGCCGGTCGGGCCCGGCATCCTCGGCCACCTCTACAACGTCCTGGGCGAGCCCCTCGACGTCGACCCGTCGGCCATCACCGCCGACACCTACTGGCCGATCCACCGCCCGGCCCCGTCGTTCGAGAACCTCGAGCCGCAGGCCAAGATGTTCGAGACCGGCATCAAGGTCATCGACCTGATCGGCCCCTACGTCGAGGGCGGCAAGATCGGCATGTTCGGCGGCGCCGGCGTCGGCAAGACGGTGGTCATCCAGGAGATGATCTACCGCGTCGCCGAGGAGCACGGCGGTGTGTCGCTGTTCGCCGGTGTGGGGGAGCGCACCCGCGAGGGCAACGACCTGATGCTGGAGATGCAGGAGTCCGGCGTCCTCGAGAAGACCGCCCTGATCTTCGGCCAGATGGATGAGCCGCCGGGGGTGCGCCTGCGCGTCGCCCTGACCGCTCTCACCATGGCGGAGTACTTCCGCGACGAGGAGCGCCAGGACGTCCTGCTCTTCATCGACAACATCTTCCGCTTCGTGCAGGCGGGCTCCGAGGTGTCCACGCTGCTCGGCCGCATGCCGTCGGCGGTGGGCTACCAGCCGACCCTCGCGAACGAGATGGGGCAGCTGCAGGAGCG
>CAZVUW010000183.1:0-2737 GCA_964629825.1 uncultured Actinomycetota bacterium
GGGCGCAACGTCCACCTGTCCGGCGGCGTCGGCATCGGCGGGGTGCTCGAGCCACCCGGGGCCCGCCCCGTGATCATCGAGGACGAGGCCTTCATCGGCTCGCGCTGCATCGTGGTCGAGGGCGCCCTGATCGAGGAGGGCGCGGTCCTCGGCGCCGGCACGGTGATCACCGCCTCGACCCCGATCATAGATGTCACGGCCTCGCAGCCCGTGACCTACAAGGGCCGCGTGCCAGCGCGCTCCGTTGTGATCCCGGGCTCGCGACCGAAGGAGTTCCCGGCCGGGACCTACGACATCCCGTGCGCGCTGATCATCGGCGAGCGCTCGGCGTCCACCGACACCAAGACCAGCCTGAACGACGTGCTCCGCGAGCACGACGTGGCCGTCTAGCGGCCGTGACGCGGACCGATCTGGAGCGGCTGCTGCTGGACCTGCTCGCCATGCCGTGCGTGACCGGCGAGGAGGGCCCGATCGCAGACTGGCTGGTCGAGCGCTACCGGTCGGCAGGGGCGCCGGTCCAGCGCATCGGCCACAGCGTCGTCGTCGGTGACCTGGACGACCCGCGACCGACCGTGCTGCTCGTCGGCCACACGGATGTCGTCCCCCCGACCGACGACGACCTCCACCCGCGGCGCGAGGGTGAGCGCATCGTCGGCCGCGGCGCCAGCGACATGAAGTCGGGTCTGGCCGTAGGCATGGCCTGCTTCGAGGACGCCGAGCTGCGCTCGGGACCGCGCAACCTGGTCTTGGTCGCCTATGCGGGGGAGGAGGGCGCGCACGAGGCCAACGAGCTCGGCGACGTCCTGGCGGGTCTGCCCGCGCTGTCGACGGCGGCGCTGGCGATCGTGCTGGAGCCGACCGACCTCGAGGTCCAGCTGGGGTGCCTCGGTGTCCTCCACGGCGAGCTGACCTTCATCGGAGCGGCGGCCCACTCCGCGCGGCCGTGGCAGGGGGAGAACGCGCTGACCAAGGCCGGGTCGTTCCTGGCCGAGCTGCACGCGCTGGAGCCGCGCGCGGTGACGGTCGACGGCCTGGTGTTCACCGAGGTGTTCACGGCCACCCAGGCCCGCACGTTCAACGCGCGCAACGTCGTCCCCGACCGCTTCGTGGTCAACGTCAACCACCGCTTCGCGCCCGACAAGACCCTTACCGAGGCCGAGGCGGCCCTGCGCGCCCTGGTCGGCGATCGCGCCGAGATCGAGATCACGGACCGCGCTCCGGCGGCGCGGCCGTTCGCGGACGCGCCCGAGGTCGTCGCCTTCACCTCGGCCGTCGGCGCCCCGGTGCGGCCCAAGCAGGCCTGGACCGACGTCGCCCGCCTGGCGGCGGTCGGCGTCCCGGCGCTGAACTACGGTCCGGGCCTGACCTCGCAGGCGCATCAGCGCGGCGAGCACGTCCCCGTCGCCAACCTGCACGCGGCCGAGGAGGCGCTGCGGCGCTACCTGCTGGCGCCGCTCGCGACCGGTTAGGCTTCGGAAGCGCCCACGCCGCGTAGAAGGAAGGGACTGGCGTGTCCGACAGCGATCCCCGACCCGAGCCCGGTCGCCCCGACCCCGGCGAGGAGGTCGGTGCGAACACCGAGATGTGGCAGGCCTTCGCGGCCCAGCGCGAGCCCGAGCGCCCCAAGGCGGTCGGCGCTCCCTTCAGGCTGCTGACCCTGGCGGCGGGCCTGGTCGCGTTCGTCCTGATCGTCTGGCTCCTGATGCGCTGATCGAGGTGTTTCAGTGCCGTCGTCAGGCGGCGCCCCGCGGGCGACGGCACACTTGCCGCCATGTCCACTTCCGAGCCGCGGCGGTCGCGGCTGCCGCGTGTGGGGCTCGCCGTGGTGGTGGCCCTGCTGCTCCTCGTTGGTGGGGTGGGCTGGTACTACTCCGGCGAGATCCTGGCCGTTGAGCCGCCCGAGCGGGTCGCCGATGAGCTGGTGCTGCCCTCGGATGAGACCGGCCCGGATGTGCGCCGGGTCATGGTGCCGGGTCCCCTCGGCGACTACCCGGCCTTGCACCTGGACGGGGACGACGACACCTGGATCGTGTTCGTGCACGGCCGCGGGGGCGAGCCGCAGGACGGCCTGCACCTCCTGCCGCTTCTGGCCGAGCGCGGTCACCCCGCGCTGCTGATCACCTACCGCAACGACCAGGCGGCCCCGCCGGCGCCGGACGGCCGCTACCGGCTCGGCTGGACCGAGTGGGAGGACCTCGACGCCGCGGTGGACTGGGCGCTGGAGCGCGGTGCCGAGGACGTCGTGCTGGTCGGCTACTCGATGGGCGGTGCGATCGTCGGACGCTACCTGCTGGAGGAGGCGGACGCGCCCGTGCGCGGCGTGGTGCTCGACGCACCGGTCGTTCGCTGGAGCCTGGCCCTCGAGGCGGCCGCGGTCGAGCGGGGCGTGCCGACCGCGCTGACGCCGCTGGCCCAGGGCGTCGTCAGCCTGCGCACCGGGCTGCGCTGGGGGCAGCTCGACCTGCTCGAGCGCGTCGACGAGCTGGACGACCCGATCCTGCTGTTCCACGGCGACGCGGACACCGTCGTCCCCATCGAGGGCAGCGAGGAGCTCGCCGCCGCCCGGCCCGACCTGGTGGAGTACGTGCGCGTCCCCGGTGCCGCGCACGTGCGCTCATGGGAGACCGACCCGGACGGCTACGAGAAGGCGCTGCTGCGCTTCCTGGACGACATCGGCGCCTGACGCCCCCCCCCCCCCCCCCCCCCCCCCCCCCCCCCCCCCCCCCCCCCCCCCCCC
>CAZVUW010000184.1:0-2720 GCA_964629825.1 uncultured Actinomycetota bacterium
TGGCTGCGCGACGACGAGTTCACCGACGACGACCCCGCCCTCGTCACCGCCCGCCTCGCCGATCTGCCACCTGATCTCGCCCATTCACCCGGCCCGACGGAATGACAACGGCGTAACTGTCGGTGCCCCTGCGTACGGTCGCGTCGAAGCCAAGGAGCTCTCCGCACGGGAGGGGACGTCGCGCATGAATTTGTTGAGCCGGGAAGACATGGACGAGGGAGGTGCCGTGTTCGCCGTGCTCGCGCTCGCCACCTTCGCCTGGGCGGCGGTGTACCTCATGGCCGATCTCCTGCGGGTGCACTGGGCGGTGGCGCTCCCCATCACCTGGCTGGCGTTCGGTGCCATTCGAGCAACGATCTCAGCGGTCGTGCGTGGGATGGAGCGCTGGTGGGAGTCCCACGACGCACGGGTCGCCGAACGACAAGAACGCCCCCCTCCCGAGCCGTGGTACCGCAGCACCGTGGAGGCGATCAACGCAAAGAACCGAGGGCGCCAGGCTCACCGCGACTCCGGAACACCTCCGCCGAGCTGAGCGGGACCGTCACCATCCCCCTCGGTCGTTTCCTCGCCCGCCGGCAGCGCCGGGGCTCCCGACCGCACGAACGGCACGGCACTCGGCGCCGCCTTGGCGGCTTGCAGGATCTTCGACCCCACGTGGCCGAACGCCGCCCTCACCCCCGGGCGCTGGTACTCCTCGATGGACTCGACCTCGAGCATGCGGTTCTCGGCGAAGGCGTGCATGAGGTCGACCACGTCGTTGCCCGCCTGATCGAGACGGCGCACACCCACCACGTCGAAGCCGTGCAACGGCCGGGTCTCCATCAGCTCGCCGACGACCACACCCATAGCCGACACCAGCGCCTGGTCGGCCTCGTCGTCGGCAACCAGCCCCGCTCGAGCTGCGTCGATGGTGGCGCTCAGATGCTCGGGTTCGCGCAACCGCACGTTCACGATGCGCAGGTGCTGCCACAGCCGCAGGTTGTCCTCGGCGATCACCAGCATGGCCATGGCCTCGCGCAACATGCCGTCGTCGAGCAGGTCGCGCAGCTCCTCGGCCTTGCCGGTCGGGGTGCGCTTGCGATGCACCCGGTCGAGCCGCTTCGACACATATGACCGCAACGCCTCGATGGTCTGAGCGACCTCCGGACCGAGCGCCGCCACGCTGGTCCAGTCGGTGACGGACAGCGTCTGGTCGGTCGTCGCCCGCTCGACCAGCGGCACCAGCACCCGGTGCTGGCCGACCACCTTGCCCACGTGCTCGGAGCTGACAAGATCGGTGAGGCGGTCGACCTTGTCCTCCACCCGCTCGATCGATTCCTGCACCTGGGCGATGGCGGTCTGCAGCGCCAGACCCACCGCCGCCGACTGCAGCGTCATCATCTGCGCGGGGTCGACGGTGGCAGGACTCCAGTCGAGGATCCCCGCAAACTGACCGTCGGCGCCGCGCACGTATCCCTTGAACGTGCCCTTGGCGCCGGGGATCGAGCCGTGCTGCTCGAGCAGCGCCCGGCTGCGGTCCGTGAGGCGCACGTACTCGGCCGACCGCGAACCCGGCGTCGGTGCCAGACCTGCCAGCGATTGGAGCGTGCTCAGGCCACTGGCGCGCTGCAGGAGCGACTGCGGCTGCGCTTCGGCCGACTCGGGATGCACGTCGACCGAGCGCAGGTGCGCCACCATCCCGGCCACCAGGTCGTCGGGACCGGTGAGCAACAGGCCGTGCTCGTCCTGGAGGACGACCAGGTCGTCGCCGGGCACGTCGGCGGGAACGAGCGGCCTGATGCCCGTCGCGTCACTCGCCTGACCCTTCCTTCGCCGCAACACCCCGGCTCCTTCCGACGCCCCGCACGATCCTGCCACGCAGGCGGTTCGAGGGCCGTTCCCGGGGTCGGGAAGCGACTCCTGCGGACCCTCGAAGTGTCACACCCCCTGGGGAAGATGGACAGGTGAACGACGAACACCACCACGACTCAGAGGACTTCCTCGTCACCCTCGGCGGAGGGGGCGGGCCAGTGCCGTTCCACCAGGCGCTGGCACGCAAGTTCGCCGAGCTCTCGCAGGGGCCGAGCTGCTGCGCCATCCTCGCGCCCATCGACCGACCGATGCGCTACGTGCAGGCCATGGTCACCAATGCCGGAGTCCGCGTCGAGTCGGTGGGCGGGCAGTACCTCGACAACGCGGGGGAGGACGACCTCACCGCCGAACAGCTCGCCACGCTCGAGGCGCTCGGCTGGCTGGCCCCACCCGAGGAGGACGATCCCGACTGGCTGTGGCCCTACAACTGGTGGCGAGAGATCCCGGGGCCGACCGCCATCGTCGACTCCGCGGCGCTCCTGGTGGCCACCCTCATCGAGGTGCACGGCCTCGCCGCCGACGAACCCGTCCGCCTCCAGGTGTTCCCCGCCAACAGCGAGCACTACCGCTGGGAGCCCGACTCCGGACATCCCTGCGGCGGCCAGCTCACCCCGATGTGACCGCGCGCAGCGACGGACCTCAAGAACGTCGATCCCGCCCTGAGGGCGCTGGCAACCTCAGGGTCGGGATCGTGGTTCGCGCCTGGCCCGAGGGCCCGGCGCGAGTACCAGCCCTCAGCCTCCCAACGCCGATTCGATGCGGGCGACCATCTCCGCCGAGTCGGCGAACAGCAGGATCACATGGGCTCGCGAGGCCTGGCCAGTGCCGAGGATCTCCACCCAGTACGCCAGGCCCGACGGGTCGGGGTC
>CAZVUW010000185.1:0-2640 GCA_964629825.1 uncultured Actinomycetota bacterium
CGCGAGCCCGGAGCCTGCATGAAGGTCCACGTCATCCACGAGAACCCCGAGTGGCTGCCGCCGTTCGCCGAAGCCCTCGACGCTGCGGGCGTCGAGTGGGAGGAGTGGTTCCTGGACGGCGGGGTGCTCGACCTCGATCAGCCACCGCCGCGGGGCGTCTTCTACTCGCGCATGAGCGCCTCCAGCCACACCCGCGGCCATGAGCGCGCCAAGGACCACACCCGCTCGGTGCTGAGCTGGTTGGAGGCGCACGGCCGACGCGTCGTCAACGGCCGACGCGTGCTCGAGCTCGAGATGAGCAAGGTCGACCAGCTCACCGCACTCGCGGCCGCCGGCTTCGAGGTGCCGAGGACGATCGCCGTGATCGGGCGCGAGCAGGCGAAGGCCCAGGCGCGCCGCCTGCCGCTGCCGTTCATCACCAAGCACAACCAGGGCGGCAAGGGCCTCGGCGTGCAGCGCTTCGACTCCTACGAGGCCTTCGACGCCCACCTGGACTCGCCGGACTTCGAGGTCCCGGTGGATCACACCCTGCTGCTGCAGGAGTACGTCGAGCCGGCGGAGCCCTTCATCACGCGCGTGGAGGTGGTCGGCGGGCAGTACCTCTACGCCCTGCGGGCCGACACCTCGCACGGCTTCGAGCTGTGCCCGGCCGACGCATGCACCGTGCACGACGAGTTCTGCCCCGCGGGCGAGCACGCCGCGAGGATCTTCTCCCTGCGGCCGGAGGTCGGCGCCGATGACCCGCTGGTGCGGCGGATCCTCGCCTTCGCTGACCGCTGGGGGATCGAGATCGCCGGCTTCGAGTTCATCGCGACCGCCGACGGGCGGCACGTCTTCTACGACGTGAACACCAACACCAACTACAACTCGGTGGTCGAGGCGCAGGCCGCCCGCTCGGGCCCCACCGAGATCGCCCGCTTCCTGGGCGGGCTGCTGGAGGCCGAGCGGGCGCTCCTGGAGCCGGCCGGCGCCGTGTAGCCGAGGCCTACGAGGCGACCTTCATGACCGGCGTGGGCGACAGGTCGCCGCGGACCAGCCGCTGATACATGCGGACGTGGTCGTCGACCATGCGCCGCAGCGAGAAGTGACCCTCGACGGCGGCGCGGCAGGCGCGGCGGTCGAGCTCGCCGATGTGGGCGATGGCCTCGACCATGTCCTGCTCATCGCTGCAGAGGAAGCCGGTGACGCCGTGCTGGACGATCTCCGGCGCGGCGCCCTCCTTGAAGGCGAGGACCGGGGTGCCGCACGCGAGCGCCTCGATCATCACCAGGCCGAAGGGCTCGGGCCAGCGGATCGGGTTGATCAGCGCCTCGGCGCCGGCCAGGAGCTCGAGCTTGTGCTCCCAGCCGACCTCGCCGACGTACTCGACGTCAGCGCCCAGCAGGGGCCTGACCTCCTCCTCGAAGTACAGGCGCTCGAGGGGCTCGCGCATCTTGGCCGCGATCAGCAGGCGCCGGCCGGCGGCGCGGGCGATCTGGGCGGCGCGGCGGGCGCCCTTCTCCGGCGCCATGCGGCCGAGGAAGAGGAGGTAGCCGCCGTCACCGGAGCCGACGGGGAAGTCCTCGGCGTCCAGGCCGTGGTGGATCACCCCGGCCAGCCACACCTCGGGGTGCGCGGCGCTCGCCTGGTTGTGCGAGATCGCGATCACCGGGACGCAGTCGGAGACCGCTCGGTAGACGTCGTTGAGCTCTGCGTTGAAGGGCCCGTGGTTGGTGGTGATGACGGGCAGGTCGCCGTGGCGCCGCGCGTAGATCGGCCCGACCACGGTGTGGTCGTGGATGACGTCGCAGTCAGCCAGGTGCTCGTAGGCGTGGAAGACGTGGCGGATCTCGGGGACGCTCAGCCCCATCCGCAGGCTCTCGGAGCGCTCGTGCACCCACCCGCGCTCCACGGGGCAGGTGCTGTCCCCGGTCGTGAAGAGCCGTACCTCATGCCCGGCCGCCTGAAGGCCGCGGGCGAGACGATCGATCATGAGCTCGGTGCCGCCATAGCGCTCTGGCGGCACGGGCAACCACGGTGGGGCGACGATCCCGATGCGCACGTCCTCCTCCTTCCTCCCGAGACCTGGCACTGAGAGGACGGGGGTGGTGCCCACGGCAGGACGAAGCCAACCCCCGCCCTATATGTCTTAGTACCCCTTCTCCGCACGCTGTGCACCGGGGGCCGCCCGTTTCACCCTCTCCGCGCGCTGCAGGCGCACGAAGTGGGCAATTCAGCACGAGTTCCCTTGAACCGGACGAAATGGCGCTGTCGTATCTGCGGCGGGGAGCGTGGGGTGGAACGCGGGACCGCACGCCCGGGATGCAGGCGACGCGCCGGCGGGCTCACCAACCACCGTCCCTGCCCGAGCCGGTCGGCCGCGCGCGAGCACTGCTGACCACTCCGGGCCTGCCGTACGCCGAGCACCACATGGAGGGGTCGATCAAGGAGGCTTGGATGCACGTCTCGAGAAGGTTCCGAATCGCGGCGGCGGTTGCCGCAGTGCTGGCGCTGGCGATCCCCACCGCCGCGCTGGGGCAGACCGCTCCCCCGTGGCCGACCACGTTCACCTGGTCGGACAACATGACGCCCGTCGGCGCCTCGCTTCACGAAGTCCCGTTCACCGGCACCGGCTCCGGGGTGTTCAACTCCGACCTGGCC
>CAZVUW010000186.1:0-2640 GCA_964629825.1 uncultured Actinomycetota bacterium
CGCCAAGATGATCCACCACGCCCCTGACACGTCCTCGAACATCGTGTCCAAGTCGGTGGCGCAGGGCACTGGCCGCACCAGCTACCGCGGCCAGGTCGCGATCCACGAGGGCGCGCACCGCGTCAAGTCCAACGTCGTCTGCGACGCGCTCCTGCTCGACGAGCACGCCCGCAGCGACACCTACCCCTACATGAACATCGAGGAGGAGGACGCCCAGATCGGCCACGAGGCCTCGGTGTCCAAGATCGGTGAGGAGCAGCTCTTCTACATGCAGTCGCGTGGCATCGAGGAGTTCGAGGCCATGGCGATGATCGTGCGCGGCTTCATCGAGCCGATCTCCAAGGAGCTGCCCATGGAGTACTCGGTCGAGCTCAACCGCCTCATCAGCCTGAACATGGAGGGGTCGGTCGGGTAGCCGGCGCTCCACCGTTGGGTACCGCGCTCCGGTCCGCCATCCCGCTTCCGGGGCGCGAACCCGCCCGCCCTCCAAGCCCCTCCAGCAGGACGGCGGACCTCCGCGCTCTGTTACCGGTGCGCCTCCGCCGACCGTCCCCGGGTGGGCTGAGGCGGTTGAGATCGACGCTCGTTGAAGCCTCTAAACCCCTGATCACCGAGGTAAAGCAGACTGTGGCGAACTTCAAGGAACTGACCGAGCAGGATGTGCTGGCGCTGTCGGCCGCTTACGACGAGCCGGAATGGCTGCGCGACCGGCGGCTTGAGGCCTTCAAGGCCTTCAGCGACCTCGACTGGCCGCACAAGCGGGTCGAGGAGTGGCGCTACACCGATCCCGCCCGGTTCGACCTCGGCCGCGAGATCCTGACCGCCGGCGGTGAGCCGAGCGGCGAGTCGGAGCTGCTCGCCAAGGCCGGTGAGCTCGCCGGGCGCCTGGCGATCGTCGATGGCGCCGTGGTCGAGGCCACCGTCAGCGACGCCGCCCGCGAGCGTGGCGTGGTCGTCACCGACCTCGTCACGGCCGCGCGCGAGCACGCCGACCTGGTCGCCGAGCACCTCGGGACCGCGTCCGCCACAGACGACAAGTTCGGCGCCCTCAGCCTGGCCGCGGCCACCGGCAGCGCCGTTGTGATCATCCCGCCCGAGGTGCAGCTCGAGCGCCCCATCGGCATCTCCATCGAGATCGCGGGCGCGGGGGCGGTCGCGCCGCGCGTGCTGGTCATCGCCGGCCGCCACTCGCGCGCCGCGGTCTACGTCGACCAGATCGGGCGCGGCCGCGCCACGGTGGTCAGCGCGGTCGAGGCGATCGTCGGCGACGAGGCGCGTGTCGACCTCGTCACCGCGCAGCGCTGGGCCGACGAGATCGACCTGATCGCCAACCACAGCGGCACGGTGGGCCGCTCCGGCGACTACCACCACCTCGAGATCACCCTCGGCGGGGGCACGGTCTACATCACGCCGGACGTCGATCTGGCGGGGGAGGGCTCCAACGCCGAGCTGCTGGGCGTCTACTTCGCCGACGAGGGTCAGCACTTCGAGCACCGCTCGCTGATCCGCCACAACGCCTCGCACTCGACCAGCGAAGAGGTCTACAAGGGCGCCCTCCAGGGCAACAGCCGCGCCACCTGGTACGGCAACATCCGGATCGAGCCGCACGCCAAGGCGACGTCGTCGGACGAGACCAACCGCAACCTCATCCTCACGGACGGGGCCCGCGCGAACACGATCCCGTTCCTCGAGATCCTCACCTCCGACGTGTCCGCCTGCGGGCACCACTCGTCGGTGGGGCAGGTCGACGCGATCCAGCTGTTCTACCTGGAGTCGCGCGGCATCCCGCGCCAGGAGGCGGTGCGGATGCTGGTCTTCGGCTTCTTCACCGAGGTCACCGACCGCATCGAGCTGCCCGGGGTCACCGACCTGGTGCTCGAGGAGATCTCGCGCGAGGTCTCGATAGAGGGCGGCATGGCGCTCTACGACCCCCGCAGCAGCGCCCTGGTCGCCGCGGCGCAGGAGCCGAGCGCGTCGTGACCTTCGTACGTGCCTGCACCCTGGACGAGCTCGCCGTCGGGACCGCCCGGCTGGTGGAGATCGACGGCCTGCCGATCTGCCTCGTGCGCGTCGACGAGGACGTGGTCAAGGCCGTCCACAACACCTGCAGCCACGAGGACTACCCGCTGCACGAGGGCTGGGTCGACGACAACGAGATCGAGTGCGCCCTGCACGGGTCCACCTTCGACCTCGACAGCGGCCAGCCCAAGTGCCTGCCGGCCGTGCGGCCCATCCCGACCTACGCGGCCAAGCTGGACGACGGCGGCGTCTGGGTCGACGTGGACCAGCAGCTGAACGACGCACCCGTGCCCGACCACTCCTAGAAGCCTCCAAGACAACCCGCGAGAAAGAGAGAGCTAAGACATGGCAGAGCTGCAGATCATCGACCTCGAGGTCGAGGTCGAGGGCGCGCAGATCCTCAAGGGCGTCAACCTCACCGTTCGCAAGGGCGAGACGCACGCGCTCATGGGGCCCAACGGCTCGGGCAAGTCGACCCTGGCCTACGCGGTCATGGGCCACCCCGCCTACGAGATCACCGGCGGCAAGGTCCTGATCAAGGGCACCGACATCAGCGAGCTGAGCCCGAACGAGCGCGCCGCCCACGGCCTGTTCCTGGCAATGCAGTACCCGACCGAGGTG
>CAZVUW010000187.1:0-2519 GCA_964629825.1 uncultured Actinomycetota bacterium
ATCCAGGAGCCGGCGGTCATCTGGCCGTACATGGTCAGACCGAGCGCCTCCAGCCGGCGGAACTCCTCCCAGGTGGCCCAGTCGGGCACGAGGTTGGCGTTGGCGATGAGCACACGCGGGGCCCACTCGTGGGTACGCAGCACCCCGACCGCCTTGCCGGACTGGACCAGCAGGGTCTCGTCGCCGGCTAGGTCCGTCAGGGCGCGCTCGATGCCCAGCAGCGCCTCGTGGTTGCGAGCCGCCTTGCCGGTGCCGCCGTAGACGACCAGCTCCTCCGGGTGCTCGGCGACCTCCGCGTCGAGGTTGTTGTGCAGCATCCGCAGGGCGGCCTCCTGCTGCCAGCCGCGCGCGGTCAGCTGCGACCCGCGTGCCGCCCGACGGGAGAAGGTCTCGGTCATGATCGCTCCTTTCAGGTCGGGGTGTTCGGGTCTTGGTCTTCGGGATCTCGCCTGGTGTTGGGCCGCTCCCGGCTAGCGCAGCGGGCCGATCACCGCCTCGGCCGCGGCCAGAAGCGTGCCGTCCTTCACCAGGCGGGTGGTCTCCTCGACCTCGGGCCCGAGGTGGCGGTCGGGTCCCGGACCGGACACGTGCTCGCGGAGGGTCGCGACCACGGCGGCGGTGCCCGGCGCCGGGGTCAGCGGGGCGCGCAGGTCCAGGGCCCTGGCGGCGGACAGGACCTCGATCGCCAGGACACGCGCCAGCCCGTCCAGTGCCCGCCGCAGCTTGCGCGCCGCAGCCCAGCCCATCGACACGTGATCCTCCTGCATGGCCGAGGACGGGATCGAGTCGACCGAGGCCGGCACCGCCAGTCGCTTCAGCTCCGAGACGATCCCGGCCGCCGCGTACTGGGCGATCATGTGCCCGGAGTCGACCCCCGCGTCGTCGGCCAGGAACGGCGGCAGCCCGCCGCTGCGGTTCTTGTCGAGCAGCCGGTCCGTGCGCCGCTCCGAGATCGAGGCGATGTCGGCGACGGGAATGGCCAGGAAGTCCAGCGCGTAGCCGACGGGGGCCCCGTGGAAGTTGCCGTTGGAGGCGACCTGGCCGTCGGCGGTGACGACGGGGTTGTCGATGATGGCGGCCAGCTCGCGCTCCGCGACGGCCTTGGCGTGGGCGAGCGTGTCGCGGGCGGCCCCCGCCACCTGCGGAGCGCAGCGCAGAGAGTAGGCGTCCTGGACGCGGACGCAGCCGGGGTTGCGGTGGCTCTCCATGATCGCGGAGTCGGCCAGCAGCGCCCTGAGGTTGGCCGCCGAGTCGGCCTGACCCGGCTGGGGGCGCAGCGCGATCAGCTCTTCGTCGAAGGCGCGATCGGTGCCGAGCAGCGCTTCGACGCTCATCGCAGCGGCGATGTCGGCCACGCGCAGGAGTCGCTCGAGGTCCTCGCAGGCCAGCACCAGCATGCCGAGCATCCCGTCGGTGCCATTGATGAGGGCGAGGCCCTCCTTCTCCGCCAGGGTGATGGGCGCGATGCCGGCTTCCTGGAGGGCCTCGGCGGCGGGCCTGATGACCCCGGTTGGCGTCCGGACCTCGCCCTCCCCCATGACCGCCAACGCCACGGCGGACAGCGGTGCGAGGTCGCCCGAGCAGCCGAGGCTGCCGTACTCGCGGACGATCGGGGTCAGGCCGGCGTTGAGCAGGTGGGCGATGGTCTGGGCGACCTCGGGGCGGACGCCCGTGCGGCCGGTCGCCAGGGTGCGGAGCCGCAGCAGCGCCATCGCGCGCGTGACCTCGGTCTCCACCTCGGGCCCGGTGCCTGCCGCGTGCGAGCGGATCAGCGAGCGCTGCAGCTGGGTGCGCCGATCGGTGGGGATGTGGAGCGTCGCGAGCGCTCCGAACCCGGTCGACACGCCGTACGCCGGCTCGCTCGAGTGGGCCAGCGCGTCGATGTGGCGGCGGCCTGTGGCAAGGGCCTCGAGGGCCTCGTCGCTGAGGGTGACGGCCGCGCCGCTGCGAGCGACCGCGACGACCTGCTCCGGCGTCAGCGGTTCGGGGCCGACGACGACCGGTTGAGTGGACGGCTGGCCGGTATGACCCGTTGCTGCTGCGTTCTCGCTCATTCGACTAACCGTACTCCGGCGGGTCTGTCGGGTGCCCGTGGGGGCCATAGGCACCCGGCCCGCCATAGGCACCCGGGTGCCGGTGCCGGAGGGGTCTGCCATCCTTGGCGTCATGGACGAGGTCGAGATCTGGCACAACCCCCGCTGTTCGAAGTCGCGCGGCGCGCGGGCGCTGCTCGAGGAGCGCGGCGTCGACTTCCGCGAGGTCCGCTACCTGGACCAGGCGCCCACCCGCGAGGACCTGGAGCGGGTGCTGACGCTGCTGGGAACGGCGGACCCGCGCGAGCTGATCCGGGCCAGCGAACCGCTCTATCGCGAGCTCGGCCTCGCCGACGCTGATCGCGATGCCCTGCTCGACGCCATGGCCGCCCACCCGCGGCTGATCGAGCGCCCGGTCGTCATCCGCGGCGACCGCGCCGTGATCGGCCGCCCGCCGGAGCGCGTGCTGGACCTGCTCTAGTCCGC
>CAZVUW010000188.1:0-2477 GCA_964629825.1 uncultured Actinomycetota bacterium
TGGTCGAGACCGGCTCGAAGATGGACGAGGTCATCTTCGAGGAGTTCAAGGGCACGGGTAACTGCGAGATCCGCCTCGACCGGCGCCTCGAGCAGAAGCGCATCTTCCCGGCCATCGACATCGAGGCCAGCGGCACCCGCAAGGAGGAGCTGCTGCTCGACAAGGACGAGCTGACCGTCATCTGGAAGCTGCGTCGGGTTCTCCACGCCCTGGAGGGGCCGGCCGCGCTCGAGCTGCTGATCGACAAGATGAAGCAGACCGAGAGCAACAACCGCTTCCTGATCCAGATCCAGAAGAGCAACCTGCAGACCTAGCGGACCGCGGTTCAGGCCCGGTTGCCACGACGCCTATCCTGGGGCGTCTGCTAGCCGATAAGGAGATCTACGAGATGAAGCAGGGCATCCACCCTGAGTACATGGAGACGACCGTCACCTGCTCCTGCGGGGAGACGTTCACCACCCGCGGCACGACGCCCGAGATCCGCGTCGAGCTGTGCAACCAGTGCCACCCCTTCTACACGGGCAAGCAGAAGCTCGTCGACTCGGGTGGTCGCGTGGAGCGCTACAAGCAGCGCTACGCCAAGACCCAGCAGAAGCAGGCGGAGGCGGCCCGCAAGGGCTGACCCTCCCCAACCCGGACCCCGGCTGGGGTCCGGGGCCGACCGACGAGGAGATCAACCGCCCGTGGCCAACGAGGACAAGCCGCACAGCCCCCACTACTACGGTGGCCAGGCGGTCATCGAAGGCGTGATGATGCGCGGCCAGACCGCTTGGGCCGTCGCGGTGCGCCGACCCAGCGGCGAGATCTACCTCGAACGTCACCGCGTGAGCGACTTCCCCGATCGTCGGCCCATCTTCCGCAAGCCGATCTTCCGCGGGATGTACGGGCTGGTCGACGCGCTGACGATCGGGACCAGGGCGCTCACCATCTCGGCCAACCAGTCGGTCGAGGAAGAGGAGCAGCTCACCGGCAAGCAGATGGGCGGCAGCCTGCTCATGGCGCTGGTGCTGTTCATCGCCGTGTTCATCGTGCTGCCCAACGCCGGGCTGGCCGCGATCAAGAACTGGTTCCCGAACGAGTTCACCTACCACATCGTCGAGAGCGTCGTCCGGGTGGCGATCTTCCTCGGCTACCTGTCGGCCATCTCGCTCCTGGCCGACATCCGGCGCGTCTTCGCCTACCACGGCGGGGAGCACAAGACGATCGCAGCCTGGGAGCACGACGAGCCGCTCGAGCCCGCGCGGGTGCAGCGCTACTCGACACTGCACGTGCGCTGCGGCACCAACTTCCTGCTGATGGTGATGGTCATCGCGACCATCGTCTACACCCTCGCCGGGACGCTGGTCCCGCCGTCCACCGAGGTCGGCTGGCTCGGCTACGCCGTCTACCAGGTGCTGCTGCGCGTGCTGCTCCTGCCGATCGTGGCCGGCCTCGCCTACGAGGGGCTGCGGCTGGGCGCTGGCAAGGAGCACAGCAACCCCCTGGTGCGCATGCTCATGAAGCCGGGCCTGTGGCTGCAGAAGATCACCACCAAGCCTCCGACCGACGACCAGGTCGAGGTGGCGATCCGGGCCTTCGAGGCGGTCGTGCCCTCGGCCGACCTGCGCGGGCGCACCGTCGACCTGCCCTCGCCGGTCGTGTGGGGCCCAGACGATGCCGACCCCGGGATCTACGGTCTGCCCGCAGACGTGACCGGTGCGGCGGTGCCCGCGCCGGAGCCGGAGGTGGACGGCCAGGTGGACGAGCGCTCCGGCGGCCGCTAGCGACCTCCGCGTCGCGTCCCGCCGAGCCGAAGGTTCCCGCATGTCCCGCCAGGTCCTTGACCGCATCGCTGAGATCGAGCGCACGCACACCGAGCTAGAGGCTGCGCTCGCCGATCCCGCCGTGCTCGCGGACTCCGCGCGCTACGCCGAGACGGCCAAGCGCCACGCGGAGCTGAGCGAGATTGTCGCGGTCGCGCGCGCCCAGCGCCGTGCCGCCGAGGATGCCGCCACGGCGGCCGAGCTCGCCCGAGAGAGCACCGGCGAGGACCGCGAGCTGTTCCGCGCCGAGGCTGAGGAACGCGCCGCCGAGGCCGAGGCGCTGCTCGAGCGTCTACAGGTGCTGCTGCTGCCCAAGGACCCGCTCGACGACAAGAACGTCATCGTCGAGATCCGCGCCGGGGCGGGCGGGGACGAGGCCGGGCTGTTCGCCGGCGAGCTCTACCGCATGTACACCCGCTTCGCCGAGTCGCAGGGCTGGCGCGTGGAGGAGCTGAGCTCCTCGCCGCAGGGCATCGGCGGCGTCAAGGAGGTCGTCTTCCAGATCTCCGGCAGCGGCGTGTACTCGAAGATGAAGCACGAGTCCGGCGTGCACCGCGTGCAGCGGGTGCCCACGACGGAGTCCGGCGGGCGGATCCACACCTCCACCGCCTCGGTCGCCGTCATGCCCGAGGCGGAGGAGGTCGACGTCCAGATCGACCCCAACGACCTCAAGAT
>CAZVUW010000189.1:0-2456 GCA_964629825.1 uncultured Actinomycetota bacterium
CGCTGGGGTCAACTCTACCCGCTCCCCCGCTCGATGTTGTTCTCGACGCACATCTGCCGCCAAAACAACATCGTGGTCGGGCGTGGCGCCGCGGGACAGCCCCCTCCCACGCCCGATGTTGTTCTCGACGCACATCTGCGGCCAGCACAACATCGAGGTGGGACCGGGGCCCTGTCTAGGCGCCGCCGCCCGCCGCGATCCCCCGCACCCGCTCGAGGTGCTGCTCCTGCAGCTCGCGGACGCGCCGCATCGCCCCGAGCAGGAGCTCAAGCTCGGCGAGGGAGTAGCGGCCGAGGACCCGCGCACCGGCCTCGGCGAGCGGCCCGTACAGCTCGGCGGCCTTGGCCCGGGCGATCGGCTCGGGGGCGATCAGCACCTTGCGCCGGTCAGTCGGATCCGGCATGCGGCGGACGTAGCCCTTGCGCTCCAGGCGGTCGATGACGGCGGTGACGCTCCCCGTCGTGAGGCCGAGCACGGCGGCGAGCTGCCCCGCAGTCGCGCTGCCCTCCTGCAGCAGATGGTCCAGGCAGCGCAGATCGGTGCGATGGACGCCGAGGATCGCCGCGACCGCCTCGTCGTAGGCGTCCGTGGCCCGCTGCTGGGCCTGGGTCTCGGCTCCGATGGCAGCGATCAACTCCTGTCGTGGCTTGCGTCTTGACATGCTAGAGTCTCGATCGTCAAGATATTTGACGGACAAGATAGTCCGTTGGTCAGCGAGATCGTGACAGGAGAGCCATGACGACCGCAATTGTGATCGGCGCCGGGATCGCAGGTCCGGTCGCCGCCATGTCACTGCAACGTGCCGGCATCTCCGCGACCGTCTGTGAGGCGCGGCCCGAGGAGGGGTGCCACCTCGGCTCCTTCCTGACCATCCAGCCGAATGGCCTCGACGCCCTGCGGGCGGTGGACGCCGCCGAGCGCGTGCTCGACCTGGGCTTCCCCACGCCGTCGATGCGCTTCCGCAGCGGGTCCGGCAAGACCCTGGGCGACCTGCCCAACGGCCGCTTGGAGGACGGCACCGTAAGCCGCACGCTCAAGCGCTCCGACCTCTACGGCGCGCTGCGCCAGGAGGCGCTGGACCGCGGCATCGGAGTCCTGCACGGCAAGCGCCTGACCGACGCCGTCGCGTACGGCGACGGGGTGCGGGCCAGCTTCGAGGACGGGACCACCGCGGAGGCCGACCTGCTGGTGGGCGCCGACGGCGTGCACTCCGTGGTCCGGCGGCTGATCGACCCCGGCGCGGCGACGCCGCGGCGCCTGCCGATCCTCAACATCGGAGGCTTCGCGAGGGGCATCCGGCTGCCGGGTGAGCCGGGCGTCTACACGATGATGTTCGGGAAGCGCTCGTTCCTCGGCTGGGCGACCGCTCCGGACGGGGCCGTGTGGTGGTTCGCCAACCCGCCGCGCGCCGAGGGGATGACCGATGCCGACGTGCGCGGCCTCGGCTCAGAGCATCTGCGGAGCTGGCTGCTCGAGCTGCACGCCGAGGACAGCTTCCCCATCCGCGACCTGCTGGACGCGACCCCTCACCCGCTGCAGGCCTGGCCGGTGCACGACCTGCCCGAGGTCGCGCGCTGGCACCGCGACCGGATGGTGATCCTCGGCGATGCGGCACACGCGGCCTCGCCGACCTCGGGGCAGGGAGCGTCCCTGGCCGCGGAGGACGCCGTCCTGCTGGCCAAGTGCCTGCGCGACGTGGGGAACGTCGCCGGCGCGCTGGAGGCGTTCGAGCGTGTCCGGCGACCCCGGGTCGAGCGGGTCGTGGCGCACGCCGCGAAGACCAGCAGCATGAAGGTCCCCGGTCCCGTCGGAAGGGTGCTGCGCGACCTGATGATGCCGTTCTTCCTCCGCCGCGTGGCCTCGTCGGGTTCCGCCTCCCTGGCGTGGCTGCACAGCCACCACATCGAGTGGGAGGAGCCGGCGGCCGCCTGAGGGTCCGCTCGGGCAAGGTCGGGAAGAATTTTCCCGCCGACTGTCGATCCGCGCTTGGGCCGTTCGACCTACGAGCGCAACCAGCCACCCGGACCACAAGGGGAACACCATGAAGTACATGCTGATCATGCGCGCGAGCGACGAGGCCATGGCCGAGTTCGAGAACGTCGACTTCGACCAGGTCCTGGACGCCATGGGCCGGTTCAACGACGAGATGATCTCGGCCGGCGTCCTGGTCGCCGCCGAGGGCCTCGACGACGCCAACGACGGCGTGGTCGTGGACTACAGCTCCACGCCGCCGGTCGTGACCGATGGCCCCTACGGCGAGACCAAGGAGCTGTTCGGCGGCTTCTGGATCCTCGACGTCGCCTCCAAGGAGGAGGCCGTCGAGTGGGCCAAGCGCGCCCCCCTGTCCGGACCTGGCATGAAGTGCGAGATCCGTCGGGTCACCAGCATTGACGAGTTCCCGCAGGACAACATCTGGATCCAGAAGGAGCGCGCGTGGCGGGAGGCCACCGGCCAGC
>CAZVUW010000190.1:0-2440 GCA_964629825.1 uncultured Actinomycetota bacterium
GCGGTCGGTCCTTGTAGGTCCCCGGCTCGCCCTCGGCGGCGTTGCAGACCAGGTAGCGGGGGCCGTCGCCGGCCTCGGCCACCACCGAGGCCCACTTGACCCCGGTCGGGAAGCCCGCCCCGCCGCGCCCCCGCAGTCGAGCGCGGCGCACCACCTCGACCACTTCGGTGGGCGCCATCCGCAGCGCGCGCTCGAGGCCTGCCCCACCCCCCTGGGCGATGTAGGCGTCGAGGTCGGCGATCGGCGACTCCGGCAGCAGCTCGTAGGTGGTCGACACCGTTCGGCCCTTTCTGCAGTTTTGCTTGCGCGGCCTAGCCCTGCGCCCAGGCGGTCAGCCCGGTCTCCGCCCAGTCCAGCAGATCCTCATGCGCTGGCACCACCCTGACCGTGAAGCCGTACTCGCCGCTGGCGCCGCAGGTGAAGCGGCCGCGGTAGCGCACGCGCCCATCGCCCACATCCTCGGCCACCTCCAGGCGCTCGATGGCCGGATCGATGAGGTCGCCGTCGGCGCCGACGCTGCCGTGCAGCAGCTCCACCGTCACGTCCGACGGAGCGAGCTCCCCGAGGTGGACGGTCACCTCGAGCTGGCGCTCCTCGCCCGTCACCGCCACGCCCTCGTCGCCGCTGATGTCCTCAACGGCGACACGATCCCACAGGGAGCTGACGCGCGCCCGCCAGTGAGCGAGCGCGCGAGCGCGGGCGCTGCCGTCCGCGGTCAGCCGGGCGGAGTGCTCGGCAAGGGGCACGTACAGCCCCGTCGTGTACTCCTGCACCATGCGCTCGGCCAGCACGCGTGGGCCCAGCGTGGCCAGCGAGCGCCGCACCCGCGCCAACCAGCGGCGGGGCAGCCGGCCGTCGGGCCGGTCGTAGAACTCGGGCACCACGGTGCGCTCGAGCAGGTCGTGGAGCGACTGGGCGTCGGCGGCGTCCTGGTGGGCGACGTCGACGTCGTCGGAGGCGGCGCCGATGGCGTAGCCGTTCTCGCCGTCGAACATCTCGTCCCACCAGCCGTCCAGGGTGGAGCAGTGCAGGGCGCCGTTCAGCACCGCCTTCTCCCCCGACGTCCCGCACGCCTCGTAGGGGCGGCGTGGGTTGTTGAGCCACAGGTCGACGCCCTGGTACAGAAGGCTCGCGAGGTCCATGTCGTAGTCCTCGACGAAGACCAGCCGCGCGCGCAGCTCGGGGTCGCTCGAGGCGAAGTGGACGATCTCGCGGATGATCCCCTTGCCGATGTCGTCGCGCGGGTGGGCCTTGCCCGCGAAGACGATCTGGACCGGTCGGTCCGTGGAGGTCAGCAGGGCGCGCAGGCGGTCGGGCCGGCGCAGCAGCAGCGCCCCGCGCTTGTACTCGGCGAAGCGACGCGCGAAGCCGATCGTCAGCGCATCGCGGTCGAACAGGTCGTCGATCCAGCCGAGCATCGACGGGCTCTCGCCGCGCCGCCGCGACTGGGCGCGGACGTAGTCGCGCAAACGCTCGACGAAGCGCTCCCGCGCGCGCGTCCGGGCGCGCCAGAGGACGTCGTCGGGGATGTCGCCCGCGCCGTCCCATGCGAGGGGGTCGTGCGGCCACCCGGGCCGCAGGTGGCGGTCCAGCACGTCGCGCATCTCGGGGCCGACCCAGGTGCCGGCGTGCACGCCGTTGGTGACCGACGTGATCGGCACCTCGTCGGTGGTCACGGACGGCCACAGAGGCGCGAACATCGAGCGCGACACCCGCCCGTGCAGCTTGGAGACTGCGTTGGCCCGCGCCGACAGCCGCAGGCCGGACACCGCCATGTTGTAGCTGTCGCCCTGCCCGCTGCCGTCGTACTGGCCGATCGCGAGCAGGCGCTCGATGCCGACGCCCATCTCGGCAGCCAGGCCGCCGAAGTAGCGCTCGAAGAGGTCGCGCGGGAACACGTCGATGCCCGCCGGGACCGGGGTGTGGGTGGTGAACAGCACGGCCGAGCGGGCGCTGGAGATCGCTTCGTCCAGGTCGAGCCCCTCGGCCGTCAGGGCGCGGATCCGCTCCAGCTGCAGGAAGCCGGCGTGGCCCTCGTTCATGTGATAGACGTCCGGCTCCCAGGCGGTGTCGCCACCCGAGCCGATGCTGCCGAGCTCGCCGAGCTCCCGGGCCAGCTCCAGCGCGCGCACACCGCCCATGCCGAGGATGATCTCCTGGCGCAGGCGGTGCTCGTTGTCGCCGCCGTACAGCTTGTCCGTGATGGTGCGGTCTTCGGGCGCGTTCTGTGGCAGGTCGGTGTCGAGTAGCAGCAGCGGCACCCGCCCCACCTCGGCCTTCCAGATCTGGCAGGAGACCTGGTTGCCGCCGAGCTGGACGGTGACCGTGAACGGCTCGTCATCGCGCTCGAGGCGCCGCAGCGGCAGGGTGTGCGGGTTCAGGTCGGGGTAGCGCTCCTGCTGCCAGCCGTCGGCGTCGAGCTGCTGGCGGAAGTAGCCGT
>CAZVUW010000191.1:0-2365 GCA_964629825.1 uncultured Actinomycetota bacterium
CCCGGTACTCGTCCCACTCGGTGCAGACGACGACGGCGTGGGCGCCGCGCAGCGCGTCCTCGGCCTTGTCGCAGCGGGTGACCTCCGGGAAGCGCCCGCGCAGGGAGTCGAGCGCGACCGGGTCATGGATGCGAACCCGCGCGCCCTCGGCCAGCAGCGCCTCGATGACGTCGAGCGACGGGGCGTCGCGGACGTCGTCGGTGCCGGGCTTGAAGGCCACGCCGAGCACCGCGACCTCCTTGTCGGCGATGTTCCACAGGAGCCGGCGCAGCTGCTGGAGGGGCCAGGCCTTGGCCTCGCGGTTGATGCGCTCGGTCTCGCGCAGCAGGCCGAAGTCGTAGCCCAGCTCGGCGGCGATGTGGATGAACGCCTTGACGTCCTTCGGGAAGCAGGAGCCGCCGTAGCCGAGGCCGGCATTGAGGAACGCCCGCCCGATCCGCGCGTCGTAGCCCATCGCGTCGGCGACCGTGGACACGTCCGCGCCCGCCAGCTCGCAGATGCGCGCCACCGCGTTGATGAAGCTGATCTTGGTGGCGAGGAAGGCGTTGGAGGCGTGCTTGATCAGCTCGGAGGTGCGGACGTCCGTGGCGACGTAGGGGCACTCGTGGCGGTCGAGCAAGGGCTGGTAAAGGCGGCGCATGATCTCGTGCGCACGCTCGGAGTCTGCGCCCACCACAATCCGGTCCGGGTACATGGTGTCCTGGACCGCGGTGCCCTCGCGCAGGAACTCCGGGTTGCTGACGACGTCGTGGTGCAGGGAGCTGCCGATCGCCTGGGTCTGTAGCCGCAGGGCGTGGCGGATGCGCTCGCCGGTTCGGACCGGCACCGTGGACTTCTCCGAGACCACCACCGGTCCGGTGGCGTGCAGCGCGACCGAGGCCGCGGCCGCCTGCACATACGACAGATTCGGCGAGCCGTCCGTGTTGGTGGGCGTGCCCACGCAGATGAACACGACGTCGGCGCCGGCGATGGCCTCCTCGGCCTGAGTGGTGAAGCGAAGACGGCCGGACTCGACGCCCTTGGCCACCAGCTCGGCAAGCCCGTCCTCGAAGAAGGGCATCCGTCCCTCGTGCAGAGTGGCGATCTTCGCGGCGTCGTCGTCCATGCCGACGACGTCGTGGCCGAGGTCGGCCATGCCGGCGGCCGTCACCAGCCCGACGTGACCGACCCCGATGACGGATACCTTCACCTTCGCTCCTCCTGCCATTGAGTGTCGACACCGGCCAGCGCCTCCATCAGCGGCTTCGCGCTGGAGAGCCGACCGATCAGCGCAGACAGGTCCCCGTTGACCCTGACCCGGCGAAGCATCACCGCCATCCCGACGTCGAGCTTCCCAGTGATCAGCTGCTGCCAGCGCTCGTAGTCGGCGCTCAGCGTCAGACGGGGCTGGCCGTCGAGCTGGATCCGCTCGGCGCTCGCGCCACCCCGCTGGTCGGGGCGGATCGCGACGTCATAGGAGTGGCGCTGCGTGAGCGCTCCGGCGGGCTCGACGACGAAGCGGTACACGCCGTCGAGCGCCTCCGCCATCTCCCCTGCTCGCGGGTGAGCGCGGAGCTCGGCGCACAGCGCGTCCATCCACTCCGGACTCGGGAACAGCGGCATCTGACGCTTCTCCTCGTGGGGGCGACCCGGCCGTCGGCGTGGGGACGAGGCCCGGTCGGAGGTTCTGCGGGGCGCGCTGAAGCGCCCCGGGGGCTGATCCGGCCGGCGCTCACCCTACCCTGCTGACGCAGGCGCTGCCGTGCGCGTCCACGGCCGGACGTCCACGTCCGGGCCGCCCGGGCGCGAGGGTTAGGCCCTGCTTGTCACGCCGCGTCGCGGTCGGGGGTAGCGTGCGCAGCGATGAGGCCCGTGGACCTGTCCGGACGGCTCGACGGCCGACACGCCGTCGTGCTCGGCGGTGCCGGCTTCCTCGGCTCGCACCTGTGCGAGCGGCTCGTCGACGCCGGCGCCAGGGTGACGTGCGTGGACAGCTTCTTGACCGGGCGGCCCGGCAACGTCGAGCATCTCATCGGCCGTGGCGGCTTCACGCTGGTGCGCTACGACGTCACCAACTACCTGCACGTGCCCGGCCCGATCGACTATCTGCTCCACTTCGCCTCGCCGGCCTCGCCCGTGGACTACCTGGAGCTGCCGATCCAGACCCTCAAGGTCGGCTCGCTCGGCACGCACAAGGCGCTGGGGCTTGCGAAGGAGTCGGGCGCGCGGTTCCTGCTCGCGTCGACCTCAGAGGTGTACGGGGACCCGCTGGTCAACCCCCAGCCCGAGACCTACTGGGGCAACGTCAACCCGATCGGCCCGCGTGGGGTGTACGACGAGGCCAAGCGGTTCGCCGAGGCGCTGACGTACGCCTATCACCGCACCC
>CAZVUW010000192.1:0-2333 GCA_964629825.1 uncultured Actinomycetota bacterium
CAACAGCAACTCGGCCCTCGGGCGGGCGCCCCCCAGGCCGATCAGCACCACGGCGCCACCGACCACACGGGGGGTGCCGCCGCTCTTCTTCGCTCAGGCGCTCAGGTCCGCCAGGACCGCCATGGCCGCGTTGCGGCCGTTGATCGCGATGACGCTGCCGGCCGGGTGGGTCCCGGCGCCGCACATGTAGATGCCGTCCGCCCCGGTGCGGGCCGCAAACCGCCGCTCCCACATCTGCTCCGGAAGGCACTCGCCTTGGAAGATGTGGCCGCCCGTCAGGCCGATCCGCGCCTCGACATCGGGCGGAGCCAGCACCTGCACCTCCTCGACGCAGCTCGTCACGTCGGGGGCGAAGCGGGCGATCAGGTCCAGCACAGCCTGCGCGACCTCGTCGCGGCGCGACTCCCAGCTGCCGTCGGCCAGCCGGTACGGGACGTACTGGCAGAAGACGCTCATGCTGTGCGCGCCCGGCGGCGCCACGGACGCGTCGCAGGCGCTCTGGAAGTACAGCTCGGCCCAGCCGGGCGAGGGCTCGCCACCTCGCGCGGCCTCGCAGGCGCGCTGGGTGTCATCGATGCTCGTCGCGATCGTCACCTGGGCACGATGGACGTCCTGCCGGCCGGCGGCCGCGGGGAAGTCGGGCAGTCGTGACAGCGCGCAGTTGAGCTTGAGAACCGGGCTCTCGGAGCGCCAGGAGGCGACGCGCTCGCGCAGCGGCTTGGGAGCGGCCTCGCCCAGCAGGGCCGCGGTCCGATGCGGGTCGGCGTTCGACACGACCGCTCGTGCGCGCAGGGAGGTACCGTCCTCCAGCTCGACGCCGGCGCCGGGCTCGATGGCAGCCACCGCCGATCCGGTGACCAGAGTCGCGCCCGCCGCGCGTGTGGCTGCGGCGATGGCCGCAGACACGTTGCCCATGCCACCGATGACGTAGCTCCAGCCTCCGAGCGTCCCGAGCTGGTGCAGGGCCCGGACCCAAGCCGTTCCCGGATCCCGAGGACCGGCGAAGGTCCCGATGATCCCGCCGCCGTGCAGGGCGGTCCGCAGCCGCTCGTCGCGGACGTGACTCTCCACGAGGTCGGCGATCGGCATGCCCTCGACCACCGCCCTGGCCTCGCCGTCTTCGCCGAGCAGGTCGAGCACCTCGTCCAGACTGGGTGCCTCACCCACCCACGTGTCGCGCTCACCCTCGCGCAGCGCCCGGCGCAGACGCGTGAACACATCCCAGTAGGCGCGCCAGCCGTCGACGTCGCGCGGCGACAGCCGCGCCACCTCGGCAGTGGTGCGGTCCTCGTCGTGGTGGTCGGCCAAACTGCTGCCGTCGGGGAATGGGCACCAGGTCGAGGGCTCGGCCGCGACGGTGCGGTAGCCGTGGCGGGGGAGGTCGAGCTCGGAGATGACCAGGGGATGCAGCAGGCCGACCAGATAGGCGCACGGGCTGATCACGAAGCGCTGGTCGCTGAACGGGCGCTCGAGGGTGCAGGCGCCGCCGAGGCGCTCGCTGCGCTCGAGCACGAGGACCGACCGGCCCGCGCGTGCGAGATAGGCAGCGGCGGTCAGGCCGTTGTGGCCGGCCCCCACGACGATGGCGTCCCAGGTTCGGCTCGCCGCGGCGCCGAGGCTGATCGAGTCGCCGGCCAGACCGGGCTCGACCGGCTGGGCGGGTGTTCGCATGGGGGCTCCTGTCGTCACGGCGCGGTCCGAGCGGACTGCAAGTCTGGCCGCAGCCTGCGGCTGCGCGGGTGCGTCGGCTGGACGTTTGGTCTCCTGAGACGGCGAATCCGGCGCATCTGTCCAGCACATGAGTCCGTTTTGCGCTTCGGCGCTCACCCGTTCGCATGCGGGGTGCTAGGAAGCGCGACGCGGACGGCGCCATGGACCCTGCGCCCCCCGCCTGGTGGTCTCGTTGGGGGCCACCCGAGTCAACCGCGTCGAAAGGTTGGACTGTGAGTCGAGGTTGGACGAGATCGATCGCAAAATGGATGAGCCTGGCGCTCGTGCCGGCGCTGCTCGCCTTTGCGCCGTTGGCCACCGCGGAGGGGCCGAACGACGATGAGGAGTACTACGGCCTCGAGACGCCGGAGGTCGTGTCCATCGCCGTCGAGAGCCGGGAGGTCCTGAGCGAGCTCGCCTCGATGGGTGTGGACATGTTCGAGGAGGTCGCCGACACGCCGAACGGTGTCGAGGTGCAGGCGCTGCTGACGCCCTCCGAGAAGAAGGAGCTGGAGGCCCTCGGCGTCCAGATCGGCGAGACTCTCGCCACCGAGGAGGACTTCAAGGCGCTCCAGGAGGAGTTCCAGGAGATGGCCGCCGAGGTCGCCGAGGCCGAGGCTGAG
>CAZVUW010000193.1:0-2115 GCA_964629825.1 uncultured Actinomycetota bacterium
CCAACTGTTCGAGGACGCTGGTCAGGGCCCCGGGCCCTTGTCGGAGGGGGAGGGCGAGCGGTTCGCCGTAGCCGTCGGGAACCTGATCGGCGCCGCCATCTATCCGCCGCGCCTGTGACCGCTGACGTGCAGCCGGCACATGATGCCTGCGGCTGACGGGACGAGCGCCGTGCTCTTTCCTCGCCATGTCCGGCTCCTGGTGACCGGCCGCGGGCAGCACTACGCGGATAGGAGATGGAACGCTGACTCGCCCGGCTGATTAGGGTCGGCCGTGAGTTCGACGGCGAACCCACCTTGTCGAAAGTGGTCCGCGACCTCGGTCGGGTCGAAGCGCAGCAGCCTTCCCGCTCGGTAGTGAGGGATCTCGTTGCGCTTGGCCCAGGCGTAGAGGGTCCGAACCGGGATCTGCCAGTGGTCTGCCAGTTGCGAAGCTGTGAGCAGTCCCGAAGGCATGTACGACGCGTGGTCGCCGACGTCGCTTGAAGCGTCGCCAGGGCTCGTGGACGCGCGCGCGGCCGGTGCATCTACCGCCTGCTGCCGCTTTCCGGAGGCGAGGACGTCCATCGCGTCACCGACCACGCGCTCGTGCTGCCGCGGTGGGCCCGTACCGGTCGTCCCGGCACTCGATCAGCGGACCGCGCCGATTCGTGATCATCATGCTCCCCTCGTCAGTCATGCCGGCTACATCCGATGCGGCGTCTCGCCGCGGCGCCGCACGTCGTCGGCGACGAAGCGGAGGAAGTCGTCTTTGCGGTTGGTGATGGCGATCTCGCCATCCGTCGTGTCGTCGGGTGGTTCACCGGGCCAGATGGTCTGGCGGGTGGGGCGGTCGCGGCCAAGATTGGTGCCGCAGCTGGCGACCCAGTCCCGGAGACGTTCCCGCGCGTCGGCGAAGTCGCGGTGCCAGCCGATGGGTGCGGAGCCGTGCTGTTCGGGGTCGTAGGCCCCGAGCCAGTGCAGGTGCAGCGCGGACAGCTCCCACACCAGCTCGGGGTGGCGGTGCCAGGCCGGCGGGATGACCGCGGCAGGCAGTCCGTAGGTGCGCCGGAGCCAGTCGACCCAGGCGTCGAGCTCCTCCCAGGCGGCTTGGGCCTCGTCGGCGGTCAGCCGGTTCCAGTTGATCGGACGGGGCGGTTCTGGCAGGTACAGCTCTCCGCCGCCGGTTGCGTCGGTGAGGCCGTGTTGTTCGCCGGGCACGGCGATGCCGGACACGTCATTGCCTGACCCGTGGCCGAGGTCGTAGTTGGTCATCGTCTGCTCGCCTGGTCGTGATCGGTCACAACGACACGGCCGGGTTGTCACGCGACGGCTCTGGCGCGCCCGTATCGTGGCTCGGCGTCCCGGCCGCTTGCGTCTGGTCGACGGTGGTTGGTCGGCGAGTCCGGTCGACGGTGTAGGCGGTGCGCGCTGTGTCGTGGCCGAGCTTCTTGGCGATGAACTCCTCACCCTGACGAGGCTGTCCTTCGATCTGGTGCTCGTAGGTGCGGACGTAGCCTTCGGCGACGAACCGGTCGCCCTCGGCGAAGGCGGCGTAGGCACGTTCGGCGGCACGTCGATACTGCACGAGGTCGTGGAAGGTGGTGTCGAGCTTGGTGAACGACCCGTCATCGTTGCGCCGGTAGTGCTCCTGGCCGATCTTGGCGTAGAACCGGGCGTCACCTTGCGCGGTGAACGTCAGCTGCGGATCGGAAGCGATGAACCCGGTCAGGGACTGTTGGGTACGGATGGCCATCAGGTCCTCCTTCGCTGGCAGACCAGGCGGTGTGTTGGCTGCCAGGAAGGTGCGGACCCGGTGTCCAGGCGCGGAGTCCCGGTCGTCGCTCCTGGGTCAGGGCCTGACGATGTCGGGGAGCCCGGTCCAACCGCAGGTCGGTTGGGAGGTGACCTATGTCGTTGAAGATGATGAGTGTTGGCGGGAGGTCGTTGCGGTGCTCGATGAGCGTCAGTGCGGCGTTGGCGCTGTCGAGGCCGCCCAGCCAACGGACGGGTGGCGCATCCATCGCGTGGCGTACCGGCCACGCGATCGAGTAGGAGTGGGTGACGAGGATCTCGTGGGTGTCGGCCGGCGCCCTCGCAGCGGTCGTGGCCGCGATGCCACCGAACCGGGCCGCTAGC
>CAZVUW010000194.1:0-2063 GCA_964629825.1 uncultured Actinomycetota bacterium
CGGCGATGATGTGGACGTAGCGGCCGGTCTCCTCGAGGTGGCGGCTGCGGGCGCCCGCGGCGTCGGCGATGGCGGTGGCCTGCGGCACGCCGATGCCGAGGACGCCGCGGGAAGTGCAGGCGTTGCCCGGCCCGACGCCGACCAGGATCCCGGCGGCGCCGGTGCGCATCAGGTGCAGCGCGGTCGAGTAGGAGGCGCAGCCGCCGACGATCACGGGGATGTCGTAGCGGGCGATGAACTCCTTGAGGTTCAGGGGGGTGCCGCGCGAGGACACGTGCTCGGCCGACACGACCGTTCCCTGGATCACCAGGATGTCCAGGCCGGCGTCGAGGGCGATCTTGTGCCAGGCCTCGACCTTCTGCGGCGTGAGGCTGGCCGCGGCGACGATGCCAGCGTCCTTGAGCTCCCGCACGCGCTGCCCGATCAGGTCGGGATCGACCGGCTGCTTGTAGATCTCCTGCATCCGCGCCGTGGCGATGGAGGAGTCCAGGGAGGCGATCTCCTCGAGCAGCGGCTCAGGTTCCTCGTACTTGGTCCAAAGGCCCTCGAGGTTGAGCACCCCCAGGCCGCCGAGCCGCCCGAGCTCGATCGCCGTTCGCGGCGACATGACGCCGTCCATGGCCGAACCCAGCAGCGGCAGCTCGAACTCGTAGGCGTCGATCTGCCAGGTGATGTCGATGTCCTCGGGGTCGCGGGTGCGTCGCGACGGCACGATCGCGATGTCGTCGAAGCCGTAAGCGCGCCGCCCGCTCTTCCCGATGCCGATCTCGATCTCCGCCATGGCTGGAGCGCCTCCTGAATATGGGTGCACGCCGGAGCCCGGTCGGGTCCGGCGGGGAAGGGGGGTCCAGTCTAGCCATCGGCGGACCCACCCCGGACGCGCGCCCCGTCCCGCCGGGTGGTCGGAGGACCGCGGCTGATGCGCTAGTTTGCCGTCGGCCCGCCGGCCCCCGAGGAGGGCGCACGGCGAGGACGGCACTTGGAGAAGGTGGAGGCGCTCCTTTGGTGCGTGACCCGGCGCGATGACCGTCGGCGAGCCGGCGCTCGCCCGCGCCATCCTCAACGGCAACGAGCACACCACGCTGGGCGAGGTGGCGGTGCACGTGCTGTCCGAATCCACGGCGATCGGGCTCTCCGCCGGTGCGCTCCCGAAGTCCTACTGGCACATGGACCCCAACGAGGACGCGACCATGGCCGCGGTCGGCGATGATGGCGCGCTGCTCGCGGTCGCCGACGGGCACAACGGCGCTGACGTCGCCATGGCGGCGGTCGGGGCCATGCAGGACCAGGCCGAGACCCTGCTCGGCTGCCCCGCCGCACAGGCGGAGCGCGAGCTCACCGCCGCGCTCGTGCGCGTCGAGGAGGCCATCGGGGTCCTGCTGGCCCATCGCCGCGCGCCGCGCAGCCTGAGCAGAGCCGCCCTGAGCGTCGCCCTCATCCGTGGGGAGCGCCTGATCACGGCCACCTACGGCGACACCGCCGTGGTGCGCGTCCGCGCCGGACGAGCCAAAGCCTTCTCGGCCGGCGACGGGTTCCTCGGCGCCGCAGGCGCGCTGCCCGCCCACGCCACCGCACGGCTGCGCGAGGGCGACCTGGTGGTCGTCTGCTCGGACGGGGTGACCGACTTCATCGGCCAGGACTGGCCGGCGGCCATCGCCGCTGCCGCCGAGGACCAGCCCGACGCGGAGTCGGTCGTGCGGGCGCTCCTCGAACGCGCCTTCGAAGGCGGCGCCGGGGACCACCTGGCCGTGGCGGTGACGAAGGTCGGTCCGGAGGCGGGTCCCTCTTCCTGAGCTGCAGCTGGGCCGGCGAGCGTCGTCCCTCGCCTCGGCGGCGTGCCAGGTGAGCCCGTGCCCTTGGGCCTAGGCGCCCGGCACCTGGGCCGGCGGCGTGCCCACGCTGGCGTAGGTCAGCCCCGCCGCAGAGAGCTCAGCCGGCGTCCACACCCGCCGGGCGTCGACCACGATCGGGTAGGACAGCAGCTCGGCCAGCCGCTCGGGCCGGATCGCCCGGTACTCGTCCCACTCGGTGCAGACGACGACGGCGTGGGCGCCGCGCAGCGC
>CAZVUW010000195.1:0-1859 GCA_964629825.1 uncultured Actinomycetota bacterium
AGGACCCGCCTCGCAAACGCCGAGCTGCACACGTCGTTTCCGCGGAAGCGCCCCTTCAGCTCGTCGTGGTGATCGGCGGGGATCGGGTTGCGGGCTCGCCAGGGCGTTGTCCGCCCGCCTGAAAGGCCTATCGCTCGAGGAGCGCGCAGGCCGTATGGCTATCCAGGCTATTGATCAATTCGCACGACGCATTTGCGCTGGTAATGAATCGTAGCTTGCAAGAGCGCGATGCAGACGCTGATGGTCGCGGCCTCTTCAGGTGGTGCGATGCCATAGATGAGCGCCCGGCCGAGCTCGGCCGGGCGCTGGGGTTCTGGGTCGGCGTGCGGCGCCTCAGTCGAGTGCCGGCAGTTCGATGGCCTGGCCGCCGAGTGCGTCAGTCTCACCGAGGGCGCTTGCCTCACGCCCGGCGCCGTGGGCGACGACCAGATAGGTCCAGTACACGTCCTGACCGCCCTCGACGAACACCGTGGTGTTGAGCACACCGTTGCCGCAGTAGCCGCCCATGTAGGTCATTGAGGGGCCCCGAGGATCTCGGACAGGGGAGCACCGAACTATGATCCTGTCTGAGGTCTGGAGGAGTGGGGATGGCGAAGTATCAGAAGTACTCTCCTGAGTTTCGGGAAGAGGCGGTGAAGATGGTGATCGAGACGTCTCGTTCGATCGCTCAGGTCGCCCGCGAGCTGGGGGTGAAGGAGGGCACGTTGGGTAACTGGGTGAGCGCGTATCGCCGTGAGCACGCCGATGACGAGCCGCCGTTGACGGTCAGCGAACGCGCCCGGCTGCGCGAGGCCGAACGGCAGTTGCGTGACGTGAAGATGGAGAACGAGTTCTTAAAAAAAGCTGCGGCGTACTTCGCCCAGCGTCACCAGTGAGCGAGAAGTATGAGTTCATTGACGGGTTGAAGTACGCCTACCCCATCGTGCGCATGTGCGCCTGGCTGTCGGTGTCGAAGTCGGGCTTCTATGACTGGCGCGACCGTCCGGCCTCGGCGACCGCCGAGCGTCGCGCGGCCCTGATCGAGGTGATCGTTGCGATCTTCGACGACAGCGACCAGACCTACGGCTACCGGCGTGTTCACGCCGAGCTGGCCCGCAGGGGCGTGGAGGCCGGCCCTGAGCTGGTGAGGGCGCTGATGCGCACCGAGGGTCTGGTGGCTTGTCAGCCGCGCCCGTGGCGTCACAGCCTCACCCAGGCCGGCGTGACAGGACCGATCCCCGACCTGGTCGGGCGGGACTTCAGCGCCGACGCGCCCGGTGTCAAGTTCGTGGGCGACGTCACCTACATCCCGACCTGGCAGGGCTGGTTGTATCTGGCCACGGTCATCGACTGCCACACCAAGGCCGTGGTTGGCTACGCCATGGCCGAGCACTACAAGACCTCGCTGGTGGCCGCGGCGATCGACGCGGCGGCACGCACCTACCCGCTCGCCGAGGATGTGATCTTCCACTCCGACAGGGGCAGCAACTACACGTCCACGGAGTTCGCGACCAAGCTCGCCGCGCTCGGGATCACACAATCCGTCGGCCGTACCGGCAGCTGCTTTGACAACGCACTTGCGGAATCGTTCTTCGCGACGCTCAAGAACGAACTGGTGCACCGCACGGTGTACCCGACCCGCGAACACGCGCGCACCGACATTGTGCGCTATATCGAGTTCCGCTACAATCGACGTCGTATCCACTCAGCACTCGGATACCGCACCCCACAAGAAGTCTACGACCAGCACATGAACCAACCCGAAGCAGCCTGACAGCAACAACTACCGCTGCTGATCGACTGTCCGAGAACCGCGGGGCTCACCAGGGCGGGCTTCCAGCGGTTCATCCAGCGTTTGCGTCCCTTGCCGGTCGGGTCGA
>CAZVUW010000196.1:0-1848 GCA_964629825.1 uncultured Actinomycetota bacterium
AGCGCGAGTACAGCAGGTGCAGGATCGCGTGCTCGATGCCGCCGGTGTACTGGTCCACCGGCATCCAGTGGCGCACCGCGTCGCGGTCGAAGGGCACGTCGTCGCGATGCGGCGAGCAGTAGCGCAGGTAGTACCAGGACGAGTCCACGAAGGTGTCCATGGTGTCCGTGTCGCGCCGCGCGGCGCCGCCGCAGGACGGGCACTCCACGTTGACGAAGCCCTCGTGGCGCGCCAGCGGGGATTCGCCCGTGGGCCGGAAGTCCACCTCGCTGGTGGGCGGCAGCAGGACCGGGAGATCCTCCTCCGGCACCGGGACCAGGCCGCACTTCTCGCAGTGGATGATCGGGATCGGTGCGCCCCAGAAGCGCTGACGCGACACCAGCCAGTCGCGCAGGCGGAAGTTGACCGCCGCGCGCCCGAGCCCCTTCTCCTCCAGGTCCTCGGTGATCCGGCGCTTGGCCTCGCGCCACGGCAGCCCGTCGTAGGGACCGCTGTTGACGATGACGCCGTCGCCGGCCATGGCCTCGGTCAGCTCGTCGGGATGCGGCTCCTCCGCGCCCTCGGGCTTGACCACGACGCGGATCGGCAGGCCGTGGGTGCGTGCGAAGTCGAAGTCGCGCTGGTCGTGACCGGGCACGCACATGATCGCGCCGGTGCCGTAGTCCATGAGCACGTAGTCGGCGGCGTACACGGGCAGCCGCTCGCCGTTCACGGGGTTGATCGCAAAGACCCCGAGCGCCAGGCCCTCCTTCTTCTTGTCGGTCGACAGGCGCTCGATCTCGGACTCGCGCTGGACGCGCTCGAAGAACTCGTCGAACTCTCCTGCCACGCCTCCGAGCTCGGCCCAGGCGCGGGCGCGCGGGTGCTCAGGGGCGACGACGAAGAAGGTGGCGCCGTACAGCGTGTCCGGCCGGGTCGTGTAGACGACCACGTCCTCGTCGGTCTCGGCGATGCGGAAGCGGACCTCCGCGCCCTCGCTGCGCCCGATCCAGTTGCGCTGGAGCGCCAGCACGCGCTCGGGCCAGGCGCCCTCCAGCTGGTCCATGTCGTCCAGCAGGCGATCGGCGAAGTCGGTGATCTTGAAGAACCACTGCTCGAGGGCCTTCTTGGTCACCGGCGTGTCGCAGCGCTCGCACAGGCCGTTGACCACCTGCTCGTTGGCGAGGACCGTCTGGTCGGTTGGGCACCAGTTGACGTTCGCCGCCTTGCGGTACGCCCAGCCGGCCTTGAACAGCTGCAGGAACAGCCACTGGGTCCAGCGGTAGTACTGCGGGTCAGAGGTGTGCAGCCGCCGGCTCCAGTCCCAAGCGAAGCCCATCCGGCGCATCGTGGCCGCCTGGGTCTCGATGTTCTCGTAGGTCCAGGCCGCCGGATCGGCGCCGCGCTTGATGGCCGCGTTCTCGGCGGGCAGACCGAACGAGTCCCAGCCGATGGGGTTCATCACCTCGTGACCGCGTAGACGCGCGTAGCGAGCCACGGCGTCGCCGAGCGAGAAGGCCTCGGCGTGGCCCATGTGCAGGTCGCCCGAGGGGTACGGGAACATGTGCAGGGCGTAGAAGGGCGGACGGTCGCTGTTCTCGTCCGCCTTGTGCAGCTCCTGCTCCTCCCAGACCTGCTGCCAGCGGGGTTCGATCTCGTGAGGGTCGTAGCCGGTCGCCAACGCGTGCTGCTCCTGGGTGTGCCGGACGGCCCGGCGGGCCGGGGTGGGTGAGTGTACCGATCGACCGACCGGCGCCCGCTTTCCGCTCGGTGTGCGTCGCTGCCGCGGCGCGCGCTATCCTGTGCGGGCGTCACGGGGCATTAGCTCAGTTGGTAGAGCGCTTCCATGGCATGGAAGAGGTCAGCGGT
>CAZVUW010000197.1:0-1821 GCA_964629825.1 uncultured Actinomycetota bacterium
CCGCGGCCGAGTCCGCCGGCGCCGGCGCCCTCTCACCGACCCGCACCTGCTCGCGACGGCCGCCGGCTCCCTCGCCGACGGCCTCCACGCCGACGCCGTCGTGGCCGCCGGTCAGACCCCCTCGCCGGGCGTGCAGCGCCGCCTCGACACGGGCCCGCGCCCTCATCGACACCGGCCTCGAGCTCCTGCCCGACGGTGACGTGGCTGCTGCCCTGGACGCCGTCAGGGACGCGGTGCAGCGGTTGATGTGAGCGGGGCGAGGCGGCAGACTTCCCCGCCACTGACTCAGCTGCTAACAGATCTATCGCCGTCCACTGGTCGTAACCGCGGTGCGAGGGCACAGCGGCCGAGAAAAGTAGAGCTTGCAAGGGCTCCCAGGCACGTAGGACTCCGAGACTGATCTGTAGCCACACGCAGCCCTTGCTGGATAGGCGCGACTCGAGCCGTTGTCTCCACGACATATCGCGGGCCTTGCTAGCCCGGATCTTGCAATAGCCGGGGTGTGGCCGGCGGCGGTTGCGACGCAAAGACCCCCTGATCAGCGAGGATGCGGCTTGCTGAAGGACGCATTCTCAGATCAGGGGGTTCACCTTGCGGGTGCAGCGTAGCAAGCCGTCGATGCCGACGATGATCACCGGTGACGGTGACGGCGTCGCCAACCACACCGGCACCCGGGCGCTGGCGGAGTTGGCGGACCGGTCGGGGCTGACCGACGCGCTCGACCAGCGACCCGCGGGTCGCCGTCAACGCCGCTCCCGGCATGCTCCCGGCGCGGTGTTGCGCGACGTGGCGGTGATGCTCGCCGACGGTGGCGCCTTCTTGTCCGACCTCGGAGTGCTCGCCGGGCAGCGTGACCTGTTCGGCGACGTCGCGTCGGTCCCGACCGCCTGGCGGACCATCGAGGCCGTCGCCGCCGACGACCTCGGCGGCATCGACGCGCTCCGCCGCGCGAAGGCGACGGCGATGGCATGGGCGTGGGACCAGGCGGGCGGGGTGCCGCTGGTCGACGGGATGCTGGTCATCGACGTCGACGCCACACACGTGATCGCCCATTCCGACAAGGTCGGCGCCGGCGGCACCTACAAGGGCGCCTTCGGGTTCTATCCGCTGTTGGGCTACGTCGACCACGGCCCCGACGCCACCGGCGAACCGATCGCGGGACTGCTGCGGGCAGGCAACGCCGGCTCCAACACCGTCGTCGACCACCACGACATCGTCACCCAGCTGCTTGACGGGCTGCCGGTGACGCCTGAGCAGGCGCCGATGCTGGTGCGCTGCGACTCGGCCGGTGCCAGCCACGGCTTCGTCGACGCCCTGGCCGAGGCCGGGATCGCGTTCAGCGTCGGGTTCCCCTGCGACGAGCGGGTCCGTACCGCCGTCCTCGACCTGCCCGCGACGGCGTGGCGCCACGCCGCCACCCAAGACGGCCAGCGTCGTGACGGCGCGCAGGTCGCCGAGCTCCACAGCCTGGACCTGTCGGGCTGGCCGCCGGGCAGCCGGGCGATCGCCCGCCGCGAACGACCCCACCCCGGCGCGCAGCTGACCTTCACCGACGCCGACGGCTGGCGCGTCCAGGTGTTCGTCACCGACCAGCCCGACGCCGACATCGTCGACCTGGAACGTCGCCACCGCGCCCACGCCCGCGTGGAGGACCGCATCCGCGACGCCAAGGACACCGGCCTGGCCACGCTGCCGTTCGGTGACTGGCAACGCAACGAGGTCTGGCTCGAGCTCGTCCTCATCGCCCAGAGCCTGCTGGCCTGGCTGCAACGGCTGTGCCTCGACGGCGACCTCGCCAAGGCCACCCCCAAGACGCTGCGC
>CAZVUW010000198.1:0-1746 GCA_964629825.1 uncultured Actinomycetota bacterium
CGTCCTAGCGGATGAGGAGGCTCTGCGTGCCCACCGCCTGGAGCTCCCTTTTGCCTTCGATCCCCGTGCTGCGGTGCGGCGGGGTGATCCACGGGGTTCCTGATGCGAGGCGCTGAGCCGGTCGTGGGATGACCCGTTCCGTGGGCCAGGACGTGGCCAGGGGCGATGCGACCCCGCGGCTGGCGGCGGCGGGGATCGTGCGTGTCTTCCCTGGCGGCGCCGGTGTGCACGGAATGGATCTGCAGGTTGCTGCGGGTGAGATCCACGCGCTGGTCGGGCTCAACGGTGCGGGCAAGACCACGCTCCTGCGACTGCTGCTGGGGATGCTGCGCCCCGACGCCGGCTCGGTGCGGATCGACGGGGTCGACCTCGGCCACCTGGCCGCCGCGCGATGGTCGCGCGTGGGGCATCTGGTGGGCCAACCGTTCGCCTACCCCGAGCTGCGAACGCGAGCGAACCTGGCGCTGGCCGCGCGGCTGCGGGGCGTTCCTCCCGGCGATGTGGCACGCATAGTGGCAAGCGGGCTCGCGGACATGGCCCTCGACGAGTACTCCGAGGTGCGGGCGCGAGTGCTGTCCGAGGGGAATCGCCTGCGGCTCGGGCTGGCCAGCGCCCTCCAGCACGAGCCCGATCTGGTGGTGCTCGACGAGCCGACCAGCGCGCTTGATCCGGCCGGGGTCATCCTCCTGCGCGAGGCGCTGCTGCGGCGCGCGGCCGCCGGTGCCGGCGTGCTGGTCTCCAGTCACCACCTCGACGAGGTCGCCCGCGTCGCCGATCGGATCACTGTGCTCAACCGCGGCCGGGTGATCGGCGCACTCGACCCGCACGGGCTCGACATCGAGCGGGCCTTCTTCGCGCGGGTCTATGACGATGATGAGGAGCGGGGCGGCCGATGACGGGCTCGAGGGTGGGTCCGCCGAGCGCCGGGTCGGGCAGGTTGGCCGGGACGGGCGGCTCGGCCGGATCGGTCGGGTTGGCGCTGGTGGCGGCGCTCGCGGTCGAAGCGCGCAAGGCCCTCGCGTCGCGCGTGATGTGGACGGCCACCGCTCTGCTCGTGGTCGGGATCGCGACGCTCACGGCCACGCTGGTGCTCGCCGCGGAGGCGGGCAACGAGCAGGTGCTCAGCCAGCTCGGTCCGCTGGCGGAGCTCGAGGGCTGGGCGCGGCTGATCGGAGCGGCCACGCAGATCAGCTCAGCGGCGGTGCTGCTGGGCTTCGGCGTCGTCTTGAGCTGGATGCTCGGCCGCGAGTTCGCCGATGGCACCGTCTCCGGCCTGTTCGCCCTGCCGGTCGGCAGAGGGACCGTCGCGGCGGCCAAGCTGTTGGTGTTCTGGCTGTGGTCCGTGCTGGTGGGTGTGGCACTCGTGGTGGCCGTTGCCTTGCTGGGCTACGCCGTCGGCAGCGGGCCGCTGGACGGCTCCGCGGCTGCGGGGCTGGGCGGCTCGGCGGCTGCGGCGCTGGCCCGGCTGCTGGTGCTCGTGATCCTCTCGGGGCTCCTGGCCGTCCCCGCCGGGTGGGTCGCGACCCTCGGCCGTGGGCTCCTCCCGGGCATTGCCACGGCGATCGTCCTGGTCATCATCGCCCAGGTCGCCGTCATCGCCGGCTCGGGCGCGTGGTTCCCCGTCGCCGCCCCGGCCCTGTGGGCCATAGAGCCCGCCGCGGTGTCGATCGGCCAGCTTGCGCTGGTGCCCTCGGTGCCGCTGGTCTTCGGAGCGCTGACGGTTCGCGCGTGGGGGCGGCTGGAGCT
>CAZVUW010000199.1:0-1721 GCA_964629825.1 uncultured Actinomycetota bacterium
CCGCGGCAGCCCGTCTTCGAAGACGACCATCGAGGCCACCGAGTTCGTGCCCTGAAGGGTCGAGATGTCGTAGCACTCGATCCGCAGCGGCGCCTCTGACAGGCCGAGCGCGTCCTGCAGGTCCTTGAGCGCCTGGCTGCGCGCGTTGAAGTCCCGCGCGCGCTTGAGCTTGTGCTGGTTGAAGGCCTCGGCGGCGTTCTCGCGGACGGTTCCGAGGAAGGCGCACTTGTCGCCGCGCTGCGGCACACGGATGCGGACGCGGTTGGAGACGCGCCCAGGACCGCCGCGCTTGGCCAGGGACTCGGCCCGCAGCTCGCCGAGCAGCTCCTCGAGCACCTCGTGGTCCGCTGGCAGGTGCGGGACCAGGATCTCCGGCGGCAGGTCCTCGGCCCGCTCCCCTGCCAGCTCCAGCAGGAAGCGCCCGAGCAGCTCGGGCGGGTCGAGGTTCTCGACCTTGTCGGCGGACCAGCCCTTGCGGCCGACAACCCGTCCGCGGCGCACGAAGAAGGCCTGGAACGAGGCCTCGAGCTCGTCGTCGACGTAGTGGATCGCGTCGAAGTCCTCGGGCCGCTTGGTGACCATGACCTGCCGCTCCAGCGCCCTGCGGACGCTGGCGAGCTGATCGCGCAGACGAGCCGCCGCCTCGAAGTTCAGCCGGGCGGCCTCGGTGGCCATCCGGACCTCGAGATCGTCGATCGTGTGCTGGGTGTCGCCCTCGAGAAACGCGATCAGGTCGTCGATCAGCGCCCGGTGGTCATCGACGCTGATCCGGCCGGTGCAGGGGGCCGAGCAGCGCCCGATGTGATAGAGCAGGCAGGGGCGGCCGGTGCGGGCGCAGCGGTCGAAGACGCCCTGTGAGCAGGTGCGGACCGGGAAGACGCGCAGCAGCAGGTCGAGGGTCTCGCGGATGGCGTAGGCGTGCGCGTACGGGCCGAAGTAGCGGGTCCCGTCCCGGCGCGGGTTGCGCCGCACCATCGCCCGCGGGACGTCCTCCTGCACCGTGACGGCCAGGTAGGGGTAGCTCTTGTCGTCGGTGTAGCGGACGTTGTAGCGGGGCCGGTGCCGCTTGATGAGGTTGTACTCGAGGTGCAGCGCCTCGACCTCGTTGTCGGTGACGATCCACTCGACCCGCCGCGCCGCCTCGAGCATCGCCCGGGTGCGCTGGTGGATCCCCGACCAGGCACCGAAGTAGCTGGCGAGGCGCGCCCGCAGGTTCTTCGCCTTGCCGACGTAGATGACCCGGTCGCTGCGGTCGCGCCACAGATAGCAGCCCGGCTCCGTCGGGATGGTGCCGGGCTCGGGGCGGAAAGACAGGGCCGGGTTGCGCACCTTGACCCCATGGTAGGCCGGGCCGCACGCCCCTCCCCGGAGGGCGAGGCCGTGCTGCCGCTAGCCGCGCTCCAGCAGGGGGCCCAGGAACTTGCCCGTGTACGAGCCCGGCGTGGCCGCGACCTCCTCCGGCGTCCCGGTGGCCACGATCCGGCCGCCGCCGGAGCCGCCCTCGGGCCCGAGGTCGATGATCCAGTCGGCGGTCTTGATCACGTCCAGGTCGTGCTCGATGACGATGACCGTGTTGCCCTTGTCGACCAGGCGGTGCAGGACGCCGAGGAGCTTGCGGACGTCCTCGAAGTGCAGGCCGGTGGTGGGCTCGTCGAGGATGTAGACCGTCTGGCCGGTGGCCTGCTTGCGCAGCTCCGCCGCCAGCTTGACGCGCTGGGCCT
>CAZVUW010000200.1:0-1705 GCA_964629825.1 uncultured Actinomycetota bacterium
CCCAGAAAGTAGACGAGCGGCACGCCCTTCTGCATGGCCCAGCGCAGCCCCACATGGGTGAGTCCCGAGAAGTGGTGTAGCAGCCTTCCGGTAGGTGGCTCCTGCAGGGAGTCCTGTACCGGGGCGGCTGGTCACGCTGTGTGAGCTTGAACGAGAGTGCCACCGCGCCATCCTCGAAGACGAAGGGTCTAAGCAACGTCTCGAGGAGGGACACGGTGGCGATCACCAAGATGGATCTGATGGAGCTCGTGCGCAACGCCGACGGGGCGGATGTCGACTTCCTGCGTGAGGGCGTGCGGGTGCTCGCCCAGGCGCTGATGGAGGTCGAGGTGACCGACCTGATCGGCGCCGAGCACGGCGAGCGCAACCCGGAGGGCCGCAGCGCGCAGCGCAACGGCTACCGCCAGCGCGACTGGGACACCCGGGCTGGCACGGTCGAGTTGGCGATCCCCAAGCTGCGCACCGGCAGCTACTTCCCCAGCTTCCTGGACGCGCGCAAGCGTCCGGAGCGGGCGTTGTGCGCCGTGGTGGCGCAGTGCTACGTGGAGGGCGTGTCGACCCGCCGTGTCGACGACGTCGCCCGTGCGATGGGCATCGATGGGATCTCCAAGAGCCAGGTGTCGCGCATCTGCGCCGACCTCGACGAGGTCGTGGAGGCGTGGCGGTCCCGCCCGTTGGACGCAGGCCCGTACACGTTCGTGTGGATCGACGCGTTGGCGATGAAGGTCCGCGAAGCCGGCCGCATTCAGTCCACCGCCGTGCTCGTCGCGACCGCGGTCAACGCCGAAGGGCACCGTGAGATCCTCGGTGTGGACATCGGCACGGCCGAGGACGGCGCCACGTGGACGGCGTTCCTGCGCGGTCTGGTCGCCCGCGGCCTGTCCGGGGTCAAGCTGGTCGTCTCCGACTGCCACCTCGGGTTGAAGCAGGCCATCGCCGCGGTGCTCGACGGCGCCAGCTGGCAGCGCTGCCGCACCCACTTCATGCGCAACCTGGTCGCCAAGGTGCCTCGTCATGCCCAGCCGATGGTCGCCTCGCTGGTGCGCACGATCTTCGCTCAGGAACGGCCTGAGGATGCCTGGCGTCAGCTCGACGAGGTGGTGGTCAAGCTCGGTGACGCCAAGCTGCAAGATGCCGCCGATCTGCTCGCCGACGCCGCGCCTGACGTGCTGGCTTACACCGCGTTCCCGAAGGACACCTGGAAGAAGATCTGGAGCAACAACCCGCAGGAGCGGCTCAACAAGGAAATCCGTCGCCGCACCGACGTGGTCGGCATCTTCCCCAACCGCGCCGCGGTGATCCGCCTCGTCGGCGCCGTCCTGGCCGAGCAGCACGACGAGTGGCAGGTCGCCCGCCGCTACGTCAGCCACGACGCTATCCGCCGCAGCCAGCTGACCGTCATCCAACAACGAGAGGAGGACCGAGCCGAACTACTCTCAGCGACCGCATAGCGGTCACCGAGGGTGGACGCGGAGGCTCTCTCCTACACCAACTTGACGGACACGACCGCGATCCGCTCTATACCGAGTCCTCAGCCCATCGGATTGCTAGCCCCGCTCAACGAAGGCCGGGGGTCTCCCCCCGGCGATCCCCATCCTGCCGACGTGAGGCAGAAAGCGATGCAACCGCTCAACGAAGGCCGGGGGTCTCCCCCCGGCGATCCGTCAGCATCCGAGGCGACACCGGCCGCATCCGAGGCGCTCAA
>CAZVUW010000201.1:0-1704 GCA_964629825.1 uncultured Actinomycetota bacterium
GGGTAGCGCTCCTGCTGCCAGCCGTCGGCGTCGAGCTGCTGGCGGAAGTAGCCGTGGCGGTAGAGCAGCCCCACGCCGACCAGGTCGAGGCCCAGGTCGCTGGCGGCCTTGAGGTGGTCTCCGGCGAGGATGCCGAGGCCGCCCGAGTAGGTCTGGACCGTCCCCGTCAGCCCGAACTCGGGCGAGAAGTATGCGACCCGCGGCGGGCGCTCGAGGCTCTGCGCCCAACGCGGCTCGGTGAGGTAGCGGCGCAGGTCGCCGTGGGTCTCCTCGAGGCGGCGGCGGAAGGCCTCGTCGGCCGCAAGCTCCTCGAGCCGCGCCGAGCTCAGCCGACCGAGCAGCGCCACGGGGTTGCCCCCGACCTCGTCGTAGAGGTCGCCCCCCGCCCAGCGGAAGAGGTCGCGCGTGGGTTGGTCCCAGACCCAGCGCAGGTTGTGCGCCAGCTCGGACAGCGGCGTCAGGCCCTCCGGCAGCGAGGGGCGTACACGGAAGGTCCTCAGGGCCTGGATCACGATGAGCTCCCTGGGCTGGGGACGGGTGGTGAGGTCGTGCCGGACCTTATCTATCCTTCGCGCCGGCCCTCCAGTCGGCAAAGCGGCCATCCCGCCCACCCGCCGTCGGGCGGGGTTGGCGAGCCGAACGGAGTGGGTAGCGCTTGGGATCTGACCCGTGACCCGACGATCAGGGGTGGCGAGCTTTGGCAGCACCCGGAATAACCCGCGAGGGGCGCGTCATCATCCAGGCGGTCACCCCGCAGGTCGACGGCGGTCGCTATGCCGCCAAGGCGGTGGTCGGCGACGACGTCGTGGTCGGCGCCGACATCTTCCGCGAGGGTCACGACAAGCTGGCGGCGGTGATCCGCTACCGCGGCCCCAAGGACCGCTCGTGGCGGGAGGCGCCGCTGACGCTGGACGTCAACGACCGCTGGTATGGCACCTTCCACGTCGACGCCATCGGGCCGTGGCGGTTCACGGTGTGCGCCTGGACCGATCACTACGCGTCCTGGCTGGACGGCCTGCGCAAGAAGCACCAGGCAGGTCAGACGGATCTCGAGCTCGAGCTGGCCGACGGGCGGGCGCTGCTGGAGCGGCGTCGGTTCCCGCGCGCGGCTGCTGCCGTGGTCGAGCGCATCCTCGAGCGGCTGAGCTCGGACGCGAGCAACGAGGAGCGGGTGGCGGCCGCCTCCGACCCGGAGCTGCTCGAGATCCTGCGCCTGCACCCGGAGCGGCTGGATACCTCGACGCTGCGCCCGGAGCTGCCGCTGTGGGTCGACCGCGAGAAGGCGCGCTTCAGCGCCTGGTACGAGATGTTCCCGCGCTCGGAGGGCGCGGTCGTGCCGACCGGAGACGAGCCGCCGGATGCGAAGGTCGAGGTGCGGTCGGGCACCTTCGCGGACGCCGCGCGCCGCCTGCCGGCCATCGCCGAGATGGGCTTCGACGTCGTCTACCTGCCGCCGATACACCCGATCGGCAAGACCAACCGCAAGGGCCGGCGCGGGCCGCACGACCTCGATCCGGGTCCGGACGACCCCGGGGTGCCGTGGGCGATCGGCAGCGAGGAGGGCGGGCACGACGCCATCCACCCCGACCTCGGCACGTTCGAGGACTTCGACCGCTTCGTTGCCACCGCACGCGACCTGGGGATGGAGGTCGCGCTCGACTTCGCGATCCAGTGCTCTCCGGACCACCCGTGGTTGAGCGAGCA
>CAZVUW010000202.1:0-1333 GCA_964629825.1 uncultured Actinomycetota bacterium
GAGGAGGGCACCCGGTTCCAGGTGCTGGCGCCGGTCGTGCGCGGCCGCAAGGGCGAGTACTCGACGCTGCTGGCGGAGCTGTCGTCGAAGGGCTTCGCCCGTGCGCGCATCACCTCCGGGACGGCCGCGCCGAAGGTCGTCGACCTGGCCGACCCGCCCCGCCTCGCGCGCTACGAGCAGCACACGATCGAGGTCGTCATCGACCGGCTGGTCTCCAAGCCCGGCATCCGGCGCCGCCTGACCGACTCGATCGAGACCGCGCTCGAGCTGGGCGACGGGATCGCCGCGGTCGAGACCGTCCCCCGCGAGGGCGAGGGCGAGCCGGAGCTCACCACCTTCTCCGAGCACCTCGCCTGCCCCGACTGCGGGCTGTCGTTCGAGCAGCTCGCGCCGCGCAGCTTCTCCTTCAACACCCCCTACGGCGCCTGCGAGACCTGCCACGGCCTGGGCACGCGCCTGGAGGTCGACCCCGAGCTCGTGGTGGGGGATGAGGAGCTGTCGCTGGAGGAGGGCGTCCTGCTGCCCTGGAACACCGGCAGCAGCTCCACCTACTACGTGCAGCTGCTGCGGGCGGTCTCGGAGGAGCTCGGCATCGACCCCTCCACGCCGTGGCGGGACATCAAGCCGGCCCACCGCCGGGTCCTGCTGTACGGGCTGCCGGCCAAGCAGAAGGTCACGGTCCGCTACACCAACCGCTTCGGCCGCAAGCGCCAGTACACAGCGGTGTACGAGGGCGTCATCCCCCAGCTGCTGCGCCGGCACCGGGAGAGCGACTCCGAGCACGTCCGGGCCCGCATAGAGGAGTACATGCGCGAGGTGCCCTGCCGCGCCTGCGGCGGCGCGCGCCTTCGACCCCTGGTTCTGGCGGTGACGGTCGGCGGCAAGAACATCGCCGAGGTGTCCGCGCTGTCCGTCGCGGAAGCGCAGGAGTTCTTCGACCGGCTCGAGCTGAGCCAGCGCGAGTCCTTCATCGCCGCGCCGATCCTCAAGGAGATCAGGGTCCGGCTGTCGTTCCTTCTGGATGTGGGCCTGGACTACCTGACCCTCAACCGTGCCGCTGCGACGCTGGCCGGGGGAGAGGCCCAGCGCATCCGCCTGGCCACCCAGATCGGCTCGGGCCTGGTGGGCTGCCTGTACGTGCTGGACGAGCCGTCCATCGGCCTGCACCAGCGCGACAACGAGCGCCTGATCGAGACGCTGGTGCGCCTGCGCAACCTCGGCAACACCGTGATCGTCGTCGAGCATGACCGCGCCACCATCGAGGCCGCCGACCACGTCGTCGACATCGGCCCCGGCGCCGGCGAGCACGGCGGGGAGATCGTGTACTCGGGCG
>CAZVUW010000202.1:1343-1605 GCA_964629825.1 uncultured Actinomycetota bacterium
ACCTGTCCGACACCGCTCCGCCGCCGGGCGGCGCGCCGGCGTGTCGGGCTCGGGCAAGTCGACGCTGGTCAACGACATCCTGCGCGCCGTGCTGGTCCGGCACGTCTACGGCGGGCGCGCCGTGCCCGGGCGCCACCGCGGCGTCGACGGCCTGCACCTCATCGACAAGATCGTCGGCATCGACCAGTCGCCGATCGGGCGCACCCCGCGCTCGAACCCCGCCACCTACACCGGCCTGTTCGACCACCTGCGGCGCCTGTTC
>CAZVUW010000203.1:0-1599 GCA_964629825.1 uncultured Actinomycetota bacterium
GCTACACCTACTTCGCCTGGCGCAACACCCGCTATGAGCTGGTCGAGTACCTCACCGAGCTGACGCGCGGGCCGATGGCGGACTACTTCCGCCCCAACTTCTGGCCCAACACGCCCGACATCCTGACCGAGTTCCTGCAGAAGGGCGGCCGGCCCGCCTTCAAGCTGCGGCTGGTGCTGGCGGCCCTGCTGTCACCCTCCTACGGCATCTACTCGGGCTACGAGCTGTGCGAGAACGTCCCGCTGGAGGAGGGCAGCGAGGAGTACCTCAACTCGGAGAAGTACTTCTACCGGCCGCGCAACTGGGAACAGCCGCACTCGCTGGCGCCCTACATCGCGAGGATCAACCGCATCCGCCACGAGCACAGCGCCTTCCGCCGCCTGCGCAACCTGTGGTTCCACCCCACCACAAACGACCAGCTGCTGTGCTTCTCCAAGGTCGCCGAGGGCCGCACCGAGCCGGTGCTCGTGGTCGTCAACCTCGACCCGTTCTCGCCTCAGGAGGGGGTCACCGACCTCGACCTGTGGCAGCTCGGCCTCGAGGGCGTGGGACCGTTTGAGGCGCACGACCTGCTGACCGACACCACCTATGTATGGCATGGGCCGCACAACTACGTCCGGCTCGACCCGCATGTGGAACCGGCACATGTGTTGCGCCTGCGTGCCCTCTAGGTTGAGGCCGGTGGGCAGGCGCGGCCCTGCGGTTCCATCGAGGACGTCGCCCCGACCGTCTCGCGACAGGAGCTGCTGCAACCGATGATGCTGTCCCGCGACCCCGAGTGGTACAAGACCGCGATCTTCTACGAGGTCCTGACGCGCGGCTTCCAGGACTCGAACAACGATGGCACCGGCGACATCCGCGGCCTGATCGAGCGGCTGGACTACCTGGAGTGGCTGGGCGTCGACTGCATCTGGATGCTGCCGTTCTACGACTCGCCGCTGCGGGACGGCGGCTACGACATCCGCGACTTCTACACGGTGCTGCCCGAGTTCGGCGACGTGGATGACGTGGCGGCGCTGCTGGAGGCCGCGCACGCCCGCGGCATGCGCGTGATCGCCGACATGGTCATGAACCACACCAGCGACACGCACCCGTGGTTCCAGGAGTCGCGCAAGCCGGGCTCCCCCAAGCGCGACTGGTACGTGTGGAGCGACACCGACGAGCGCTATGCCGACGCGCGGATCATCTTCATCGACACCGAGATCTCGAACTGGACCTGGGATCCGGAGGCCGGGGCCTACTACTGGCACCGCTTCTTCAGCCACCAGCCGGACCTCAACTACGACAACCCCGAGGTCGCCGAGGCGATGCTCGACGTGGTCCGCTTCTGGCTCCGCCTCGGCTTCGACGGCCTGCGCCTGGATGCCGTCCCCTACCTGTATGAGCGCGAGGGCACCAACTGCGAGAACCTGCCCGAGACGCACGAGTACCTGAAGCGCCTCCGCCGGATGGTGGATGAGGAGTTCGAGGACCGGGTGCTGCTGGCGGAGGCCAACCAGTGGCCGGAGGACGTCGTCCACTACTTCGGGACCGACGAGGAGCCCGAGTGCCACATGGCCTTCCACTTCCCGGTGATGCCGCGCCTGTTCATGTCGGTCC
>CAZVUW010000204.1:0-1580 GCA_964629825.1 uncultured Actinomycetota bacterium
CGCGGGGGGATCTCGGTGATGACGTCGACGAGGGCGCCGGCGGGGTCGGCGAGGATGAAGTGGCGCTGGCCGAAGTCCTCGCTGCGCAGCGACAGCACCGGCTCCAGGCCGGCCTGCACCACGAGGCGCTCGTGCTCGGCGTCCACGTCGTCGACCTCGAAGTTGAGCAGGAGCCCGCTGACGGGCCGGCGGTAGCCCTCCGGGACGCTGGGATGCGACGCGTCGACGATCCCCAGCTCCCAGGGCCGGTCGCCGTCGCGACGCAGGCTCACGTACCAGTCCGCGGCGAACACGGGGCGGAAGTCGAAGTAGCGGATGTAGAAGTCGGCGGTCGCGGCCACGTCGGCGGTGGCGATCACGGGGTAGAAGCTGGACAGCTCCACGACGGCCTCCAAGAAAGATACGTACCGTAGGTATGTGTTCTAGCCTAAGATGCGTACCGCGGGTACGTCAACCGCTACCGTGGTGTCATGCCCCCTCGCACCAAGGCCGAGCAGCGCGAAGTCACCACCCGCGCGCTGCTGGACGCCGCCCGTCGTGCCTTCGCGGCGCGCGGCTACCGTCGCACGAGCCTGGCCGAGGTGGTCGCGGCCGCCGGCGTCACCAAGGGCGCCCTGTACCACCACTTCGGCGGCAAAGACGAGCTGTTCCGAGCCGTGCTGGCCGAGGTGCACCGCGAGGTCGCCGAGGCGGTGGCCGGCGCCGCCCCGGACGCGGACCCGTGGACGCAGCTGGTCGCCGGCTGTCGCGCGTTCCTGGCCGCGAGCACCGCGCCCGAGACCCAGCGCGTGCTGCTGGTGGACGCCCCGGCGGTGCTGGGGTGGGAGGTGTGGCGGGACCTCGACGCCGCCACCTCCCGCCAACAGCTGGAGGAGGTGCTGACCGAGCTCATGGCTGCCGGCGAGATCCCGGAGCAGCCGCTGGCCCCGCTGGTGCACCTCCTGTCGGGCGCGATGAACGAGGCGGCCCTGTGGCTCGCCGGCTCGGAGGACCCAGCGGCGGACCTCGACGCCGCCATGGCGGCGTTGACCCGCATGCTGGAGGCCCTCCGCCGCGACTAGGACGGCGCAGCCGGTGGCCGTGGCTCCGACTGCCGACGGGAGCGGGGCGGGCGTCCGCGCGTGACGATCAGCCACACGCCCGCGGCGACGAGCAGGAGCGGCCACCAGCGCAGGACCTCCGCGGTGCCCTCGAGCTCGGAGACCCCGACCAGCGCGAGGATGCCACCGGGGATCAGCGGCCACAGCCGCGCCGGGTGCACGCCCTCGACGATCTGGTCGACCACCGCCACCAGCAGGAACCCGGTGCCGAGCCCCAGGACCACGACGGCGTCGTCGGCGCCTCTGGCCTGCAGCACCACGCCGGTCCCCAGCCCGGTGAGGATGCCGCCCGGGATGAGGAACCCGTACGTGCGCGTGACCGCGTAGGCCACCAGGAACACCGCCCCGATGACCGCCGGGATCGCCTCCGGCCCGACGCCGCTCTGCATGGCGACGAACAGCAGCACGCCCAGGCCGATGAGCAGGAGACCTGCGAACAGCTCAGGACGCCTCATGACGACCTCCCCGGTCGGGGGCGGG
>CAZVUW010000205.1:0-1550 GCA_964629825.1 uncultured Actinomycetota bacterium
GATCAAGGGCTCCCCGACCTGCCAGGTCCACTTCGACGACTGCCGCATCCCCGCGGACCGGCTGATCGGGGAGGAGGGCAAGGGCTTCACCTACGCCATGCAGGCGTTCGACCACACGCGGCTGGTGGTGGGCGCCCAGGCCGTCGGCATCGCCCAGGGGGCCATCGACTTCGCCAAGGGCTACGTGAAGGAGCGCGAGCAGTTCGGCAAGCCCATCGGCGCCTTCCAGGGCGTCCAGTTCATGCTCGCCGACATGCAGACCGAGACCGACGCCGCCCGGCTGCTCGTCTACGCCGCCGCCGCCAAGGCCGACCGCGGCGACGAGGACCTCACGCTCTTCAGCTCGATGTCCAAGCTGAAGGCCGGCGACGTCGCGATGCGCGTCACCACCGACGCGGTGCAGCTCCTCGGCGGCTACGGCTACACCAAGGACTACCCCGTCGAGCGGATGATGCGCGACGCCAAGATCACCCAGATCTACGAGGGGACCCAGCAGATCCAGCGCGTGGTGATCTCCCGCCAGATGCTGGGCCGGCTGTAGCGCCCGACGTCAGCCCGAAGAACGCCACGGAGGGTCTATGAACCTGCCCGGCAAGCCCGTGTCGGCCAGCGAGGTCACCTTCGCCCGCACCATGACCCAGGCGGACGCCAACCTCGTCGGCAGCGTCCACGGCGGCGTGATCATGTACGAGGTGGACGTGGCCGCGGGCACGGCGGCCGCACGCCATGCCGGCCGCGTGTGCGTCACGGCGGCCATCGACGAGCTGTCGTTCCTCCAGCCGGTGCACGTCGGCGACGTCCTGATCGTGCGCGCACGCGTCAACGACGTCGGCTCCACCTCGCTCGAGGTCGGCGTCCGCGTCGAGGCCGAGCCGTGGCAGGGCGGCGAGCGCCGCCACACCACCAGCGCCTATGTGGTCATGGTGTGCCTCGGCGACGACGGCCGGCCCATGAAGGTGCCGCCGCTGATCGTCGAGACCGAGGAGGAGCGGCGCCGCCAGGCACAGGCGCGCATCCGCCGCCAGCTCCGCAAGGAGCGCATCGCCCGCATCGGCACCTACATGCCGGACCCCGGCGCCCAGGACTGACCCCCCGCGACCCCCGCAGCAACCGCCCCCGAACACCGACCCCGAGGAGCGCCGATGGTCTCCGAGCTGTTCGACCCTGAGGCCTGGCAGGAGGTCCCCGGCTTCGACTTCAAGGACATCACCTATCACCGGGCGCGGGACGTCGGCGCCGTGCGCATCGCCTTCAACCGCCCCGAGGTGCGCAACGCCTTCCGCCCCGCCACCGTCGACGAGCTGTACACGGCCCTGGACCACGCCCGCTGCAGCCCCGACGTCGGCTGCGTGCTGCTGACCGGCAACGGCCCGTCGCCGAAGGACGGCGGATGGGCCTTCTGCTCGGGCGGTGACCAGCGCATACGCGGTCGCGACGGCTACCGCTACAGCGACACGGACGCCGTCGCGGACGCCGATCCGGCCCGCACGGGCCGGCTGCACATCCTCGAGGTGCAGCGCCTGATCCGCTTCATGCCCAAGGTCGTGATC
>CAZVUW010000206.1:0-1517 GCA_964629825.1 uncultured Actinomycetota bacterium
GATCCTGGAGGGCACGGTCGCGAGCGTCCCGCCGCAGGGCGGCCGCAAGCACCCGCACCAGGAGTTCATCCAGATCGACACCACCAACGTGCTGTTCATCTGCGGTGGCGCATTCGCGGGCATCGAGCGGATCGTCGAGCAGCGCATCGGACGCAAGGGCATCGGCTTCGGCGCGGACGTGCGGAACGCCCGCGACAAGGACCTGTCGGCGCTGCACTCGCAGGTGCTGCCGGAGGACCTCCTCAAGTTCGGGCTCATCCCCGAGTTCGTCGGTCGGCTGCCGGTCATCACCCACGTCGAGCAGCTCGACCGCTCGGCTCTGATCCAGATCCTCACCGAGCCGCGCAACGCGCTGATCAAGCAGTACCAGCGCATCTTCGAGATCGATGGGGTCCACCTCGAGTTCACCGACGACGCGCTCGAGGCCATCGCGGACCTGGCGATCCTGCGCGACACGGGCGCGCGCGGCCTGCGCGCCATCCTCGAGGAGGTGCTGCTCAACACGATGTACGAGCTGCCTTCGCGGGATGACGTGGCCGAGTGCCTGATCACCGCCGAGGTGGTCAAGGAGCGCGCCAACCCCACGCTCGTGCCGCGCACCGAGGTCGAGAAGCGCAAGCGCTCCGCCTGACCCGCAGACCGGGCCTCATGGAGAGCGGGCTGCTCGCCCTACACTGCCCCGCATGAGCCACGAGACCCGGCGCGAGCTGTCCCCGGCCTACGACCCCGCGGAGGTCGAGGGCCGCCTCTATGACTGGTGGGAGTCCAACGGCTGGTTCGAGGCCGAGCCCGACGACCCCGGCGAGCCCTTTGCCATCGCGATGCCGCCGCCCAACGTGACCGGGTCGCTGCACCTCGGGCACGCGCTGACCTCCACCATCGAGGACGCGTTCATCCGCCATGCGCGGATGAAGGGGATGAACGCGGTCTGGCTGCCCGGCATGGACCACGCCGGCATCGCCACCCAGAACGTGGTCGAGCGCCAGCTGGCCGCCGAGGGCCTGACCCGTCACGACCTCGGCCGTGAGGCGTTCGTCGAGCGGGTGTGGGAGTGGAAGGCCGAGTCTGGCGGCGCGATCCTGCGGCAGCAGCGGCGGATGGGCGCTTCGGCGGACTGGCGGCGGGAGGCGTTCACGTTCGACGAGCCGCGCTCCAAGGCGGTCCGCGAGGTCTTCTGCCTGCTGTACGACCAGGGCCTGATCTACCGGGGCTACCGGATCATCAACTGGTGTCCGCGCTGCCGGACCGCCCTGTCCGACATCGAGGTGGACCACTCCGAGGACCCGGGCGAGCTGGCGTATCTGCGCTACCCGGCCGCCGATGGCGGCGAGGGCGTGGTCGTGGCCACTACGCGCGTCGAGACGATGCTGGGTGACACCGGCGTCGCCGTGCACCCCGACGACCAGCGCTACGCGCACCTCGTGGGCCGCACGGTGATCCTGCCGCTGATGGATCGAGAGATCCCGGTCGTCGCCGACGTGCACGTCGACATGGAGTTCGGCACCGGTGCGGTCAAG
>CAZVUW010000207.1:0-1514 GCA_964629825.1 uncultured Actinomycetota bacterium
ACGGTGCTCACCTGACTCGGCCGCCCAGTACCAAGTGGCGCGGTCACGCCACCTGCGCCACTCCGCCAGCGCGGCGAGGACGAACGCGCCCGCAGCGAACAAGGTCGCGGCGATCCCCCAGCCGTCCATGACTTGCCTAACGTTAGTATGATCACCATAGTCGTGCGACACCGAAGGCCCGACGTCGCGGGTCAGTCGGCATGGTAGGCCTTGAGGCACTGAAGGCGAGGCTGAGGCACCCCGGGTCTCGTGCAGTGCGGGTTAGTTGGTCCCTGCCTGGAGGGCGGGGGTGTTGCGACGGTACCAATTGGCTTCGTGTTCGAGGGGTGGGATGTCGCCGATCTCGCCGTGGAGGCGGGTGGCGTTGTACCAGTCGACCCACTCGATGATGGCGATCTCGAGCTGTTGGCGGGTGCGCCAGGGGCCGTGAAGCTTGACCAGTTCGGCCTTGAAGGTGCCGTTGAGCGCCTCGGCCATCGCGTTGTCGTAGGAGTCGCCGACCGACCCGATGGAGGCGGCGATGCCGGCGTCGGCAAGCCGGTCGCTGTAGCGGATCGAGGTGTACTGCGATCCGGCGTCGCTGTGGTGGATCAGCCCGCCGGCGGTCAGGTCGCGCCGCCAGATGGCCATCTCGAGCGCGTCCAGGACCAGGTCGGTGCGCAGGTGGTCGGTGATCTGCCAGCCCACGATCGCGCGGCTGTAGGCGTCCAGGACGAACGCCACGTACAGCCAGCCCTGCCAGGTCGAGGCGTAGGTGATGTCGGCCAGCCACAGCTGGTCGGGCCGGTCGGCCACGAAGCGCCGCTCGACCAGGTCGGGCGGGCGTAGCGCGGTGGGGTCGGGCACGGTCGTGTAGCGCTTGCGGCCCCGCTGGACACCGTGGATGCCCATGTCGCGCATCAGCCGGGCCACGGTGCAGCGGGCGATCCGATGGCCCTCCCGCTGCAGCTGCTTGTGGACCCTGCGGGCGCCGTAGCAGCGGTAGTTGCTCTCCCACACCCGGCGGATGTGGAGCCGGTGTGTGGCGTCGCTGACCGACCGCGCCGAGGGCGCACGCGCTTTGAACGCGTAGTAGGTGCGTTCGGGCAGCTCGATCGACGTGCACAACGCCAGCACCGGCCAGCGGTCACGGTGGGCGTCGACGAAGGAGACCATCACCGCTGTCGCGGGTCGGCCTCCCGCGCGAAATAGGTGGTAGCCGCCTTGAGGATGTCGATCGTGCGCTGCTGGTCGGCCACCTCCTTGCGCAGCTGACGGATCTCGGCGAGCTCCTCGGTCGTAGGCCCCCGCTTGAGGCCCTGATCAACCTCGGCCTGGCGGACCCACTTGCGCAACGTCTCCGGCGACACGATCCCCAGATCACGGGCGACATCGGGGATCTTGCGGTCGCGCTCTAAGACCTCCTCGATCGCCCTGCGACGCAGCTCATCGGAGTACTTCCGTGGTCTTCCCATGACGCAGTCTCCTCCTCCCCGACCATCACGGCCAAGGAATCGGCACTGCACCAGACCCGG
>CAZVUW010000208.1:0-1506 GCA_964629825.1 uncultured Actinomycetota bacterium
CTCGGTCATGTCCCCCCCCCTTGCCCACCTTGTAGAATCCAGTCTGCGACATGTTGTGACCCACGTCTCGTCTAGGGGCGTAAACGGTGATGGAGGCGGGTGGGATCCCTAAGGATCAGAGTCCAATCCGCAGGCCGTGGAGCTCTACAGCCGCCTGAAGGTCCGGGTCGTCGGCGGTGATTGGGTTGGGTGCCGGCTGAGGAGTGAGGTCGGCGGGCTCGAAGATGGCCCAGTTCTCGAGGTCGTCGCCGAGGCGGGAGGGGTAGCGGATGCCGGCGTAGCGGCGGGTGCCGTCGGGTGCGGTGCGCTTGTAGATCCAGCGCGAGATGTGCTGGGTGAGGGAGCGCGGGGCTGACAGGCGGATCGCGGCGGCGTCCAGCTCGCGCAGGCCGTGCTCGACCGCCAGGCGACCGAGTGCGCGGTTCAGGGTCGCCAGGGAGCGGCTGTGACCGATGTCGACGAACCGGCCTCGCACAGCTGCAGCCCCAACGCATCTGCGCTCCAGCCAGGAGCGCGGGACGGTGCCCGGAGGGAGCGCGTCCTCGTCGCCGTCGATCTCCGCCAGGCCGGCGACCACGGCCGGGTCAGGGCGGAACTGGGTCAGCATCTCCACAAACGTCGCGACGCGGATGCTGCAGGCGTACAGGACCCGGTAGCGGCCCTCGGGGTCGTCGAAGCGGCTGCCGAAGGTGCCGTCGGGCTGGGAGTAGCGCCAGTCGGGCCAGGCCCAGGGATCAGGCACGCGGCCCAGGCGGTAGAGCGGTTCCGGAGGGCTGACCTCCGCGAGCTCCTCGGTCACCCGCCCACTACGAAGGCGCGGGCCGCGGCCAGGATCTCGGGGCCGACCTCGTCCAGGTCGCCCTCGCGCAGCAGGCGTGCGGCGGACCGGTCGCCCAGCTGGGGGTTGAGCCCTTGGAACCAGGCCTGAGCGACGTGCGGAGACTCCTCGTCGGCGATCAGCAGCGCGGCGTGGAGGGCGAGGCGCAGCTTGGGCTCCACCTCGGCCCGGCGAAGCTCGCGCGTGCCGTCGATCCACGATCGCACCGTGCGCGTGTCTCGGGCTCCGGCGATGTAGGCGGTCAGCTTCAACCCCAGCAGCTCTGCCAGCTCCTTGACCACGACGGAGAGCTCGGCGCGGTGGGCGGTGTTGTAGGCCGCGAGGTCGGGCCGGCCGAGGGTGGCGTGCTCGGCGGCTGACATGGGTGCTCCTCCCGCTGTGCTTGCGGATCGAGTGTACCCATTATTTCGGCTGAGTTGCAGAGCAATTGCAGATGTGTGGGCGCGCGGTCGGATAGCTGGACGGTTGGGTGGCTGATCGGCCACCCAAGTGTCCACTCATCGGTCGACGGGAGGCTGGGCCGGTGAGGCGGCCCATCGGGATCGCGGAGGGGCCGTCAGCCGCTGAGGGCCGAGCGCACGAGCTCGGCGTCCGCGGCGGGCCACTCGCGGATGTTGCCCTGGAAGGCGAGGTGCCAGCGCTCGGCCGGCCAGCGGCGGGGGTGCTCG